>NZ_JAQGLV010000311.1 GCF_028292705.1 Collimonas fungivorans | reverse complement strand
GTGGACTTCAACCGTGACTGCGGGCGCTTGCATGCCTGCCAGCGCCCGGCTTTTT
Source organism: Collimonas fungivorans (assembly GCF_028292705.1). Lineage (GTDB taxonomy): Bacteria > Pseudomonadota > Gammaproteobacteria > Burkholderiales > Burkholderiaceae_D > Collimonas > Collimonas fungivorans_B. The sequence goes on along the minus strand of NZ_JAQGLV010000311.1, from coordinate 12,684 downwards.
AGCACCGCCAGCGTCACTGGCGCGGTTAGGGAGCCTCGGAAAACCTGCTGCGCGACGCAATCTCAGCACTGCGATGCTCACCGTACTTTCGTACGGTTGCGCTTCTCCTGCTGACCTTGCGCCGCTCGCGACGGTTTTTCGAGGTCCCTGTCATGGGCGTTTCAGTTGCGCCTCAAGCTCGGTAACGCGAGCTTCAAGCGCTTCAAGTTTGGCACGGGTGCTTGCCAGCACCTGGGCTTGTACGTCGAATTCTTCCCGTGTGACCAGGTCCAGCTTGGAGAAACCCTGGCCCAGCATGGCCTTGACGTTTTTCTCGATATCCTTGGCGGGAGAATTTTCGATGGCCTGGTTGATCTTGGCTTGGATGTCGTCAAAAAAGTTGGGTTTGTTCATGATCGGCCCTTCGAGGTAAATAAGAAAAATGATAACCGATACAGGCAAACCCGACATCGGAATTCTGATCCGGCGGGGCGGTTTAAGTCATTACTGCCTTGCTTCTCTCATCAAGTGATTTGCTTTCGGTACTGTACGAAACCGGAACGTTGCGCGATGCGGTCGTACAACTGCATGGCGGTGCTGTTGGTTTCGTGCGTCAGCCAGTGCACGCGGGTGCCGCCGGCAGCTTTGGCTTGCGCATACACATGCTCGATCAGCAGGCGGCCGACGCCGGCGCCGCGCTGTTGCGGCGCGACGTACAGGTCTTGCAGGTAGCAGGAATCTTCCACTGTCCAGCAGGAGCGGTGGAAAATCCAGTGGACCAGGCCGACTGCTTTGCCATCGGCCATCGCCAGCGCGCCGAACGCGGGTTCCTTGGGATCAAGCAGGCGCTGCCAGGTCACCAGGCGCGTAGCTTGCGGGATATCGACTTCATAAAAATCCTGGTAACCCTGCCACTGCGGCTGCCAGGCGGCGAAATCCTGCTCGCTGAGCGGCTTGATCTGGATCGGCGGGCGTGGTGCAGATGTCAAGATGACCTCCTGTGGGAATGCGTTGGGTTAAATGCCGTGAGTGAAAAACAGTGTTTATCGTAGCCCGGCAAGTCGGAATCATCAAAGAGCCAAGATTGATTATATTTATGGGTCCAACGCGAGGATTGCATCACCGCGCCAGTATGTCGGGACCTTCTCAAAAATCTCCGTTCCCGGCTTGCGCTATTGTCCCTGCAACAAGCCTGGACTTGATTTGTAGCCAACTACAGTCTGTCATGTAGTTCTTCATTCTGCATTTTTGCACCAAAACGAAGCTTCTTTAAATACCTGCCTTATTGTGGTGCATTTTCTTGCGGATATTTTTGTGCAAGCACATCCCTTGATTAACAATCAGCAAAAGCAGTGGATAAAACGCCCCACAAGGGGCGCTAGCCATCGAAAAAATGGCAGTCGGCACAGTTGGCATGGGTTCTGCTATGGAAAGTTCGAGGAGTACTGATTTAGCGGTTTTTCATTCAACATACCAACAGGGACATCCATGAAAAAGCTGATTTTAGCCGCAGCAATAGCAGCAAGTTTCTCCGCAGGTCTCGCCCATGCCGAAGACGCCAAGCCGGATAACGAGATCAGTTACAACATTGGCGCGGTCAGCGACTACCGCTTCCGCGGCATCTCGCAAACGCGTCTGGACCCGGCGATACAGGGCGGAGCGGACTACACCAATAACCCGACCGGGCTGTATGCGGGGACCTGGCTGTCCAATATCAAGTGGATCAAGGATGCTGTCGACACCGCCAACACCGGCACCGGCGGCAAGGGTTCGATTGAATGGGACATCTACGCCGGCAAGCGCGGCGAGCTGCCGGGCGGTTTCACATATGACGTGGGCGGCCTGTATTACTACTACCCGACCAACAACTACAGCCAGATCGGCCGCAACGCCAATACCTTCGAACTGTACGGGCAGCTCGGCTACGGTCCGGCCTACTTCAAATACTCGCATGCGCTGACCAACCTGTTCGGCACCGTCGACAGCAAGGGCAGCGCTTACTACGATGCAGGCGCCAATATCGATGTCGGCGCGGGCGTCACGCTGGGACTGCACGTTGGCCACCAGACTGTGGAACACGCCAGCTTTTACAGTTACACCGACTGGAAAATCGGCGCTACCAAGACCTTCGAGCAGCTGGCAGGCGTGACTTTGGGGCTGGCTTATATCGGCACCAATGCCAAGGACAACGCGTATGTCAGCCCGGGCGGCAAGAACCTGGGTCGCGACGGGGTAGTGTTTTCGGTAGCGAAGACCTTCTGATCAACGGCAATTAACCCGCAACTGGACAGCAGCAACGCGGCGCCAGGCGCCGCCCCACAAAACAACACGAGGCCGACATGAAACTGATTACAGCAATCATCAAACCATTCAAGCTCGACGAGGTGCGCGAAGCGCTTTCGGCGATTGGCGTGCAAGGCATTACCGTGACCGAGGTCAAGGGTTTCGGCCGCCAGAAAGGGCATACTGAGCTGTACCGCGGTGCCGAGTACGTGGTCGATTTTTTGCCGAAGACAAAAATCGAAGCGGCGGTGGACGACAGCATCCTGGAGCAGGCGGTGGAAGCGATTGAAAACGCGGCCCGCACCGGCAAGATCGGCGACGGCAAGATTTTTGTATTTGATCTGCAGGAAGTTATTCGTATTCGTACCGGTGAAACCGGCAAAGATGCAATCTAAGGGGATAAAAAATATGAACATCAAAAGTACGTTTGCTACGATTTTGGCGGCTTGCACGCTGATCGCGGCTACTTCCATGTTGCCGGCGTCAGCCGCCGACGAAGCATCAGCAAGTGCTAGCGCAAGCGTAGCAGCCAGCGCCGATGCGCCTGCAGCAGCGGTCGCCGCGCCAGCCGCTTCAGCGCCGGCCGCAGCCGCACCGGCAGCCAGCGCTCCCGCTGCTGCCGCTGCCGCGCCGGCAGCGCCGGTGCCGAACAAGGGCGATACCGCCTGGTTGCTGGTATGTACGGCGTTCGTGATCCTGATGACATTGCCGGGCCTGGGCCTGTTCTACGGCGGCCTGGTGCGCAGCAAGAACATGCTGTCGGTGCTGATGCAGTGTTTCACCGTGTTCTCGCTGATCATCGTGCTGTGGATACTCTACGGCTACAGCATCGCGTTCACCGAAGGCAATGCGTTCTTCGGGGGTTTCAGCCGCCTGTTCTTGCATGGGATGACGCCGGATTCCGCCGCCGCCACGTTCAGCAAAGGCGTTGTGGTGCCTGAGTTTGCGTACGTAGTGTTCCAAGGCGCGTTTGCCGCGATTACCTGCGCCCTGATCATCGGTGCTTTCGCCGAGCGCGCCAAGTTCTCCGCGATCCTGGTGTTCACTGTCTTGTGGTTCACTTTCGCCTATCTGCCGATGGCGCATATGGTCTGGTTCTGGCCTGGTCCGGATGGCTTCACCGATGCTGCCGCTGCAGAAAAACTGACTGCTACCGGCGGCTGGCTGTTCCAGAAAGGCGCGCTTGATTTCGCCGGCGGCACCGTGGTGCATATCAATGCCGCTATCGCCGGCCTGGTCGGTTCGTACGTGATCGGCAAGCGTGTCGGTTTCGGCAAGGAAGCGTTCAAGCCGCACAGCCTGACCCTGACCATGGTCGGCGCCTCGCTGCTGTGGTTCGGCTGGTTCGGTTTCAACGCCGGCTCCGCGCTGGAAGCCAACGGCAGCGCCGCACTGGCTTTCATCAATACCTTGCTGGCGACTGCCGCTGCGGTATTGAGCTGGAGCGCCGGTGAATGGATCGGCAAGGGCAAGCCTTCGATGCTGGGCGGCGCTTCGGGTGCTGTCGCAGGCCTGGTGGCGATTACGCCTGCTGCCGGTTTTGTCGGCCCGATGGGTGCGCTGATCATGGGCTTGCTGGCAGGTTTCATCTGCCTGTGGGGTGTCACCGGCCTGAAACGCTTGCTGGGTGCGGACGATGCGCTGGACGTGTTCGGCGTGCATGGCGTCGGCGGTATCCTGGGTGCTTTGCTGACCGGCGTGTTCGCTGCGCCTAGCCTGGGCGGCACCGGCATCTATGACTACGTCGCCAATGCAGTCACGCCAGACTATTCGATCCCCGGCCAGCTGTGGATCCAGTTTGAAGGCGTACTGACCACCCTGGTCTGGTCGGGCGTGGTTTCGCTGATCGCATTCAAGCTGGTCGACATCGTCATGGGCTTGCGTGTGACCGAAGAAGAAGAACGCGAAGGCCTGGATATCTCCAGTCATGGCGAATCTGCGTATCACGATTAAGCACGATTAAGTCTTGCCTGAGCGTGCCGGATAGCTGCAGCATTGGCTATCCGGCGCGATGTTAGATGTAATCCCAGGCATGCCCTGGGATTTTGTTTTTTTGCCGTAGCCGTTTCAGGAGATTTCAGCTTGGACCCGACCATCACCCCGCAACGCCTGACCGCATGCACGGTTGAAGACGTCAAGGCGAACCAGTTCGATCAGGTGGTGGGCCCGCTCACTGATATCCTGATGGCTTGCGTGGAGCAGGGCGCCAGCATCGGATTCCTGGAAACGCCGAATGCCGAAGATGCCTTCTCATTCTGGTACGGCGTCAGCGGCTCGCTGGTGAGCGGCGGCCGGCGTTTGCTGGTGGCGCGTTTTGCCGGCCAGATCGTCGGCACCGTACAGCTGGTGCTGGCGGCGCCGGCCAACGGCCGTCACCGCGCCGAGATTTCCAAGCTGCTGGTGCACCCCGACGTGCGGCGCAAAGGCGTCGCACGCTTACTGATGCAACAGACCGAAGCGATTGCGCGCGCCGACGGCCGCTCCCTGCTGTTCCTGGAGACGCGCACCGGCGATGCGGCGGAATCCTTGTACAACACGCTGGGATTTGAACTGGCAGGCATCGTTCCCGCCTATGCCCGTTCGACCACGGGCAAGCTGAGCGACAGCAGCTTCATGTACAAACGGATCTGATACTTGGGGGAGCAAGGCCGGTGCGGCCGGATCCGATGATAATATGATATGTTTTGCAAGCGCCCGACGGCGCTTTTTTTGTTTTTCCGGGACTTTAAAAATCCGTGACCGGCCCGATGTAAACTTGGCTCATGGACGCGCTTGCCGGAGCATCGCCGTGGAGGGCATCCCGGCGGTTTCTCACCGGTTAAGCGGCGAAATAATGCATTTCCCGTTAGAATCTGCGTCTCTTGCCTGTCATGGAAGTCCTGAAAGACATTTCTGCCACAGGCAATTGCGCAAGTTTGCTGCATAGTTCCCAAAAGAAAGTTTTATATGGTTCCCCACCTTGTCACCGCCCTGAACGGCCCTTTGCTCGATCTGGAAAAGAAAATCCTCGCAGCCACGCCGGCTATCGAGCGCTGGTTCCGGATGGAATGGCAAGAGCACACGCCGCCGTTCTATTGCTCGGTCGACCTGCGCAATTCTGGCTACAAGCTGGCCCCGGTGGACACCAACCTGTTTCCGGGCGGATTCAGCAATCTTTCACCCGAAATGTTGCCGCTGGCGATACAGGCGGCCATGGCTGCCATCGAAAAGTATTGTCCGGACGCCAAAAACCTGCTGCTGCTGCCGGAACTGAACACACGCAATACTTTCTATTTGCAGAACGTAGCGCGCCTGATGCAGATTTTCCGCCAGACCGGGTTGCATGTACGGCTGGGCACGCTCGATGAAAGCGTGAAAGAATCGCAAACGATCGAATTGCCGGACGGCAGCACCATCACGCTGGAGCCGCTGGAGCGCTCCGCCAACGGCCGCCGCCTGGGTTTGAAGAATTTTGACCCTTGCACCATCTTGCTCAATAACGATCTGTCTTCCGGCACGCCGTCGATACTGGAGCACCTGAACGAGCAGAATGTGTTGCCGCCGCTGCACGCCGGCTGGACCGTGCGCCGCAAGAGCAACCATTTCACGGCGTACGATGAGGTGGTCAAGAAATTCTCGAAGCTGGTGGATGTCGATCCGTGGATGCTGAATCCGTTCTTCGCCAAGGTCGACCAGGTCGATTTCCAGGCGGTGGACGGCGACGACAAGCTGGCCGCCAGCGTCAGCTCGCTGCTGGCCAAGATCCGCAAGAAATACAAGGAATACGGGATCACCGAAAAACCGTTCGTGATCGTCAAGGCCGACGCCGGCACTGACGGCATGGGCGTGATGAGCGTGACCGACGTCAGCCAGATCAAGGACCTGAGCCGCAAGCAGCGCGAGAAGCTGTCGCTGGGCAAGGCCGGCGGCGAAATCCACGACCTGATCATCCAGGAAGGCGTGCATACTTTCGAGCATATCAACGACGCGGTGGCGGAACCGGTGGTGTACATGATAGACCGTTATGTGGTCGGCGGTTTCTACCGGGTGCATGCCGAGCGCGGCATCAACGAAAACCTGAACGCGCCGGGCGCCCATTTCGTGCCGCTGGCCTTTGCCCAGCAGCACGCGCTGCCCGATATGCTGGCCAAACCCGGCACTACCGCGCCGAACCGCTTCTATATGTATGGCGTGGTAGCGCGCCTCGGTTTGCTGGCGGCTTCGCTGGAAATGGAAAAGACCGATCCGAATCCGGAAGAATATTAATGCGCTGTCCTGACAACCATAGGGCCTGAAAAATGAAAATTGCTTTCCTTGCCGATCCGCTCGATACCTTCAAGACGTATAAGGATTCGACTTACGCCATGATGGTGGAAGCCGTCAAGCGCGGCCATACCATCTATGCGTTCGAGCAAAAGGACATGGCGCTGGAAAGCGGGGTCGTTACCGCCAACGTGATCCGGGTCAGCCTGACCGGGGACGACAAGGACTGGTACCGGGCCAGTGCGCCGTCGGCCATGTTCCTGTCGGAGTTCGATGCGATCCTGCTGCGCAAGGATCCGCCTTTCGACATGGAATACATCTACACCACCTATCTGCTGGAATTGGCGGAAACACAAGGTGCGCGGGTATTCAACAAACCGCAGGCGATCCGCGACCACAATGAAAAGCTGGCGATTGCCCAATTCTCCAAATACACCTCGCCGACCCTGGTGACGCGCGATGCGGTCCGCTTGCGCGCCTTCCACGCGGAACACCAGGACGTGATCCTGAAGCCGCTCGACGGCATGGGCGGCGCCGGCATTTTCCGGGTGCGGCAGGATGGCTTGAACCTGGGCTCGATCATCGAAACCCTGACCGACAACGGCCACCGCACCATCATGATCCAGCGTTTCATCCCGGAAATAGTCGCTGGCGACAAGCGCGTACTGGTAATTGGCGGTAAAGTCGTGCCCTATTCGCTGGCGCGGATCCCCCAAGGCAGCGAAGTGCGCGGCAACCTGGCGGCCGGCGGCATCGGCGTCGCCCAGCCGCTGACGGCGCGCGACCGCGAAATCGGCGAAGCACTTGGGCCGGTGTTATCACAGCGCGGCCTGTTACTGGTAGGATTAGACGTGATTGGCGATTATCTGACCGAAGTCAACGTCACCAGCCCAACTTGCTTTCAGGAAATTAAACAGCAGGCCGGTTTTGATGTTGCCGAGATGTTTATCGATGCGCTGGAAGCAGCGCTGTAACTTATTTTGTTGTCTTGGTCACTGGCAGCCAAAGCTGCAGACCAGGACGGTCGTTGCTGTAAAACCGTTGTAAACCGGGACGAATCCGCAAGCCGGATTTGAAATTGAAACTATGATTGGCATTCTCCTTTTAACCCACGCCCCTCTGGGCCAGGCATTCATCGCAGCTGCCTCTCACGTGTTTCGCCAGATGCCGGAGCGGCTCGAAGCAATCGATGTGGTCGCCGACCAGAATCCTGTCGAAGTGCAGAAACTGGCCAAGCAGGCCGCGGCGCGCCTGGACGATGGTTCGGGGGTGCTGGTGATTACCGACGTCATGGGCGGTACGCCATCCAATTGCACGCTGCCGTTTTGCACCGGCAACCAGACCCAGGTGATTGCCGGCATCAGCCTGCCGATGCTGCTGCGCGCCTTGACCTATCGCAACGATACCCTCGACGTGGTGACTGAAATGGCGCTGGCGGGCGGCCAGGGCGGGGCGGTCAGGGTCGATAACCGGGTACGCGTGGCGCATTAAGTGTTTGTCTGTCAGGGCCGGGTCTTTCAATAAATCCAATATTAGATAAAAGACAAATGATTCAACAAGAAATCGAAATCATCAATAAACTCGGCTTGCACGCTCGCGCGTCAGCCAAATTTACGCAACTGGCAAGCAAATTCAAAAGTGAAGTCTGGATGACCCGCAACAAGCGCCGCGTCAACGCCAAGTCGATCATGGGCGTGATGATGCTGGCAGCCGGCAAGGGCAGCACGATATTGCTGGAAGCCGAGGGCGAAGACGAGAAGACCTGCTTTGATGCCTTATATCAGTTGATTCAAGACAAGTTCGGCGAGGGGGAATGATCCTGATTTGTGACCGTACACGCCGAGACGCGTGTCCGGACACTGCCCAATTATTTTTTGTAATTTAAGCGTTTTATCTAGTCAGTTGGGAACAGGGTAGCCGTTGGACTCTGCCCCACAATGTATAAAATTGGGCGACCAGATGGCATCCTTCACCTTACATGGCATTCCGGTTTCACGCGGCATCGCGATCGGCCGCGCCCATCTGCTGGCGCCGGCGGCGATGGATGTCAAACACTACCTGATCGGCGAAACCGAGATCGAAGCCGAAGTCCAGCGCCTGCAGAACGCCGTCACCAAGGTGCGCACTGAGCTGCAGACCATACGCGCCGACCTGCCGAAAGAATCGCCGCCCGAGCTGGGCGCCTTTGTCGACGTCCACCTGCTGATCCTGTCGGACCCGATGCTGGCCGAGATGTCGCTCGATATCATCCGCAACCGTCAATATAACGCCGAGTGGGCGCTGGTGACCCAGATCGACGAGCTGTCGGCGCAATTCGACGAAATCGAAGACACCTACCTGCGCGAGCGCAAGATGGACGTGCTGCAGGTCGGTGAACGCCTGCTGAAAGTGCTGACCGGCACTTCCACCCGGTTGCCGGAAGTCGACAGCGACGGCGCTTCGTTCGCCAATATCGTGGTGGTGGCCTACGACATTTCCCCGGCCGACATGCTGCAATTCCGCGACCGCGCCTTCGCCGGTTTCGTCACCGACCTCGGCGGCCAGAACTCGCATACCGCGATCGTGGCGCGCAGCCTGGATATCCCGGCCGCGGTCGGCATGAACAACGCTTCGCGCCTGATCAAGCAGGATGACTGGATCATCATTGACGGCGATGCCGGCGTCGTGATTGTCGATCCTGCAACAGTGATACTCAAACAATATCGCGAACGGCAGGTGCACCTGCTGCGTTCGCGCCGGAAACTCGGCAAGATCAAGAAGACTCGCTCGGTGACCCTGGACGGCACTGAAATCAGCCTGCTGGCCAACATCGAGCTGCCCAGCGATTGCGCAGCGGCGATGGATGCCGGCGCCAGCGGCGTCGGCCTGTTCCGTTCGGAATTCCTGTTCATGGGCCGCATCGGCCCCCAGCATGAGCTGCCGACCGAGGATGAACAGTTCGAATCCTACCGCCAGGCAGTGATGGCGATGAAGGGCCGGCCGGTGACCATCCGCACGCTCGATGTCGGCGCCGACAAGCCGATCAATACCGAGGAGCAGACCGCGCTCAACCCGGCGCTGGGCTTGCGTGCGATCCGTTACTGCCTGGCCGAGCCGCAGCTGTTCCTGACGCAGTTGCGGGCAATCTTGCGCGCTTCGGCCTTCGGCAAGGTCAAGCTGCTGATCCCGATGCTGGCGCACGCGTTCGAGATCGACCAGACCCTGGCCATGATCGGACAGGCCAAGCAGCAGCTGCGCGATGAAGGCGTCGCCTTCGACGAATCGATCCAGACCGGCGCCATGATAGAAATCCCGGCGGCGGCGCTGGCCCTGCCGATGTTTATCAAGCGCATGGATTTCCTGTCGATCGGCACCAACGACCTGATCCAATACACGCTGGCGATCGACCGCGTCGACCACGAAGTGGCGCATTTGTACAATCCGCTGCATCCGGCGGTGCTGTTCCTGCTGTCGACCGTGATTGCGCTGGGCCGCAAGGCCGGCATTCCGGTCTCGGTATGCGGCGAAATGGCGGGCGACGTCAAATTCACGCGTTTGCTGCTGGGCATGGGGCTGCTGGAGTTTTCCATGCATCCGGCGCAGCTGCTGGCGGTGAAGCAGGAAGTGCTGAACAGCGACCTGGACGAACTGACGCTGCAAACCCGGAAAATCCTGCGCAATACCGAGCCGAGCGCAATCGCCGCGGCTGTCAGCCAGATGCGCATGACCGCCTGATATATATAGTTATACAGTTCCGGTTTGACGCCAGGCCCCGACTTGGTTATTCTTGAGCTATCGCGCCGATTTGAATGGTCTCACCACCTCAGCTTGCGGGCGCGCGGCAGCATCCGGTCCCAGGGCCAGGCGCTGCCAAATAAATACGGCTAAAGCGAGCTTGAAGTACAAGCCCAGAATTTAGCCCGATTAGCGAAAGCTCTCGGGCTTTTTTTATTGTTATTAGGTCCTTACCATGTCCCTCGGAATAGTTGCCCCGCAGTCCATGCATTTCGCGACGCCGCTGCAGCTGCAAAGCGGCGCGCTGCTGGCGGATTACACGCTGGTGTACGAAACCTACGGCAGCCTCAACGCCGACAAGTCGAATGCGGTGCTGGTCTGCCACGCCCTGAATGCCTCGCACCACGTCGCCGGCGTGTACCAGGACGATGAAAAGAATGTCGGCTGGTGGGACAACATGGTGGGGCCGGGCAAGGCGCTCGACACCAACAAGTTCTTCGTCATCGGCGTCAACAACCTCGGTTCCTGTTTCGGCTCGACCGGCCCCATGCACATCAACGCCGCCACCGGCAAACCGTATGGCGCGGACTTCCCGGTCGTGACCGTGGAAGACTGGGTGCAAGCGCAGGCGCGCCTGGCCGATGCGCTCGGCATCGCCCAGTTCGCCGCCGTCATGGGCGGTTCGCTGGGCGGCATGCAGGCGCTGGCCTGGAGCCTGTTGTATCCGGCCCGCCTGCGCCATTGCGTGGTGATCGCCTCGACGCCCAAGCTGTCGGCGCAAAACATCGCGTTCAACGACGTCGCGCGCCAGGCCATCCTGACCGACCCCGGTTTCCATGGCGGCGACTATTACGCCCATGGCGTGGTGCCGAAGAACGGCTTGCGGGTGGCGCGCATGGTGGGCCACATCACTTATCTGTCGGACGACGACATGGCCGAGAAATTTGGCCGCGACCTGCGTTCCGGCGCCTACCAGTTCGGTTTCGGCATCGATTTCGAAATCGAATCCTACCTGCGCTATCAGGGCGACAAATTCTCCGAATACTTTGACGCCAATACCTACCTGCTGATCACCAAGGCCCTCGATTATTTCGACCCGGCCAAGGAATACGACGGCGACCTGACCCGCGCCCTGAGCAAGACCCAGGCGCAATTCCTGCTGGTCTCGTTCATGACCGACTGGCGTTTTTCGCCGGAACGCAGCCGTGAAATGGTGCAGGCGCTGGTCAACAACAAGCGCCGCGTCAGTTATGCCGAGATCGATGCGCCGCACGGCCACGACGCCTTTTTGCTGGACGATCCGCGCTACATGAGCGTGGTGGGGGAATATTACAACCGCATCTGGCAGGAGCTGGAACAGCCGGCGGCATCGACAGCAGTGACTGAAGCGGCAGGAGCAGTGCATGAATTTTGATCAATTAAGCAGCTTGCGGCCCGACCTGGCCTTTATCGCGCACTGGGTGCGCGGCGAGTCGCAGGTGCTTGACCTGGGTTGCGGCGACGGCGTCATGCTCGATTACCTGCAGTCCGACAAGCAATGCGCCGGCTACGGTGTGGAAATCGACGATAGCAAGATCCCGGTCTGCGTGGCGCGCGGCGTTTCGGTGATCCAGCAGGACATGGAAGCCGGGCTGACGCTGTTTGCCGACAACGCCTTCGACACCGTGCTGTGCCTGTCGGCCCTGCAAATGATGAAAAATGTTGAAGGAGTATTACGTGACATCGCCCGGGTCGGGCGCGAAGCGATCGTTTCTTTCCCCAATTTTGCCTACTGGCCGCACCGGGTAGCGCTGCTGCGTGGCCGCATGCCGGTGTCCAAGTCGCTGCCGTACGAATGGTACGACACGCCCAACCTGCGCTGCGCCACCATCAAGGATTTTGAAGAGCTGGCCAATGAAGTCGGCCTGGAAGTGCTCGAATGCGTCGCCCTGCACGATGGCCAGCCGATATCGGTGCTGCCAAACTGGCGTGGTAGTCTTGCGGTATTCCGTTTCCGAAAAAAATAAGGAAGCTGGCGCCAGCTTACAACCTGCGGTTGCAGCCTGGCGCCGGATCCTAAACTCCCGCCGCCGCGGGCGCATCCATGACATCAGATTCAAATCCCTGGCACCACTATCTCAACCGGCGCATGCTGATCTGCGCCTTCCTTGGCTTCAGTTCCGGCCTGCCGCTGTTTATCCTGCTCAGCCTGCTGCAAGCATGGCTGAGCAAATCCGGCCTGGATGTCAAGGCGCTCGGCCTGTTTGCGCTGGTGATGTTTCCCTACACCTGGAAATTCCTGTGGTCGCCGTTGATGGACCGCTTTCATTTCGGCAAGCTGGGCCGCAGGCGCAGCTGGATGATGCTGACCCAGGCCAGCCTGTTTGTCGCTATCGGCGGCATGGGCATGCTAAATCCGCACACCCAGGTGGCGACGATTGCCTTCATGGCGTCGCTGGTGGCCTTCCTGTCGGCCAGCCAGGACAT
>NZ_JAQGLV010000267.1 GCF_028292705.1 Collimonas fungivorans | reverse complement strand
TGGAGGCCTTGCGGATCCGTTCGTAGACTTTCTTTTCCTGCCACTGCTTGACCCATTGCGGCTCGCGCTTGGCGAGGTCGCCGCGCATGGGGAAGGGCGTCTCGGTCATGTTGACCGGGTATTTGCTCTGCGGTTTGCCTTGCGGCTTCGCCGGTTTATTGTTTTCTGGTTTGCTGGTCTGGTCGGACATAATTTTCTTCAGTGGAATTCTGTGGGGCCAGCATAAATGCAGGCAAGGCGCGAGGAGTTGCGGACAGCGTCAAATTCGGTCTGTGGCCGAAACTGCCGATATGGCGTGCTGGCCGTGCTGGCGGAAATACGCGCGCGCATTGCTGACATCGCGCGTAATCGCGGCAGTCAGGGTCGGCAGGTCGACATATTTCTCTTCGTCGCGCAGTTTCTGCAAAAACTCGACCTGTATCAGCTTGCCGTAGCAATCGCCGGCAAAGTCGAGGATATAACTCTCCAGCAGCACCCGGCCGCTGTCGTCCACGGTAGGGCGGATGCCGATGCTGGCGACTGCCGGCAAAGGCTGTTCGGCCAGGCCGTGCACGTTGACCACAAAGATGCCGGACAGCGCCGGCAGCTTATGGTTGACGCGCAGGTTCAGGGTCGGGAAACCGATGGTGCGGCCCAGCTTCTTGCCGTGCACCACGTGGCCGGAGATGGAGTACGGATGGCCCAGCAGGGCCCGTGCATGGCTGAAATCGCCGGCCGCCAGCGCAGCGCGTACCGCCGACGACGATACCCGCGCGCCGTCGTTCATGACAGTCGGCAAAGTCTCGACCTGGAAACCGTACTTCTTGCCGGCCTCGACCAAGGTCGCGATATTGCCGGCGCGGCGGGCGCCGAAGCAGAAATCCTCGCCCACCATCAGCCATTTCACATGCAAGCCTTCCACCAGCACTTTCTCAATGAAATCCTGGGGCGACATGGCGGCAAAGCTGGCGTTGAAATGTTCGACGATCACACGGTCTATGCCGGCCTGCGACAGCGACTGCAGCTTGTCGCGCAGGTTAGCGACGCGGGTCGGCATATTGTCCGGCTGGCCGGAGCGTTGCGCAAAAAACTCGCGCGGGTGCGGCTCGAACGTCATTACCGCGGCATCCAGCCCCAGTTCCGTGGCGGCCTTGCGGACGTGCGCGAGCAGCACCTGGTGGCCGCGATGCACGCCGTCAAAGTTGCCGATAGTGAGCGCGCAAGGCGCGCGCGATTCGGCGTTGGGAAGTCCGCGAAATACCTTCATTGAAGTGACCGGAATATTTATTGCCAAAACCCTGCATTATAAATGCTTTCGGCGTCTTCCCCCTGCCTGGAAGTCGAACCGCAGCTGATTGCACGATTTTTAATTGTTAAAACAGCTATTTTATTGAATTTTGGATACTGGATCGGGAATGCAGGATTGCCATGATCGCAAAAAAAATCGCCCCGGAGGGCGATTTTTTCAGCAAGCCGGTTTGGCTCAGGCAGGTTTGTTGCCGCCTAGCAGGCCGCCTAGCAGGCCTGCCAGGTCGACGCCGCCCGGGGGCGCCGTAGCTTCGCCATGTGGCGTCAGCTTGTCTACCAGGCCAGGCAGGATTTCCGACAGGTGGCCGGCCGCTTCGCTCGGCGAAATGCCGGCTTTTTGCGCCAGTTCCTGCAGCTGGCCGCCGCCCAGCGCCTGTTGCACCTGGTCCGGCGAGATAGCCTGGTTCTGGCCGGTGCCTATCCATGACTGCACGACCGAACCCAGGCCGGCGCCTTCCAATGCGCTGAGCAGGCCGCCGCCAGCAGAACCAGCATCCGCGCCGGCAGCCTGGCCTGCGCCCGCGCCGCCGCCTTGCAATGCCTTCAGCAGCAACGGCAATGCGGCCTGGATCAACAGGGCTTGCGTGTTATTTCCACCTGCTTGCTGTTGGCCGCCGCCACCGATTGCGCCAAGTACCGAATCCAGCAGTCCCATAATATTCTCCTGAGTAAAAATGCTTAATAAAACGTCAGCCATCAAGGCAGGTTACTGCTTCGCGGAATACAAAGCAGTTAGAAGATTAATCTTACAACGCGGTAAGTGCTTTGAGTAGTTATGCAACTGAAAACGATTGTGTCTTGGCTGCGTCTATCATTCTAGCCAGTGCTGATATTTTTGCTTAGAACAAATTGTAGGATCGATAGAGGCAAGCGTTAAGCTGGCCAAATAAGTTGGCGAAACTACATCTCGCCCCAGATCGCATTGATGGCCGCCAGCGCCGCCAGGCCGGCGGTTTCGGTGCGCAGAATCCGCGGGCCCATGGACAGCATCAGCGCGCCCTGGCTGCAGGCCAGGTTTTCTTCCGCTTCGGTGAAGCCGCCCTCCGGGCCGATCAGCAGCGCCACCGCCTGCGGCGGCTGGTGGCGCGCCCAGTCCGACAGCGACTGTTCGCCGCGCGGGGACAGCAGGATGCGCTTGTGCAGATCCTGCTGCTGCGCCCAGTCGTTGAACGGACTGAGGGTGGACAGGGTAGGCAGGCGGTTGCGGCCGCTCTGTTCGGCGGCGGCGACGATCACCCCCTGCCAGTGGTTTTGCTTCTTCTCGGCGCGCTCGCTGTTGAGGCGCACCACGCAGCGCTGCGCCGCCAGCGGCTGGATCGCAGCGACGCCGAGCTCGACGGCTTTTTCGATGATCCAGTCCAGTTTCGACGATTCCGGCAGCGCCTGGGCCAGTGTGATCGCGTACGGCAGCTCGGCCTCGCGCGGTGAAAAAGTCTTGATCTCGACGTTCACGCGCTTTTTTTCGATGCTGCTGATGGTGGCGGTGTACTCGCCGCCTTCGCCGTTGAACAGGGTAATCGGCGCGGCCGGCCCCAGCCGCAGCACCAGCAGGTGATGGGCGACGGCTTCCGGCAGCGCCAGCAGTTGGCCGATTTCGAGTGGGGCAGGGACGTAGAAACGGGGCACAAAAAATCCTTAATCAATAAGTCATGCAGGCTGCATTCAGCAAGCCCAGGCCAAGACTGACTGTACCAAGAAAGACGCCGGATGCGATCCTGTTTTCCGGAATATCGGCCAGCAGCGTTGGCAGCAGCAGCTTGACGATCAGGAACGCCAGCAGCTGCACCACCAGGGCCACGACTCCCCAGACTAGCATGTCGAGCAGGCTGACGCTGTTCGCAATGGCCGAAGCCAGGGCTACGATATATCCCAGCAAGGCGCCGGCCAGGCTGGCGGCGGCTGCATGGTTGCCGGCGCGGATCAGGCGCAGTTCATGGTAGGGCGTGATGAAAATATACACCACGAAAAATATCGCCACCAGCAACAGCGCGAGTCCGAAGTGAGACAAGAAGGCCGGCAGGCCGATGGGAAGATAGCTCATGGGGTCAGTGCTCCTGGTAACGAGGGTAGGGAACGTGGTTCAAACTTGCAGCTTGATCGTCAGTCAACAAAATAATGCGGCACAAAACGGCTGGTGTCTTTGGTGATCAGCGACACGTCTTCGCGGATGCCGATGCCGGCCGGGGTGTCGCCCACCACCCAGGAGCCGACGGAAGTGTAGGCCGGCGTGATGCCGTCGTCGAATTTCGGTTGCGCCGCAAAAGCCTGGTAGATATAACCCTCGGCGCCATATTGGCCGGGCTGGTGATGGACTTCGCCGCCGGCGTAGATCGTGATGTTTTCGCCTTCGCGCGAGTACAGCGGCTTCTTTACAAAATCGCCGCTGATGCGCCAGGCGTCGAAAAATGCCGGCAACAAATTGGGATGGCCGGGAAACAGTTCCCACAGCACCGGCAAGATGGCCTTGTTGGACAGCACCATCTTCCAGGCCGGTTCGATCAGGCGCAGCGGCCGCGCCAGCAGGTGCTCGGCAAACTCCTCGCGGCACAGCCATTCCCATGGATACAGCTTGAACAGGTTGTCTATCTTCAGGTCGAAGTCATCGACAAATTCCGCATGCTTGTCGTCCCAGCCGATATTTTCGATCGCCAGCTGCTTGGTGGCGAAACCGGCCTGGATCGCAGTGTCGCGCAGGTAGGCCAGGTTGCCTTCGTCTTCCTCATGGCCGCCGATGCAGGCGAAGTGCAGCAAGCCTTTGCTGTGATGCTGGCGGGCCAGGATTTGCCACTGGGCGATCAGTTTCTCGTGCAGGGAATTGAACTGGTCGGCATCAGGAAACACATCTTGCAGCCAATACCACTGCGCCACGCTGGATTCCACCAGGCCGGTCGGAGTGTCGGCGTTGTACTCTAGCATTTTGGGCGGATTGCGGCCGTCCCAGGACAGGTCGAAACGCCCGTACAGGGAAAATTCCTTTTCGCGCCAGCTCTCTTCGACTAGTGCCCAGAACGGCTGGGGAATGGAGAACTGTTCCAGCCGTTCGCGCGCGATCACATGCTCGACTGCCTGCAAGGCCATCTGGTGCAATTCGCTGGTGGCGTCTTCTACCGCATCGATCTGCGCCGCAGTGAAACGGTAGGCGTAGCGCTCGTCCCAATACAGATCGTCGATCGAATGATAGGTGAAGCCGAGCGATTCGAATTGTTCCTGCCAGTTGCTGCGCGGCGTCAGGCTTTCGCGGATCATGCTTAACCGCCGGCGGAGGAAATGTGGGCGCCGCCAAAGCCGCCGCGCGACACGCTGCGGCCGACCGCGTGGTTGCTCTCGCCGCCGCCGGTCAAGCCAAAGCTGTTGCCGCCGCTGCGTGCGCTGCGCTGTGCGCTCGCGCGTTCGCCTTCATCGTAGCTGGGACCGTAGTAGCGGCCAAAGTAAGCGCCGCCGTGGCCGCCTGAGCTGCTGCCAGAAGCCGGCTGGCACAGCTCGGGCCGGCCCCAGTCTTTCTTGCAGTCGTCCTGGCTGGCATATTCGTCGCGCGCCTGCCTCGGGCTGCAGCCGGCGATCAAGGCCGAGGCCGCCAGCACCAGCGGTACGGCGCGGCTCTTCCTGGCCGACGGCGCGGCGGATTCCGGGATTTGCTTCAAAAGGCTGGTGGTTGGCAAGACGCTCTCCATATCAGGCAACGATGAATTTGCAACAACAAACTAGGCGCCCAGATTCTGCACGAAATTGGGCAAGGCGAATAGTGCCGAATGGACATTTTCGTTGTAGTACTGGAGTTCGCCCAGCGCCCTTTCCCGCAGGCGGCTTGCCAGTGCATGGCTATCCAGCTGCAGCGGATCGAGGCTGTCGCTGGCGATCGCCATGCCCCATAGCGCTCCGTACAGCGGCACATGCACCGTATAAGGATGGACTTGGCTGAACATGGTGGACAGGCGCCGGCGCAGCAAAGCGAACCGTTGCGGATGGTGGAACGGGCTGCCGAGGTGCATCACAAGTGCGCCGCCGGGATTGAGCAAGGCGCGGCAGGCGTGCAGGAATTCGAGGTTGTAGCAATCGGCTGCCAGCGCGCTGCCGTCGGCGCCTTGCGGATCGGTCAGGTCGAGCAGGATCAGGTCGTAGCGTT
>NZ_JAQGLV010000263.1 GCF_028292705.1 Collimonas fungivorans | reverse complement strand
GGAGCTTGGATGTTAGAAGCTTGCTTGCCTTTAGGGCCTTGCGTGACTTCGAACTGGACTTTTTGACCTTCTTTGAGGGTCTTGAAGCCGTTCATCTGGATTGCGGAAAAGTGTGCAAACAAATCTTCACCGCCGTCATCCGGAGTGATAAAGCCGAAGCCCTTAGAATCGTTGAACCACTTGACTGTACCTGTTGCCATAAAATAGCGTCTTTCAAATAATAACAATCACACGAGCCGTAAAAGCAAGAAGCCTCGCGTAACGCTGCCCCTTCTAGAACTTGCTCACTTCTATTAACAAGCTGAAACATGCTTATCAATGAATGTCATTGTTCGCGTTAAAAATAAAAAAGTCAAGTAATTTCCTTTATGCAATTAAATTTCTGGTTTTGGCCGTTTTTTTGCTCTTGATTTAATCTCTTCTATCGTCATCTGCATAGCAATCGGAAAACGCGTAATATCGTTATAAGTCATCTTTTATTCTGTGTCGCGCGTTGCGCATTTGTTGGAAGGTTTTAGAATAGGCGCATGGTAACCAAGCACGAAGACGGGACAGTAGCGACGCGACAGGAGCAAAAGCTCAAGCCGCCCCCCATGTATCAAGTATTTTTGCTCAATGACGACTACACTCCAATGGAGTTCGTGGTCGCTATACTGCAGGAATATTTCAACAAGGATCGTGAAGCCGCAACGCAGATAATGTTGAAAGTGCATCGCGATGGCAAAGGCATGTGTGGGGTATATCCGAAAGATATCGCTTCCACCAAGGTTGAACTGGTATTAACGCACGCACGCAAAGCAGGGCATCCCCTGCAATGCATGATGGAGGAAGCATGATTGCGCAGGAACTGGAAGTAAGTTTGCATATGGCGTTTGTCGAGGCACGGCAAGCACGGCACGAGTTCATCACGGTTGAACACCTGCTGCTGGCCTTGCTCGATAACCCGTCCGCGGCAGAGGTGCTGCGTGCGTGTGCCGTCAACATTGATGATATGCGCAAGACGCTAACCATCTTCATTGGCGACAACACACCGACGGTGCCGGGTTCGAATGAAGTGGATACCCAGCCGACCTTAGGTTTCCAGCGCGTCATCCAGCGCGCCATCATGCATGTGCAATCGGCTTCCAACGGCAAGAAGGAAGTGACCGGCGCCAATGTGCTGGTCGCGATCTTCGGCGAAAAGGATTCGCACGCGGTGTATTACTTGCACCAGCAAGGCGTGACGCGGCTCGACGTGGTGAATTTCATCTCGCACGGAGTGCGCAAGGACCAGCAGGCCGATGCGCAGAAATCCTCGGAAGGCGCGGAAGAAGTGCAGGCCGAAGGCCAGGCCAAGGAAAGCCCGCTCGACCAGTTCACGCAAAACCTGAACAAGCTGGCGACCGAAGGCAAGATCGATCCCCTGATCGGCCGCGAGTACGAGGTCGAACGCGTGATCCAGACCTTGTGCCGGCGCCGCAAGAACAACCCTCTGCTGGTCGGCGAAGCCGGCGTCGGCAAGACCGCGATTGCGGAGGGACTGGCATGGCGCATCACCCAGGGCGACGTGCCTGAAATCCTGCAGAATGCGATCGTCTATTCGCTCGACATGGGTTCGCTGCTGGCCGGCACCAAGTACCGCGGCGATTTCGAGCAGCGCCTGAAAGCGGTGCTCAAGCAGCTGAAAGACAGCCCGAACGGCATCCTGTTCATCGACGAAATTCATACCATCATCGGCGCCGGTTCGGCTTCCGGCGGTACGCTGGATGCGTCCAACCTGCTGAAACCGGCGTTGTCCAGCGGCCAGCTGAAATGCATCGGCGCCACCACCTACACCGAATTCCGCGGCGTGTTCGAGAAAGATCACGCACTGTCGCGGCGCTTCCAGAAGATCGACGTCAACGAACCGACGGTCGAGCAAACCGTGCAGATCCTGCGCGGCTTGAAGTCGCGCTTTGAAGAACATCACGGCGTCAAGTATTCGGCGTCCGCACTGACCAGTGCAGCCGAACTGGCGGCGCGTTTCATCAATGACCGCCATCTGCCGGACAAGGCCATCGATGTGATCGATGAAGCCGGCGCGGCGCAACGCATCCTGCCGAAGTCGAAGCAGAAGAAGACAATCGGCAAGGGCGAGATCGAGGACATCATCGCCAAGATCGCGCGCATTCCGCCGCAGTCGGTCAACCAGGACGACCGCAGCAAGCTGCAAACCATAGACCGCGATTTGCGCAATGTGGTGTTCGGCCAGGATCCGGCGATCGACGCCCTGGCGTCGGCGATCAAGATGGCGCGCGCCGGCCTCGGCAAGACCGACCGCCCGATCGGCTCCTTCCTGTTCTCCGGTCCGACCGGCGTCGGCAAGACCGAGGTGGCGAAGCAGCTGGCGTTCATCCTCGGCATCGACCTGATCCGTTTCGACATGTCGGAATACATGGAGCGTCATGCGGTGAGCCGCCTGATTGGCGCGCCTCCGGGTTATGTCGGTTTCGACCAGGGCGGCCTGCTGACCGAAGCCGTGACCAAGAAGCCGCATGCGGTGCTGCTGCTGGATGAAATCGAAAAAGCCCATCCGGACATTTTCAACATCCTGCTGCAAGTGATGGATCACGGCGCATTGACCGACAATAATGGACGCAAGGCGGATTTCCGCAATGTGATCATCATCATGACCACCAATGCCGGTGCGGAAAGCCTGCAAAAACGGTCGATCGGTTTCACCGACAAGAAAGAAGCCGGCGACGAGATGGCGGATATCAAGCGTATGTTTACGCCGGAATTCCGCAATCGCATCGATTCCATCATCAGCTTCCATGCGCTGGATGAAGAAGTCATCCTGCGGGTGGTCGACAAATTCCTGATGCAGCTGGAAGAGCAGCTGCACGAGAAAAAAGTGGAAGCGGTCTTTACCGAGAACTTGCGCAAGTTCCTGGCCAAGAAGGGTTTCGATCCGTTGATGGGTGCGCGGCCGATGGCACGCCTGATCCAGGACATGATCCGCAAGGCGCTGGCCGACGAACTGCTGTTCGGCAAGCTGGTGACCGGCGGCCGCGTGACGGTCGACCTCGACGACAAGGACCTGATCAGCCTGGACTTTGCGGAAAAGGATTCGTCCTCGCCTGCGGCTCCCGAAGAAACAGTCGAAGTCGAATAGAGAAGCCGACCGATGCAGCCGGGTGTTTGCCCGGCGCGTTAAAAAGCCTGAATGCACGCAAGTGATTCAGGCTTTTTTATGGCCGCCGCATTGTGAGGGTCGGGCGGCGCTCCATCGCTGAACTGCAACGCGATGGAGCTGGTTTAAGGCTGTATGGTGGTGCCGGTCGCCTGCTTGGCCTGGATATCCGAAACCGCCTGCTGGATTGCCGACAGGCGGGATTCTGTGCCGGGATGGATTGCCGTATAGCCGTTGAGCACGCTGGCCGGATAGCTGGTCGCCAGCCGTTGCCAGAACGCCGCGGCGTCGTCGACCTTGTAGCCGGCGCGAGCCACCATGTACAGCGACAGCTTGTCGGCTGCCACATCCAGCTGCTGCGGATAAGGCTTGACGCCGGCCATGCCGTTCAGGGCCGCGGTATCCGGCTTCAGGCGGATCAGGTTGTCGATGACGCCGGTCATGGTGGCGGTATTGCGCTGGCGCGACGGATGCGTCAGCGTGTTATGCGCCATTTCCTTGGCGATCACCAGCGCCAGTTCGTCGTCGTTCTTGGTGTATTTCATCATGCCGCTGCTGATCAGCACACGGCGGCCATCGGCATAACTGATCACGTTCTCGGTGTTGCCGAGCTCGATGCCGAAGGCGCAGGCGCGGGTCAGCGGGATGTTCAGTGTCTGGTTGGCGCCGTTGCGCGCAATGATGACCTTGATGCTGTTGCGGCCGTTCACCAGCGGCCCGAGCAGCAAGGCAGTCTGGCGTTCGGCGTCGGCGCCGACCGGCACCGGCTTGTCCTGGATGCTCACCAGCAGGTCGCCGCGCTGCAGGCCGACCTTGGCGGCGCCGCTGCCGGCCAGCACGCCGGTCACTTGCAGCTGGTCGCTCAGGCCGAGAGCGCTCGCCGCTTCAATGAACTCGGAGGTAAAGGAATATTTGGTCTTGGCGGTGAAGCCCAGCAGGTTGCGCGCATTGTTCCGGCACAGCAGGGCATTGTTCACCAGCAAAGGCGCGGCAACGTCATACAAGCGGTCCTGCAAGCCGATCAAGGCTTTCAGTTCCGCCTGTTGCGGCGGCGGCGTGAGTACGACTGGCTTGGGAGGGACTGGCACGACTTGCGACGGGGTGGTGGCGGACTCCTGTGTGGCACAGGCTGCCAGCAACAGCACTGGCAGCGCCAGCGCTGCACAGCGCTTGACTCCCTGCCATCCATTGTTACGCGTCAATCTCATCAGTTTCTCCATCAATGTTTTCCGGTGCTGCCGAAGCCGCCTGCGCCGCGTTCGCTGCTCTCGAAATCGGCCACGACATTAAAACGGACACGGGCTACAGGCACAATGATCAATTGCGCCAGCCGGTCCATCGGGTTAAGGGTAAATTCGGTCGTTCCACGGTTCCAGGTGGAAACCATCAGCTGACCCTGGTAATCAGAGTCGATCAGGCCCACCAGGTTCCCCAGCACGATGCCGTGTTTGTGGCCGAGGCCGCTGCGCGGCAGGATCATCGCTGCGTAAGCCGGGTCGCCGATATGGATCGCCAGGCCGGTAGGGATCAGGTGGGTTTCGCCGGGTTTGATCGTCAGCGCGGCGTCCAGGCAGGCGCGCAGGTCGAGGCCGGCGCTGCCTTCGGTAGCGTAGGCCGGCAGTTGATCTTGCATGCGTGGGTCGAGAATCTTGACGTCGATGATATTCATTGAATTTTGTAACAATCTATTAGGTAAAAAAAGATGCAGCAAACATGGCAGCAACCAGCTGCCGGGTGTTCATTAGGCTACTTTCCGATGCAAATTGCCGGCGCTGAAACGACCGGCGATTGGTTAAACAAGACGAGCTGCGATGGCCGCAATCAGCTGGCGCGCCAGCTGTTGCTTGCCGGCGCGCGGCAGGTTGACATGGCCGCTGGCGTCGAACAGCACCAGCTGGTTGTCGTCCTTGCCGAACGTATCATGGCCGATATTGCCGACCAACAGCGGCACGTTTTTCCGCAGGCGCTTGGCTTCGCCATATTGCAGCAGGTTTTCCGATTCGGCCGCAAAACCGACACAGTAAGGTGCTTTCGGCAAAGCTGCAACTGTCGCCAGGATATCGGGATTTTGTTCGAACACCAGCGCGGGCGCGCTGCCGTCGGCATTCTTTTTCAGTTTTTGCGGGCTGGCGTTGGCTACCCGCCAGTCGGCCACCGCTGCCACGGCGACGAAGACATCGGTGCGGCTGTCGGCGCCGGCCAGCTGCGCCAGCACGATATCGTGCATCTGCTGCGCGGTCTGGACGCTGATGCGGCGCACGCCGTAAGGTGCGGTGAGCGCCGTCGGGCCGGATACCAAGGTGACTTCCGCTCCCGCTTCATACGCGGCGCGGGCCACGGCATATCCCATTTTTCCGGATGAAAGATTGGTGATGCCGCGCACCGGATCGATCGGTTCGAAGGTGGGGCCGGCGGTCAGCAGCAAGCGCTTGCCCTTCAGCAGCTTGGGCTGGAACGAGGCGACCACTTCTGCCAGCAGCTCATGGGCTTCCAGCATGCGGCCCATGCCGACTTCGCCGCAAGCTTGCTCGCCGGCGTCGGGTCCCAGCAGCTGGATGCCATCCGCCAGCAGCTGCGCCAGGTTGCGCTGGGTCGCCGCGTTTTGCCACATTTCGACATTCATCGCCGGCGCCACCAGCAAGGGCACGGTGGCGGGACGCGCTACGCACAGCGTCGACAGCAGGTCGTCGCAGGCGCCGTGCGCCAGCTTGAAGATGAAATCGGCGGAGCAGGGCACGATCACGATGGCGTCGGCGTCGCGGGTGAGATCGATGTGCGGCATGTTATTGCCGATGCGCGCATCCCACTGGTCGGTAAACACCGGCTTGCCGGACAGGCCCTGCATGGTGATGGGAGTGATGAAGTGGGTGGCCGCCGCGGTCATCACGACTTGCACCGAAGCGCCAGCCTTGATCAGCGCCCGCGCGAACTCGGCCGCTTTGTAGCAGGCGATGCCGCCGGTCAGTCCCAGCACGATTTTTTTACCAGCGAGATCCATACCTGCTCCTGGAAACGTTATCTATTGGCTACTTGCTTATTTACTTGTTACTTGCTTAGTTACTTGCTCAGTTACTTGTTTACGCGGCGCAGCTCATCAATGACAAACAATACCGCACCGATGCAGATCGCGCTATCGGCGATGTTGAAAGCCGGCCAGTGCCAGTTGCGCACGTAGATGTCGAGAAAATCGATCACATGGCCGTAGGCGATACGGTCGACCACGTTGCCGATGGCGCCGCCCAGTATCAGGGCCAGCGCGGTGCAGAACATGCGTTGCCCGGCGTGGCGTTTCAGCAGGAACGTGATGAACAGCGCAGCGGCGATGCCGAGTACCGTGAAAAAATAGCGCTGCCAGCCGGATTCGGTGGACAGGAAGCTGAACGCGGCGCCCTTGTTATACACCAGCACCAGGTTGAAGAAGGAGGTCACGGCATGCGATTCGCCGTAGCTGAACAGGCGCACGATGGTGATCTTGGTGAGCTGGTCGAGCAGCAGCACCAGTGCGGCGATCGCCAGCCATGGCGCCAGGCCGTAGTTGGAGGAAGATGAAGCGGAAGAGCGTTTTTTTGTGGCCATGTCGATTCTTAACTGTGTGGCAGAAATACGCAGTGTGCAAGGCCGTGGCCGATTGCACGCTGCGCCTGTTTTATCTACATCATCGCTTAAGCAAAATGCCGGTCTTCGCCGCCGCCGAACAGGTTGGCGACACAGCGTCCGCACAGGCCCGGATGTTCCGGGTGGCTGCCGACGTCGGCCCGGTAATGCCAGCAGCGTTCGCATTTCTGCTGCGCCGACGGCGTCACCAGGATCGTTTCTTCAGCTTCGGTCGCCACTTCCGATACCGTTGCGCTGGAAGTGATCAAGACAAATTTCAGGTCGTCGCCCAGGCTGCTGAGCAGCGCATACTTGGCCGGCGCCGCCTTGATTTCGACTTCCGCCTGCAGTGAGGAACCGATGCCGCCCGCGACCCGCACTTCTTCCAGTTGCTTGGTGACGTCGGCGCGCACCGCACGCAGCGCGCTGAATTTGTCGATCAGGGCAGCAGCGCCGTCGATTTCCGGCAGCGTGTAATAGGTCTGGGTGAAAATGGTTTC
>NZ_JAQGLV010000179.1 GCF_028292705.1 Collimonas fungivorans | reverse complement strand
GCAGTCAAACTCGGCAAAACCGACGCCCCGTACAAAACCTCCACCGCCCGCATGAATCCTTTCTCCGGCATGTGGGGCGACTACTCAGTCATCATGGGCAATACCGGCGGCGACAACCGGGTCGAATTCGGCACCCGCCTGGACCATGCGCTCTGGTACGAATCGCCCAAATGGAACGGATGGAGTTTCAATGCGCTGATCTCGCCGGGCCAGAACCGCGGCTATGAAAACTCGATCCAGGCCAGCGGCGAATCGAGCTGCACCGGCGGCAATATCCCGGGCAGCGGCGGCGGCGCGATCGCTTGCGTCGACGGCAGTTACGGCACCGCCTACAGCGCCAATGTCGCCTATGAAAACGGACCGCTGTATGTGACCGGCGCCTATGAACTGCATTCCAGGGTAAACCGCACCGGCGATGTCGGCGGCACGCCGCAGGCACTGGCTAGTCCGATAGGGCTGGATCCGAACGATGTCGGCAATGAGTATGCTTATAAAGTCGGCGCGCAGTACGCCTTCCCCACAAAAACCACCCTTAGCGCCATCTACGAGGTGATGCGCAGGAATATTCCGGCTTACCTGAACGAGCAAAACGAGCGCTCGCGCAACGGTTACTGGCTGGCGCTGACGCAAGACCTGACGCCGGACGACAGCTTGTCTATCGGCTGGGCCCACGCCAACGCCACTCCCGGCGATCCGGGCCAGCACAATACCAGCGCGGCCGACGGCATAGGCACCATCAGCCCCGACAATGCCGCCAACATGTACACCCTGGCGTATAAACACAAAATCGACAAACAAACCACCTGGTATGCGAACTATGCGCTGACTGCCAATCACGCTCTGGCCCATTATGACCTGGGCGCTGGAGGACGCGGCGTGACTAGCGACTGCCATGACGGTCAGACGATTGCAGCCGGTGCGCCGAACTGTTATGCGGGAGGACGTTTACAAGGTGTATCGGCAGGCGTGAATTACAAATTCTGATGCAGCGTAAACGGACGGCTGCCTCCGGCGAGATGGCCGTCCTGTTTCGCCCTTACCGCAACTTATCGTATTGAACGATAGGGAGCGCTGCGCCCGCGCTTGCTCAGTACAAGCTGCCAGAGCTGGCCCTGTCCCGAGCGGAAAAAACCCGCTGAAGAAAGTATGAAATATTTCCACATGCGATAAAAGCGCTGATCGTATTTTTCCGCCAGCCGCGGCCATGCGCGCTCGAAATTGTCCCACCAGGCCATCAGGGTCAGGTCGTAATCACGACCGAAATTATGCCAGTCTTCGATCAGGAAGCGCCCTTCCAGCACCTGCGTGATTTCCTTGGCGGAAGGCAGGTGGCCATTCGGGAAAATATACTTATCGAGCCAGACATCGCGCTTCTTTTCGGTGACATAGTTGCCGATCGTATGCAGCAGGAACAGCCCCTCGGGCGCCAGCAGTTTTCCGGCGACGTCGAAGTAAGCGGCATAATTCTTGGCGCCGACATGCTCGAACATGCCGACTGAAACAATCTTGTCGTATTGCCCGCTGAGCTGACGGTAGTCGGTCAGTTCGATCGTCACCGGCAGTCCGACGCAGCGCTCTTGCGCGAGTTTTTGCTGTTCTTTTGAGATCGTGACGCCGGTCACTGCCACCTGGTAGTGTTCCGCCGCATAGCGGGCCAGTCCGCCCCAGCCGCAGCCGATATCCAGCAGGCGCTCGCCCGGTTTCAGTTCCAGCTTGCGGCAGATCAGCTCCAGCTTGTGCTCCTGCGCCTCGTCAAGATTGGCGGCTCGCGGCCAATAGGCGCAGGAATACATCATGTACGGATCGAGCATGCTTTCGAACAGGTCGTTGCCGATATCGTAGTGCTGCTCGCCGACCTGGAAAGCGCGGCCCCTGGTTTGCAGGTTGAAAAAATTCTGGCGCAGGATTTCCAGGAAGAAGCCGATCTTTGCAGGGCCGACCACCGTCTGTTCCAGGTCGTGGCTGGTGACCCTGAAGAAAAACTCGTCCAGCTTGTCGCAATCCCAGTCGCCGTCCATGTACGACTCGCCGATGCCGAGCTCCCATTTTGTGAACATCTTCTGGAAGAAAGCCGGATCGTGGATCTGCATGTCCCAGGGTTGGTCGCCGTTGAGCCGGATGCCGGCATGTTCGAACAGCTGCTGGATGATTCTCGGCGCATTCGCCTTCATGTCAAAC
This sequence comes from Collimonas fungivorans, assembly GCF_028292705.1. Classification (GTDB taxonomy): domain Bacteria; phylum Pseudomonadota; class Gammaproteobacteria; order Burkholderiales; family Burkholderiaceae_D; genus Collimonas; species Collimonas fungivorans_B. Next base: position 2,278 of record NZ_JAQGLV010000179.1, on the reverse strand, counting down.
GTTGCAGGGACAGCCTTCACTTTATCCATGTAGTACTTCCTTCAGAGGCAGCGCTATGGAACAGAACGGACATATTTATCAGCTTGCAGGACGCCGCAGGAACGCCAGCAGCAGGCCAAACCCTATCATCAGCGTACCGCTGGCGCGGTTGAACCAGCGCAATCGGCCGGCGGCGTTGGTGAACGTCCCGAGCCTGGCGCCGATAGCGGCATAGATGGCGATCGCGATCAGTTCAAGCAGCAGGAAAGTTGCGCCGAGCACGATAAAACTGGTGGCGTAGGCCGAGCGATCGACAAACTGCGGGAAGAACGCGGTGAAGATGAGGATCGCTTTCGGGTTGCCGGCGGCTACCAGGAACTCTTGCCTGGCGAGCCGGCGCAGCTTGTCTGCCGGCGCTTCGGGTCTGACCTCGATTTTGTCGGAGGCGCCTGCCAGATCAATTGGGGCGGAACGGAAAAGTTTGACGCCCAGCCATACCAGGTAAGCCGCGCCACCGAATTTCAATAGCGTGAACAGCGTTTCCGACGCCAGCAGCAATGCTCCCAGCCCCAGGCCGGAAATGGCGATCATGGCCGCAAAGGCCAGCAGCCGTCCAAACGCCGCAAGGACCGAATAGCGCATGCCGTCGCGCGCGCCGTTCGACAGCGACAGCACGTTGTTCGGGCCGAACGCCATGTTCAGCGCGAAGCAGGCCGGCAGGAAAAGCCAGTAGTTCTGGAATGACATGAGGCACGCCTCTCAGGATTTTGCAGAAAACACTATTTTAATCACGCTGGAACAGGACCGGATACCAGCAGCCGACGCAGAAAATCTCTCGGCTGCAAATAATTCCCCACTGAAACACAGATACATTACGTTACAATAAATTATCTGGCAACAAAGAAGTTGCTGGTCAGGCGATTTAAAAAAAACCAATAACGCGTTGTATCTTTTGAACAGGGGAGTCAATGAAATCATCGGCAATTTTGGCCAGCATCTCGGTCCTGATACTCGCTGCATGCGGCGGTGGCGGGGGTGGCAGCGACGGCGGATCGCCGCCCGCCCCGGTTCCGCCGCCACCCGCGGCAAGCAATGCAATACAGAAGCAGCTTGATTCCGGCATATACTTTTTTGGCCTATGGCAGATCAGCATGGCTCCGACCTTTGCTTCGTATATTGCCAAATACTCCAACTTGGGCCAAGGCCCGATTTTCGTCACCACTACATCTTATGCAGGAAAACTGCCGGGCGACCTGACGCCCGGCCTGTTTTCCTATATACCTTGGGAACTGGGGAGTCAGAGCTGGAGGTCGGCAACTCCGTTGGCGACCATTCTTTATGGCATAAACGACACAGCCACCATACCGCTGTCGACGCCGGATTCAAACATGCCGAACGCCAAGTGGAATCTCACCATCGAGACCAAGGATGTCAGTGGTACGCCGATCAACAAGTATCTGCAATCGCTGCCTTTGGTTGATCCTCCGGCGGCTGCCGGGGTTTTTGGGGCCAACGCCAAGCTCGTGTCGCTCACCTATACCGCGGCCGACACCTTGGTCGCCAGCTATTCCGGCGCGGAGCTGCAAGACAGCAAGTCAACTGCTGTAACCGACATGAACGGCCTGCTTGACACGACCAGCTGCCTGGTCGGCGACGGCGGCAAGTCAATGATGCTGCGCTACCAAAGCAATGGCGTGATCAATATCTACGACACCAGCTCGGATCCCTCGAACGACAAGTGCACGTTCAACCCTGCGACCTCGCTGCAGACCGCCGTGGCGAATTTCGTCCAGAAATCCTATGGCCCGCACAGCTACCTGGAAATCACGTTCCCGCCTTTTATCGACGCCAGCTCATATGCACGCTTGCGCCCGCTTTTCATTAACCCGGGCGCGCTTGAAGCCGGCGCGAAGTTCGCCATCGTCCAGCGCACAACGGGAAACAAGAACTGGAGTTACGGTTTCGTGCTTCCGAAAGGGCTGCAAATGAAAGACCCGACGCCATATTTGAATCTGGAGGCAGCGGCATCCCTCAAGAGCGCACTGAATCTACCCTAAGCACATCTAGGATGGATCCGGCGGGCCGTTCAATCAAGATGACTGGACGGCCCATTTTTCATTTACCGGAAGCGGGCGCGCCTATCTCATGTCCAGCGCGCTGCTGCGCAGCGGCGGCGGGAATGCCTGGTCAAGCTCCGCCAGGTCCTGCGCCGTGAGTGCGACATCGAGCGCCGCACGGTTCTCGCGCACATGCTCCGGGGCGACTGCCTTGGGAATGACGATGACCTGCTCTTGCCGCA
>NZ_JAQGLV010000177.1 GCF_028292705.1 Collimonas fungivorans | reverse complement strand
GTTAAAGACGTGTCCGGCCTGATGCGCTTTGAGCAGGTACGAAACCAATTATGGCTTTATCCGGATTCCAACCTTGCGAGCTTGGCGCGTGAGCTGGGCTATACGGATCAATCCCACCTGAGCAGGGAATTCAAGCGCTACAGCGGCACTACGCCCGCGGCATTCGCGCGAAAGGCAAAGAAAGGTAAACAGGCTGCAGGCAGCGATTTTGTCGCGTTTGTACAAGCCTGAGACAGAAGCATTCAAGTATCTTGCGTATCAATCATTCCCCATGAAAGCTACGCTTGAAAACCACGCTTGAAAGCAATATACCCGCACAAAGTCATTCCATTCACGATGTAATCATTGCCGGCGCCGGGCCCGTAGGCCTGTTCCTTGCCTGTGAGCTGGCCTTGGCCAAATGCTCCGTCCTGATATTGGAAAAGGCGGAGAACCCACGCTCGCCCTTGAAGCAGCTTCCGTTCGGCATGCGGGGACTCTCGGCGCCGACTATCGAAGCGCTGTACCGTCGTGGATTGCTAAAAGAACTTGAGCTGCCAAAACGCCTTAAAGACCCCCACGGCTCACCGGTTTCCGTACAAGAGGCACAACTCCGTCGTCCAGGGGGACACTTCGCCGGCATTCAATTTCATAACGATAACATTGACACCTCACAGTGGAAGTACCGCCTGCCGAGCTCGATCGATACCAGTTTGTTGTCTGAACTGGAGGAGTTTGAGTCTGTGCTGGCTCGCCGCGCAGAGGCCCTGGGTGTCGAAATCAAGCGCGGGCTTGCCATTACCGGCTTTCAGCAAACCGAGGATGGCGTGACGGTCCAGTCAGGCGAGCAATTTTTTGAAAGTAAATGGCTCGTGGGTTGCGATGGCAGCCGTAGTGTCGTCCGCAAGGCAGGCGGTTTTGAATTTGCCGGTACGGAGCCGGAGTTTACCGGCTACTCTGCACAGCTTGATATTGCCGATCCGGAGAAACTCAGTCCAGGCCGAAACGTGACGCCAAGAGGGATGTATTTCCAATCCCAGCCTGGTTATCTGATTCTGCAGGATTTTGATGCCGGGGCATTTCATCACACAAAGAAACCAGCCACGCTTGAACACGTGCAGGAGGTTGCGCGCCGTATCTCGGATACCGACGTGACCATCAGCGCCCTGCATATAGCAACCACCTGGACCGACCGGGCACGGCAAACCACAAGCTACCGCAATGGACGGATACTTTTGGCCGGCGATGCCGCGCACATCCATTCGCCGTTGGGAGGCCAAGGGCTCAACCTTGGACTGGGCGACGCCATGAACCTGGGTTGGAAGCTCGCCGCAACCATCCAGACGAAGGCGCCTGAAGGTTTGCTGGACAGTTATCAAGCTGAACGGCATCCAGTTGGCGCACAGGTCCTGGATTGGTCACGCGCCCAGGTTGCAATCATGAGGCCAGACCCGCATGCCCGCGCGCTCAATGCAATTGTCCGCGACCTTATCAGTACCCGCGATGGCGCCACCTATTTTGCAGGAAGGGTATGGGGTGTTTTCACGCGCTACAATCTCGGTAGCGACCACCCCCTGGCAGGCCACAGCGTTCCCAACTTCGAGTTCGAAGATGGCGCCAGAATTGGCGAGCTGATGCACGACGGCCAAGGGCTACTGCTTGATTTCAATATGAACGCTTCCCTTGAAGCTTTGGCGAGTGAATACGGCGGCCGGATGAAGTACGTTTCGGGCCGGGCGAAAGAACAGCTAGGCTTGAGTGCTTTACTGATACGCCCTGACGGGATTGTCGCCTGGGCTTCTGACAGCAAACCGGATGAGCAATCGATCAGGCAAGCGGCTGCTCCCTGGTTTGCTAGATAGCCCGCTGGCCGCGAAAATCTACTCCATCCTGGCGATGTTTTGCTAGAACATGTGCCGCATGCCGAGCATGATGCCCGCCTGCCCTGCTCCCGGGGCCGGCGTTGTACCGCCGCCACCGCCGCTTACGGAGTATCTGGCCTTTGCGCTATTGGCAAGATAAGAACCTTGGGCATAGAGCGCGGTGCGTTTGGACAGGAAATAGGTGCCGCGCAAGGTTCCCATCGCCGCGCGCGTGTCGTGGTCCTTGTTGATGATCCGGTATACCTCGCCATCGACCAGGAGCGCCGGCGTCGCCAGATACGATGCGCCTATGAAGAACAGGTTCGAGCGCACATCGGCCACGGCGGCCGATTGGGTGTCGACGCGGCGATTCAGCCAGCCAGCGCTGATTTTGGCGTCGCCGAATTTCGCGTACGCACTTACATGCGCGCGTGCATCCTTGTCAGAGCTATTTGTGAGTACCGTCGGCGCCACGCCGTCGAAGAAATTGGCAGCGGCATTCGGGCCGCCGCGTTGCTCCTCATACGATGCGGCGATGCCGAAGGAGCTTGCATCGTATTTGGCCATCACCGACCAGTCCCGGCATGCGGTGGCAACGCCGGGCTGGGAACCGGCGCAAGTGCCTGCCCCGGGCGAATTCCCGGTGCCGGCGGCATCGCGCCCGAACGAGTAGCCGGCGCCCAGCGTCAGGTTATGCAGCGTATTGATATAGGTAACCGAATTGTCGGCACGGGCATTCGGCACATAGGCGTCCAGAGAGCCGAGGCCGTAGATGTCGGGGCCGATGAGGTCGGCGCCGGCCAGCGCCAGGTAGGTCATCGTATATTGCCGTCCGAACGCCACGGTTCCCTGCGGCCCCTTTATACCGACGAAAGCCTGGCGCCCGAACAGCCGCCCGCCCTGCCCGGAATCGCCGGCGCGCACATTGAAACCGCTTTCAAGGGTGAATACCGCGCTGTAACCGCTGCCGAGATCCTCGCTGCCGCGCACGCCCCAACGCGAGGGCAACTCGCCCGTCACGCCTGGCATGCGCAGCACGTGATCGCCTGCCGCGTTCGCATGCGACACATATTCGATACCGGTATCGATCACTCCATACAGCGTTACGCTGGTTTGCGCTACGGCGGCGGTACTTGCCGCACTGAGTGCGCTACACATAAGAATACGTTTGGACGTTAACATTATCGAACTCCCCAGGCAGTTATTATTGGATTTTCATGAAAGCATCAGTCATTCACACGCGGCCGCTGCACCAGCAACAGTGCCGCGGCGGCGGCCACCAGCGTGACGGGAATGCTGGCGCCGATGACAACTGCAGAGCTGCTGCCCATCGCCAGCAGCTGGCCCGCCGCCAGCGGCCCGACCACAGAACCGATGCGGCCGACAGCCACAGCCGCGCCGACGCCGGTGCCGCGCATCGCGGCCGGATAGAAGGCAGCTGAAAGCGCGTACAGGACCGACTGCCCGCCAATCACGAACATGCCGGCGCAGAACGCCGAAACCGTCAGCGCAGTGAAGCCAGGCGCCATGGACAAGGCGGCGAGCGAGGCGATAATGCAGATATACATCCCTGCCACCACGGCCCTGGGCTGCATGCGATCCATCAGCATGCCGATGAACAATGCGCCAAGGCCGCCTCCAACGTTGA
>NZ_JAQGLV010000172.1 GCF_028292705.1 Collimonas fungivorans | reverse complement strand
TACAACTTCTCCGGGAGCCGAATATTACAGGACTTTTGCGATTGCGGCGACAACATTGTCGATATTTTTGGTATTGAGCGCGGCCACGCAGATGCGGCCGGTGTCGACGGCGTAGATCGAGAATTCGTCGCGCAGGCGTTCGACCTGGGCCTTGGTCAGGCCGGAGTAGGAGAACATGCCGCGCTGCTTGATGACGAAATCGAAGTCGTGGCCTGGGGCTTGTTCCTTCAGTTTTTTCACCAGCAGGTGGCGCATTTCGCGGATGCGTACGCGCATGCCGGCCAGTTCTTCTTCCCACAGCTTGCGCAGCTCTGGCGAGGCCAGGGTGGTGGCCACTACCTGGCCGCCGTGGATCGGCGGGTTGGAGTAGTTGGTGCGCACCACGCGCTTGAGTTGCGACAGCACGCGGCCGGCTTCTTCCTTGCTGGCGGCGACGATGCTCAGGGCGCCCACGCGTTCGCCATACAGCGAGAACGATTTCGAGAACGAGTTCGATACGAACACCGGGCCGCCGGCTTCGGTGAAGCGGCGCACTACCTGGCCGTCGGCTTCGATGCCGTCGCCAAAACCCTGGTAGGCCATGTCGAGGAAAGGCACCAGGCCGCGCTGGGTGACGACGTCGATGACCTGGGTCCATTCGGCGTCGCTGAGGTCGGCGCCGGTCGGGTTGTGGCAGCAGGCGTGCAGCAGGACTACCGAACCGCTCGGCATGGTTTTCAGCGCATCCAGCATGCCGCCGAAGTTGACGCCGCGGGTAGCCGGGTCGTAGTAAGGATAGTTGTTGACGGTGAAGCCGGCCGATTCGAACAGCGCGCGGTGGTTTTCCCAGCTTGGATCGCTGATCCAGACTTGCGTGTTGTCGGCGCTGAAGCGCTTGAGGAAATCGGCGCCCAGTTTCAGCGCACCGGTGCCGCCGATAGCTTGCACGGTGATTGCGCGTTTCTCTTGAACTACGGCGCTGTCGGCCCCAAATACCAGTTCTTGCACAGCCTTGTCGTAAGCCGCCAGGCCTTCGATCGGCAGGTAGGTGCGCGGCGCCAGTTTTTCGATCAGCAGCGCTTCCGCTTTTTGCACGCATTCCAGCAGCGGCACCTTGCCGTTGTCATCGTAATAGACGCCGACGCCGAGGTTGGTCTTGCCTGGATTCTGGTCCGCATTGAAACCTTCGGTGATGCCGAGGATAGGATCGCGTGGCGCCATTTCGATGGCGGTAAAGAGGGAGGCTGAAAGAGGTGCGTTCATCGTGATAACATAAAAAGTTGGCTGCAAAAGAGATGTTGCGGCCGGGTTGAATGCTGTGCCGGGTCACGAGACAAATCGCTGATCGGCGCGGATTTACTACCGTCTATTTTACCAAAGGTCGAAGCCCATGGCTGACATATCACAGGTTCAGAGCACCGTCGACGAGTCCAAAATCGTCACTTTTCCGAATTCGCCGTACAAGCTGTTCCAGCCGTTCCAGCCTGCCGGCGACCAGCCCGCGGCCATCGATAAACTGACGGAAGGGCTGGAAGACGGCCTGTTTTACCAGACTTTGCTGGGCGTTACCGGCTCCGGCAAGACGTATACGATGGCCAACGTGATCGCCCGCATGGGGCGGCCGGCGATCGTTTTTGCGCCGAATAAAACGCTGGCGGCCCAGCTGTACAGCGAGTTCCGCGAGTTTTTCCCGCACAACGCGGTGGAATATTTCGTCAGCTACTACGATTATTACCAGCCGGAAGCCTATGTGCCGCAGCGCGACTTGTTCATCGAGAAAGATTCCTCGATCAATGAGCACATAGAACAGATGCGCCTGTCCTGCACCAAATCGCTGATGGAGCGGCGCGATGTGGTCATTGTGGCAACGGTGTCGGCGATCTACGGTATCGGTAACCCCAACGAATACCACCAGATGATCCTGACCTTGCGCGCCAAGGACAAGGTCAGCCAGCGCGACGTCATCGCGCGCCTGATCCAGATGCAGTACACCCGCAACGAAATCGATTTCGGGCGCGGCACCTTCCGCGTGCGCGGCGACACCATCGACGTGTTTCCGGCCGAGCATGCCGAGCTGGCCTTGCGCATCGAGATGTTCGACGATGAAATCGACAACCTGCAGCTGTTCGATCCGCTCACCGGCCGCGTGCGGCAAAAGATCCCGCGCTTCACCGTCTATCCCGGTTCGCACTATGTGACGCCGCGCGCCACCGTGCTGCGCGCCATCGAAACCATCAAGGACGAACTGCGCGACCGGCTCGAATTTTTCCGTAAGGAAAATAAACTGATCGAGGAGCAGCGCATAGAGCAGCGCACCCGTTTCGACCTGGAGATGATGCAGGAAATCGGTTTCACCAAGGGCATCGAAAACTATTCGCGCCACCTGAGCGGCGCCTTGGCGGGCGAGCCGCCGCCGACCCTGGTCGATTACCTGCCGCAGGATGCGTTGATGTTCCTGGACGAATCGCATGTGCTGATCGGCCAGTTGAACGCTATGTATAACGGCGACCGTTCGCGCAAGACCAACCTGGTGGATTACGGCTTCCGGCTGCCATCGGCGCTGGATAACCGGCCGCTGCGTTTCGACGAATTCGAAGGCAAGATGCGGCAGACGATTTTTGTCTCGGCCACGCCCGCTGACTACGAAAAGCAGCATGCCGACCAGGTGGTGGAGCAGGTGGTGCGGCCGACCGGCCTGATCGATCCTGCGATCGAAGTGCGGCCGGCCTTGAGCCAGGTCGACGACCTGATGAACGAGGCCAATGCCCGCATCAAGAAGAACGAACGGGTGCTGGTGACCACGCTGACCAAGCGCATGGCGGAGCAGCTGACCGAATTCCTGAGCGATAACGGCATCAAGGTGCGTTACCTGCACAGCGATATCGAAACCGTCGAGCGCGTGGAAATCATCCGCGACCTGCGCCTGGGCACCTTCGACGTGCTGGTCGGGATCAACCTGCTGCGCGAGGGCCTGGATATTCCTGAAGTGTCGCTGGTAGCGATCCTGGATGCCGACAAGGAAGGCTTCCTGCGTTCCGAGCGCAGCCTGATCCAGACCATAGGCCGCGCCGCGCGTAACCTGAACGGCACCGCGATCCTGTATGCGGACCGCATGACCGATTCCATGCGCCGCGCGATCGACGAAACCGAGCGCCGCCGCAACAAGCAGATCGCCTTCAATGCCGCCAACGGCATCACCCCGGTCGGCATCAGCAAGCAGATCAAGGAATTGATCGACGGCGTCTACAGCCCGCAGGAAGCGCGCGAAGTGCTGCATGCGGCGCAGGACCAGGCCAAGTACGAAGCCATGAGCGAGAAACAGGTGAGCAAGGAAATCAAGCGCCTGGAGAAGCAGATGGTCGATCACGCCAAGAACCTGGAGTTCGAAAAAGCCGCGCAGGTGCGCGACCAGCTGCATGTGCTGAAGCAGCAGCTGTTCGGTGCGCCGGGAGCGGACAATATTGTTTTGTAGTTGCAGGATTTTTTAACGGCCTGTGTTTGATCAATCCTGTTTGCTGTTTTTGTTGCGATTGTTGATGATTTATGACTGATTTTCTTCCTGCTTCAATCCGTTCCGCGTTATCCGGCGTACATGCTTCCTGGCTCGCCATCCTGGAACAGGGCTTGCGCGCGGTAGCGCAAGCCAATCCAGCTTATCTGAAGGATCTGGCCGCGGCAGAATACCTGCCTACCGAGGGCCGCATGTTTGCCGCCTTCACCCAGCCGCTGGAAGCGGTGCGTTATGTGCTGGTGGGCGAGGGGCCTTATCCGCGCGCGGCCAGCGCCACCGGCGTCTGTTTCATGGACGGCGCGGTCGGCTCCCTGTGGTCAGAGAAGGGCTTGTCGAAGCAGGTCAATCGTGCGACTTCCCTGCGCAATTTCATGAAGATGCTGCTGGTGGCCGATGGCCAGCTGGCGCTGGAAAACACGACCGGCGATGCGATGTCGGATGTGGCGTTGCAGGCGCAGGCGGACGGTTCGCAGGCGATCCAGCTGCTGGCCGATTTGCAGGCCAACATGGTGAAGCAGGGTTTCTTGCTATTGAATGCTTCGCTGGTGTTTCGTCCGGAGGTGCCGCCGGTCAAGGACGCCAAGGCCTGGCAGCCATTCATGCAGGCGGTGTTGCAGGGGCTGGCGGAGGCTGCGGACAAGCGCGGCGAGGATCTGCCGACGCTGGTGTTGTGGGGGAAAATCGCCGAGCAGTTGAATGCCTATCCGGTGACTGCGCGGTTTCCGAAAGCAGTCGCCGAGCACCCTTACAACCTGAGTTTTATCGGCAACGCCGGCATGCAGGCCTTGTTCGGTCCCATGCAGTTATTGCGGCGCGCTTAGATCAGGCTCATTTGCCGCAGGTCGATTTCGGCCTGGGTCAGCGGTTTTTCTGCGGCAGGCGCGGGAGCCGGGCTGAGATCCAGTTGCGGCTCGGCGACAGGCGCCGCGGGTTTCGGAGCCGGCGCCGGTTTGCTCCGCTTGCCGGCAACCGGGGTGGCGCTGGCCAGCCAGCGCTTGAGCATGTCGTCAAACAGCACCAGCATCGCTTCCGGCAGTTCCGGCGTGTAGGCCTGGCGGATCACGATGCCGTCCCACATGGCGGTCAGCAGCAGCGCTGCCGCATTGGCGTCCAGTGTCTGGTCGATCTGGCCGCGTTCCTGGGCGGTGCGCAGCATGTCCGCCAGGCCGTCCACCCATTCCGTCTCCGCCGTCTTGATCACCGCACCCACACGCTTGTTGCGCAAACCTTCCGCGTAGATCTCGGTCATCAGGCCGGCGTCGCTGATCGCTGCGTAGCGGCGGGCGAAGGCGCGGGTGATGGCGGACAGCGCTTGCGGCAGGTCGTCGGTATCGTGGAATTCCGACAACAAAGTGCGCGCCTGGCGCCTTTCATCCTCCGCCATGGCCGCAATAATCGCATCCTTGCTGGTGAAGTAGCGGTACACCGCGCCCGGGCCGAGGCCGACCTCGGTACAGATCTCCTGCATCGAGGTCTGGTGGAAACCGGTCTTGCGGAAGCACTTTCCTGCGGATTTCAGGATGTCGACGCGTTTCTGGTCAGCTCTCTGCGTCGGTGATTGCGGTGTCTTGGATTTGCGGATGGCCATACTGAGTGCTGCTCAAAAAGAGGACTGTGCGGGAGGGTCGGTATTATAGGTTTAAGCGCCGCTTCCTTGAATATATTTTTACATTTAACACTATTCCAGCCGCCATGACTGGTGTGCATATGGCAATTTTCTGCGCCAGATCCGGTTCGTCCAAGATGCCCTTATTTGTTGTAATTGTATAAATGACAATCGGCGCAAAAGCCAAGCCGGGCGCGGGATTCCAGGAATCGGGCAATACCTGACGGATTCACTCAAGTTTGGTATACTGTCGTAACACTTGGCAATCCAGCAGGATATAGAGACAGGTAGATAGGTTTAAGAGCGGAGATTACATGCGTCTGACTACAAAAGGCCGGTTTGCGGTAACTGCGATGATCGATTTGGCATTGCGCCAGGGCAAAGGTCCGGTAACTTTGTCTGCAATTAGCGAGCGTCAAGAGATTTCCCTGTCATATCTGGAACAATTGTTCGGTAAATTGCGTCGTCACCAGATTGTTGAATCCGTGCGCGGGCCAGGCGGCGGATACAACCTGGCGCGCAAGGCGGAAGACGTCACGGTGGCGGACATCATCATCGCGGTCGACGAACCGCTGGATGCGACCCAGTGCGGCGGCAAGGAAAACTGCCACAGCCCGGATCACGAGGGCGGCAGCCGTTGCATGACACACGACCTGTGGTCGACCTTGAACGCCAAGATGGTCGAATACCTGGATTCGGTGTCGCTGAAGGATTTGGTGGATCAGCAACATGCGCAGCAGCAAGCGCAGCAGAGGAAGGCCCTGGAACAAAACGTGGTGGTGATGCATAGGTCCCACCTGGTCGCTTGATTGGAGCTAGAAAAAGTATGAACGCACCCTTGGAAAAAAGCCTGATAGACACATTGAAGGCGCCTCACTTCCCGATTTACATGGACTATTCGGCAACCACGCCTATCGATCCGCGTGTTGCCGACAAGATGATTCCCTATTTGCGCGAGCAGTTCGGCAATCCGGCTTCGCGCAGCCACATGTACGGCTGGTCTGCCGAAAAAGCGGTGGAAGATGCACGCGAGCAGGTCGCCAAGCTGGTCAACGCCGATTCGCGCGAGATCATCTGGACTTCCGGCGCCACCGAAGGCAACAACCTGGCGATCAAGGGCGCAGCCAATTTCTACAAGACCAAGGGCAAGCACATCATCACCGTCAAGACCGAGCATAAAGCAGTGCTGGACGTGGTGCGCGAACTGGAACGCCAAGGCTTCGAAGCGACTTACCTGCAACCGCAGGATAATGGCCTGATCACGCTGGAACAGCTGGAAGCAGCGATCCGTCCCGACACCATCCTGGTTTCGGTGATGCTGGTCAACAATGAAATCGGCGTGATCCAGCCTGTCGCGGAAATCGGTGAACTGTGCCGCCAGAAGGGCATCATTTTCCATTGCGACGCGGCGCAAGCCACCGGCAAGGTAGTGATCGACCTGGAAAAATGGAAGGTCGACCTGATGACTTTCACGGCCCACAAGACTTACGGTCCTAAAGGCATCGGTGCGCTGTACGTGCGGCGCAAACCGCGCGTCCGCCTGGAAGCGCAGATGCACGGCGGTGGCCATGAGCGCGGCCTGCGTTCGGGCACCTTGCCTACGCACCAGATTGTCGGCATGGGCGCGGCTTTTGAAATCGCCCGTGAAGAAATGGATGAAGAAATCGTCCGCATCAAGTCGCTGCGCGATCGCCTGGCGACCGGCCTGCAAACGATTGAAGAAGTGTATGTCAACGGCGACATGGATCACCGCGTGCCGCATAACCTCAACGTCAGCTTCAACTACGTTGAAGGCGAATCGCTGATCATGGCGATCAAGGACATCGCGGTATCGTCCGGTTCGGCCTGTACTTCGGCCAGCCTGGAGCCATCGTATGTATTGCGCGCGCTGGGCCGCAGCGACGAACTGGCGCACAGCTCGATCCGTTTCACCATCGGCCGTTTCACGACCGAAGAAGACATCGATTTCACGATTGAACTGATCAAGACCAAGGTTGCGAAACTGCGCGAGCTGTCGCCGCTGTGGGACATGTACAAAGACGGGATCGATATCAGTACGATCCAATGGGCGGCGCACTAACAGGACGCATTGGCAGCATTATGCCGCAGCCGGTGAGAGGTCACCGCCGCGGCTCAAACAAGGAGTAGCAAAATGTCTTATTCAGCAAAAGTTTTGGACCACTACGAAAACCCACGCAACGTCGGCGCTTTTGAAAAGGGCGACGAGACTGTTGGTACCGGCATGGTTGGCGCGCCTGCATGCGGCGACGTCATGAAATTGCAGATCAAGGTCGGCGCCGACGGCGTGATTCTGGACGCCAAGTTCAAGACCTACGGTTGCGGTTCGGCGATTGCTTCGTCGTCGCTGGTGACCGAATGGGTCAAGGGCAAGACGCTGGATCAAGCGATGTCGATCAAGAACACCCAGATCGCCGAAGAACTGGCGCTGCCGCCGGTCAAGATCCACTGCTCGATCCTGGCTGAAGATGCGATCAAGGCCGCGGTAGAAGATTACAAGGCCAAACACGGCGAGCAAAAGCAGGCAGCTTAAAAGCTAATCTAGCGAAAAGAGATCGACGGCATATGGCAATCACACTGACGGAAAAAGCGGCCAAGCACATCAACCGCTATATCGAACGGCGCGGCAAGGGCATCGGCCTGCGCTTCGGCGTGCGCACTACCGGTTGCTCGGGGCTGGCTTACAAACTGGAATACGTGGACGAGAAGACCGATGAAGATGCAGTGTTCGAATCGCACGGCATCCAGGTGTTTGTCGATCCCAAGAGCTTGCCGTATATCGACGGCACCGAGCTTGATTTTGCGCGCGAGGGTTTGAACGAAGGCTTCAAGTTCTACAACCCGAACGTCAAGGACGAGTGCGGCTGCGGCGAGAGTTTCCGGATCTGATCCAGGACCGTCTGCTTGACCCGCATCACGTTGGATTGGACCAAGCCTGTTGTACTCCAACAGGCTTTTGTTTTAAGAGCCATGCAAAATCACTTTGAACTGTTCCACCTGCCGCAACGCTTCGCGCTGGATAGCGTGGCGCTGGACCGCGCCTACCACGAGGTGCAGAACCAGACGCATCCCGACCGTTTCGCCAGCGCCAGCGGCGCCGAGAAGCGGGTGGCGATGCAATGGACTACGCGCGCCAACGAGGCCTACCAGACCCTGAAAAGCCCGTTCAAGCGCGCCGCCTACCTGTGTGAACTGAACGGCGTCGAGCTGCAGGCGGAGTCGAACACGGCGATGCCGGCGGCGTTCCTGATGCAGCAGATGGAATGGCGCGAAACGCTGGACGATGCACGTGCCGGCAAGGACCTGGCGGCGCTGGAACAGCTGGATCTTGAGCTGCGCGCTGCGCGCAAGGCCGACCTGCAGCGCATAGGCGACTTGCTGGATGCACAGGATTTCCAGCAGGCTGCGCAATACGTGCGGCAGCTGATGTTCCTGGAAAAATTTGGGGAAGAGATCGGCAATGCATTCGCCGTTCTTGAATCGTAAAACACCACTTTATTAGCCGAGTACGAGCATGCCTGAAGTCTGGTTATTCCTGATTGCCGCAATGACGCTGACCCTGGCGCCGGGACCGGACAATATCTACGTGCTGACGCGCGGCATCACCCAGGGCCGCAAGGCCGGCCTGGTCGCCGCCGCCGGTTTCAGTTCCGGCTTGATCTTCCATACCATGCTGGCGGTGCTGGGCTTCGCCGCGCTGATCAAGGCTTCGCCGCTGGCGTATTCCCTGTTGCGTTATGCCGGCGCGGCTTACCTGATCTATATCGGCGTGCGCACCTTGCGTTCGCATTCGTCGATCCAGCTGCAGGGCAATGCCGAGCCGATGAAGCTATCGCGCATCTACTGGCAGAGCGTGATCGCCAATATATTGAATCCGAAGGTGACGCTGTTCTTCATCGCCTTCCTGCCGCAGTTCGTGAACGCAAGCGCTGGCCACATTCCGGCGCAGATGCTGCTACTGGCGGCCATATTTATCCTGCAGGCGCTGGCCATCTTTAGCGTGGTCGCCCTGTTTTCCGGCATGGTCGGCGCGTTCTTTCAGCGCAAGAAATCGGCCGCCACCACCATGAACCGACTGGCGGGCTCTGCATTTATCGCACTCGGTATCCGCATCGCCCTGCCACAATAAAGTAATAAACGAAAACACCCTATGGCACTTTTACAAATTTCCGAACCAGGCATGTCCACCGCACCGCATCAGCATCGGCTGGCGGTCGGGATAGACCTGGGCACCACCAATTCGCTAGTCGCCACGGTGCGCAACAGCATTCCCGAAGTGCTGAACGACGAAGCAGGGCGGCCGTTGCTGCCGTCCATCGTGCGTTACCTGCCGAACGGCAATGCGCATATCGGCTACAAGGCGCAGGCGGCGCAGACCACAGATCCCAAGAACACGATCCTGTCGGTCAAGCGCTTCATGGGACGCGGCCTGAAGGACATCGCCTACGCCGAAAACCTGCCTTACGATTTTCTCGATGTGCCGGGCATGGTGCAGTTGAAGACCGCGGCCGGCATCAAGAGCCCGGTCGAAATTTCCGCCGAAATCCTGGCGACCTTGCGCCAGCAGGCGGAAGATGCCTTGGGCGACGACCTGGTCGGCGCCGTGATTACCGTGCCCGCCTATTTCGACGATGCGCAGCGCCAGGCTACCAAGGACGCCGCCAAGCTGGCCGGCCTGAATGTGCTGCGTTTGCTTAACGAGCCGACCGCTGCTGCTATCGCCTACGGCCTGGATAACGCCTCGGAAGGCGTGTACGTAGTCTATGACCTCGGCGGCGGCACCTTCGATATCTCGATCCTGAAGCTGACCAAGGGCGTATTCGAAGTGCTGGCGACCGGCGGCGACTCGGCATTGGGCGGCGACGATTTCGACCACCGGATATTTTGCTGGATCAGCCAGCAGGCCGGACTGGCGCCGTTGTCCGACGAAGACACGCGGATTCTGATGGTCAAGGCGCGTGAAGCCAAGGAACTGCTCTCTACCAAGGCAGAAGTCAGCGTCGATGCTGCCTTGAATTCCGGTGAGCGGGTCCATTTACAGCTGACGTCAGCGATTTTTGACGAAATCACCCAGCATCTGGTGGCCAAGACGCTGACGCCGACCCGCAAGGCGCTGCGCGACGCCGAACTGACCGTGGATGATGTCGACGGCGTGGTGCTGGTCGGCGGTGCAACCCGCATGCCTAGCATCCGCAAGGCCGTCGGCGCCTACTTCGAAACCACGCCGCTGGCAAATATCGATCCGGACAAGGTAGTGGCGCTGGGCGCCGCGATCCAGGCCAACCTGTTGGCCGGCAACCGCGCCCCGGGCGACGACTGGCTGCTGCTGGACGTGATCCCGCTGTCGCTGGGCATAGAAACCATGGGCGGACTGGTGGAGAAGGTAATTCCACGCAATTCGACCATCCCTTGCGCGCGCGCGCAGGAATTCACTACCTTCAAGGACGGCCAGACCGCGATGGCGATCCAGGTCTTGCAGGGCGAACGCGAGCTGGTCAGCGATTGCCGTTCGCTGGCGAAGTTCGAGCTGCGCGGCATCCCCCCGATGGCCGCCGGCGCGGCGCGGATACGCGTGACCTACCAGGTCGACGCCGACGGTTTGCTGTCGGTCTCGGCGCGCGAGCTGCGCTCCGGCGTGGAAGCGTCGATCAGCGTCAAGCCTTCGTACGGCCTGGCGGATGACGACATCGCCCGCATGCTGCAGGAATCGTTTGCTTCGGCCGATGTCGACATGCAGGCGCGCGCGCTGAAAGAAGAGCAGGTGGAAGCCGAGCGCATTGTGCTGGCCACCGAATCGGCATTGTCCGCCGACGTTGCGTTGTTGTCCGACCAGGAGCGCGTGGACATCGCCGCTTTGATCGATGCCGTGCGCGTGCAGGCGCAGGGTACGGACCATCTGGCGATCAAGGCCGCAGTCGATGCGCTGGCGCACGGCACCGAAGAATTCGCCGCCCGCCGCATGGACCGCAGCGTGCATGATGCGCTGACCGGCAAGACACTGGATCAAGTGTCATAAAAATTTGATAAATTAATCAGAC
>NZ_JAQGLV010000170.1 GCF_028292705.1 Collimonas fungivorans | reverse complement strand
TCCTTGAATTTCTTGCTGATTTCGAACAACGCGCCGAATCCGCCGATGCCGCCCAGCACGCCTTCGCGCGAGGTGCGCTTGGCGAACGGCTTGATCGCTTCCACCAGCGCGTCGCCCGCTTCGATATCCACGCCGGCGTCGCGATAAGAAAGAGAAATATTGGATGATGATGTCATGATGTGTATAGCGGCGGTAAGCAGCGGTAAAATAGCGTTGTGGAAAACAAAGGCGTTCGCCAAACCGTGATTTTATCAAACCGAACCACCTAACCATGGCATTTTCTTCCAAAACAGCGCAAAAATCGTGCGCGGCACGGCTTTTCGGGGGTCGCAGCAGACTGCGACAGGGCAACGAAGGCTTCGGCCGCCGCATGGGCCGGCGCATCCCTGCGCTTTGCGTATGAGACAGCTCCTTCTGGGTTTGAACGCGAAACAGTCGCCCGACTTCGAAACTTTCGTCGTGGGGCGCAATGCGGAAGCAGTCCATTTATTGATGCAATTGGGCCAATCGGTCGCGTTGGCGGCCTCCGGCGGCCGCGCAGCGACGGTGCATGACCGGTTTGTCTATCTGTGGGGCGAATCCGGCGGCGGCAAAAGCCATTTGCTGCACGCACTGGCCAAGGCCGGCCACGGCCGCTACATCCCCGCCGACGCCGCCTCCGACGCCTTCGACTACGATCCGGCCGTGCGCCTGTATTTGATCGACGATTGCGAGCAATTGCCGGAGCGGGAGCAGGTCGACGCATTCAATCTGTTCAATGAGATCCGCGAGCGGGGCGGCTGCCTGGTCTGCGCGGGCGACCGGGCGCCGGCGCAACTGGCGGTGCGGGAAGATTTGCGCACCCGGCTCGGCTGGGGGCTGATTTATTGCATCCACGGCTTGACCGACGAAGAAAAAGTCGATGCTTTGGCCCAAGCCGCGGCCGCGCGTGGCATGATACTGTCGCCGGGCGTGTTGCCCTACCTGATTACGCACTTTGACCGGGATATGCAGTCATTATCGGCAATGCTCGATGCATTGGACCGCTATTCGCTGGAAACCCAGCGGCCGATCACGCGGCCCCTGCTACGCAGTCTTTTACAAATGGAAATACAAGAACGTACTCTATGAATCTCGCATTATTCGATCTCGACCACACCATCCTGCCGCTAGATTCAGATCACGAATGGGGAAATTTCCTGGCGGACACCGGCGCCATCGATGCCGAGGCGTTTCGCAAAAGCAACGACGAATGGTATGCCGCCTATGAGGCCGGCACGCTGGATCCGGTCGCTTACCTGGAGTTCGCGCTGGGCATTCTGGCCGCTTTCCCGCGCGACCGGCTCGACGCCTGGCACGAGAAGTTCATGGCCGAGGTGATCCATCCCGCGCTGAAACAGGCGCCCGGCGCACAGGCGCTGGTGCAAAAGCACCTGGACGCCGGCGATCTGGTGGCCATCGTCACCGCCACCAACGGTTTTGTCACCGCGCCTATCGCCAAGGTCTTCAACGTCGAGCATCTGATCGCTGCGCAGCCGGAAATGCGCGCCGACGGCAGCCTGACCGGCAAGCTGATCGGCATCCCCACCTACGCCGACGGCAAGGTGATCCATACCAAGGCCTGGCTCGAAAAAATGGGCAAAACGCTGGCCGATTTCGAGCGCAGCTATTTCTACAGCGACTCGCAGAACGATATCCCGCTGATGTCGCTGGTCACCGATCCGGTCGCCACCAATCCCAACGCCAGGCTGAAAGCGCACGCGCTTGCGCACGGCTGGCCCATCCTGAATATTTTCGACGCACCCTCTCATGATTAAAAAGCTGATCCGCTCGATTATGGGCAAAAACAAGAAAGTCAGCGGTCCGGCCCAGCCCCTGATGCTGAGCGCCAAGGAACACGGCATCGATCCGAAGCTGGTGTCGCCGAATGCGATCCGCGTCACCGATACGCTGCAGCAGGCGGGCTTCAAGGCCTTCATCGTCGGCGGCGCGGTGCGCGATCTGCTGCTGTCGATCAAACCCAAGGATTTCGACGTCGCCACCAACGCCACGCCGGACCAGGTCAAACGGCTGTTCCGGCGCGCGTTCATCATCGGCAAGCGCTTCCAGATCGTCCATGTGATGTTCGGCCAGGAACTGATCGAAGTGACCACCTTCCGCGGCACCGTGCTCGACGGCGCGCCGAAGGACGAACACGGCCGGGTGCTGCGCGACAATACCTTCGGCTCGCAGGCCGAAGATGCGGTGCGGCGCGATTTCACGATCAATGCGATGTATTACGACCCGGCTTCGCAAACGGTGCTCGATTACCACGGCGGCATCGCCGACATCCGCGCCAAGATACTGCGCATCATCGGCGCGCCGGAAGCGCGCTACCGCGAAGATCCGGTGCGCATGCTGCGCGTGGCGCGCTTTGCCGCCCGCCTGAAATTCACCATCGACCCGGCCACCGCGGCGCCGATCTCGGTGATGGCGCCGCTGATCAACAATGTGCCGGCGGCGCGCATTTTCGACGAAATGCTGAAGCTGCTGATGAGCGGCCATGCGCTGGCCTGTCTGCAGCAGTTGCGCAAGGAAGGGTTGCATCACGGCCTGCTGCCCTTGCTCGACGTGGTGCTGGAGCAGCCGATGGGCGAGAAATTCGTCACGCTGGCGCTGACCAATACCGATAACCGCGTGGTGCAGGGCAAACCGGTTTCGCCGGGCTTTCTGTTCGCGTCGCTGCTGTGGCATCAGGTGCTGGAAAAATGGCGCGCCTATCAGGCCGCCGGCGAATATCCGATTCCGGGGCTGCATCTGGCGGCCGACGACGTGCTGAACGCGCAAACCGAAAAACTGGCGCTGCAACGCAAGATCGCCAGCGACATGCGCGATATCTGGGCAATGCAGCCGCGCTTCGAGCGCCGCACCGGCAAATCGCCGTACAAGCTGCTGGAACATCCGCGGCTGCGCGCCGGTTACGATTTCCTGCTGCTGCGCTGCGCGTCCGGCGAACTCGATCCCGACATAGGCGAATGGTGGAGCGCATTCATCGACGCCGACGGCCCCGGCCGCGAAGAGCTGTTGACGCAAAAGCCGAAAGACGAAGACGGCGGGGCGGTCAAGAAACGCCGCCGCCGCGCCAGCCGCTCACGCACCAAATCGGCGGCGCCGGCGGCCGACGAGGCCTGAGCCCGCAATGCCCGCCACGATGGCCAGCACCGTCGCGCATGTCGCTTACATCGGGCTCGGCGCCAATCTGGGCGACGCCCGCGCCTCGGTGGAGCAGGCCATCGCCCGCCTGCGTCAATTGCCCGGCGCCGCGCTGTTAAGCCATTCCGCGCTGTACCGCAGCGCCCCATTCGATGCCGGCGGCGACGATTACATCAATGCGGTGGCGGCGCTGTCGACCACGCTGGAGCCGCTGCCGCTGCTACGCGCATTGCAGGCGATCGAACAGGAGTTCGGCCGCGAACGGCCTTATTTTCATGCGCCGCGCACGCTCGATCTGGATATTTTGCTGTACGGCGATCAGGTCATCGCCACGCCGGCGCTGACCGTACCGCATCCGGGCTTGACGCAGCGCGCATTCGCGCTGTTGCCGCTACTGGATATCGCCCCCTCCATACTGATCCCGAACGCCGGGCCGGCGCGGCAATTCGCCGCCGCGGTCGGCGCACAGCGGATCGAACGTCTACCGTAACCTAGAGATTTCTTATGCCCATCATACCTATTTGGATGCAAACCGCCGGACTGTTGACGCTATCGAATGTATTCATGACGATGGCCTGGTACGGCCACCTGAAGACGCTGGCGAACAAGCCGTGGTGGATCGCCGCGCTGATCAGCTGGAGCATCGCGCTGTTCGAATACCTGCTGCAAGTGCCGGCCAACCGCATCGGTTATCAGCAGTTCAGCCTGGCTCAGTTGAAGATCATGCAGGAAGTCATCACGCTGTCGGTGTTCGTGCCGTTCGCGATGCTGTATATGGATCAGCCGTTCAAACTCGATTATGTGTGGGCAGCCATGTGCATGACAGGTGCTGTATATTTCATTTTCAGAGGTTGACGGGCGCTGTAGCCGGCGCGCATCTTTTTCATTTCGGAGCACAGAACATGGCAGCATATATTCAAGAAAAGTCCCCAGAAAACCCCCAGGAAAAAACCGCCGGAGCCGCCAAGCGCAGCAAACCGGTCACCATGCCGCTGTTGCAGGCGCTGCGCGACAAAGGTGAAAAGCTCACCATGCTGACCTGTTACGACGCCAGCTTCGCCAGTCTGATGGACGCCTGCGGGGTGGAAATGCTGCTGATCGGCGATTCGCTGGGCATGGTATGCCAGGGACACGATTCCACATTGCCGGTGACGCTGGACGAGATGGCGTATCACACCGCCTGCGTGGCGCGCGGCAACAAGACGGCGATGGTGATCACGGATATGCCGTTCGGCACCTACACCACGCCGGAGAAGGCCTGCCAGAATGCGACCAAACTGATTCAGGCCGGCGCTCACATGGTCAAGATCGAAGGCGGCGCGTGGCTGGCCGAAACCATCCGCTATCTGCATGAGCGCGCGATACCGGTCTGCGCCCACTTGGGCCTGACGCCGCAATCGGTGCATCTGATGGGTGGCTACAAGGTGCAGGGCAAGAGCCCCGACGCGGCGCAACGGCTGATGACCGATGCGCTGGCCCTGGAACACGCCGGCGCCTGCATGGTGGTGCTGGAAGCCATTCCGGCGACGCTGGGCAAGGAAGTGACGCAGGCGCTGCACATGCCGACCATCGGCATCGGCGCCGGCGTCGACTGTTCCGGCCAGGTGCTGGTGATGCACGACATGCTGGGCACGTTTCCCGGGCACAAGGCGCGTTTCGTGCGTAATTTCATGGAGGGAGCGGACAGCATCGCCAGCGCATTGCGCGGCTACGTAAGCGCCGTCAAGGACGGCAGTTTTCCGGCGGAGGAACACAACTTCTGAGGTCTGCGCTCTACATGCAGGTTTGACGGATGAAAAAACGGCGACCGTGGAATTTCCACCGGTCGCCGTTTTCCATCGTGGCTCTATCGTGGCTTATTGCCGCTCGTTACTTCAGGTCGGCATACGCTTTCAGACTCGACTGAATGTATTTGCATTCGCCGGGATTTTCGATCGACGAGGTCAGCGCGCGCAGCAAGCCGTCCTGCACGCCGTAAATCAAGCAGTGTATCGTCAGTTCCTGACCGCGCTCCCAGGCATCGCGCACGATGCTGGTCCGGCAAATATTGTCGACCTGCTCCAGAGCGTTCAACTCGCACAGACGGTCGTGACGCGAACGCTCGCTCATGTCTTCATGAAAGCAATGCGCATGTTTCTCGTGCACATCCTGTACATGCTGCAGCCAGTTGTCGGCCAGGCCGACGCGACGCTTGTTCAATGCGGCCAGCACGCCGGAACAGCCGTAATGGCCGCAGATGATCACATGCTTGACCTGCAATACGTCAACCGCGAATTGCAGCACCGACAGACAGTTCAGATCGGTATGCACCACGACGTTGGCGATATTCCGATGCACGAATAATTCCCCGGGCAATAAACCCAGCAGATCATTGGCGGGCACCCGGTTGTCGGAACAGCCGATCCAGAAGTACTCGGGCGAACGCTGGGCGGCCAGCGTCTTGAAAAAACCCGGGTCTTTTTTGGTCAGATTCGTGGCCCAATCCAAATTGCCGCGCAGCAATTTCTGCTGCGTCAAATCCAGTTTTTTTTCTGTCATGGTAATCCGTTGTGAAGTAAGCTCGGCGCCGGCAGACCGTCGGGCAGTGGCGACGCCTCCGCAGACAAAGATGCCGATCCTTTGTCACCATGGGACCGGCAATGTTTGCGTGGGACAGTAAGCGCAGTCTACTAGAAAAACTCTTTGATCTTGTCTTTCCAGGTTTTAGTCTGCGGACTATGCCTGGCGCCACCCTCGATCGTCAGCGTTTCCAGCTCGCGCAGCAACTCTTTCTGACGGTCGGTGAGTTTCACCGGCGTTTCCACCACGACGTGGCAGAAGAGGTCGCCGACCATGCCGGAGCGCACGTTCTTGATGCCTTTGCCGCGCAAACGGAAGGTTTTGCCCGACTGCGTACCTTCAGGAATCGAGAACGATGCCTTGCCGTTGAGCGTCGGCGCTTCGATTTCGCCGCCCAGCGCCGCGCGCGCGAACGAAATCGGCATTTCGCAGTGCAGGTCGTCGCCGTCGCGTTGGAAGACCGGATGCGGCTTGATATGGATCTCTACGTACAGATCGCCGGTCGGGCCGCCGTTGACGCCCGGTTCGCCGTTGCCGGACGAGCGTATCCGCATGCCGTCGTCGATGCCTTCCGGAATCTTGACTTCCAGCGTCTTGTTGCGTTTGACGCGTCCGGCGCCGCCGCAGGCAGCGCACGGGTCGGGAATATATTTGCCGCTGCCGTGGCATTTCGGACAGGTTTGCTGAATGCTGAAAAAGCCCTGCTGCATCCTGACCTGGCCGTGGCCGCCGCAGGTAGGACAGGTAGTCGGCGCACTGCCGGGCTTGGCGCCGGAGCCATCGCACACCTCGCAGTGATCCCAGGATGGCACGCGAATGGTGGTGTCGAAACCGTGCGCCGCCTGTTCCAGCGTGATGTCGAGGTTATAGCGCAGGTCCGCGCCGCGATAGACTTGCGGTCCCGCGCTACGGCCGCCGCGTCCGCCGCCCCCGCCGAAAATATCGCCGAAGATATCGCCGAACGCATCGGCGAAATTGCCTGCGCCGGCGGCGCCTGCTCCGCCCATGTTCGGATCGACGCCGGCATGACCGTAACGATCATATGCGCCGCGCTTTTCCGGATTGGACAGCATTTCGTAGGCTTCCTTGCACTCCTTGAACTTATCTTCGGCGCCCTTGCTATCCGGATTTCGATCCGGATGGTGCTTCATCGCGAGCTTGCGATAGGCCTTTTTGATTTCTTCGTCGGAGGCATTTTTCCCCACGCCCAGTATTTCGTAATAATCGCGTTTCGCCATTTTTCTATCAACCTAATGATTATTGCCTGCCTGATGTCGCTGAATCGCTTATTTTTTCCACATCGTCGAGTGAAGCAAACACGAGGAACGATGCGAGCGATGCAACGAGCGCGCCAGGCACAGCGCGGCCCGTCATTTATCCGTATAACGCGGCAAAAGCAGCAAAAGCAGCATTTCGCACGGGCTGAAAACATTGCGGAATAAACGCCGAATGGCAGCCTTGCGGCTGCCACTCGCGCGGGACTTTCCGGCCTCGCCGCAAGTCCCGCTTTTACTCCTGACTTACTTCACTTCCTTGAAATCGGCGTCGACTACGTCGTCCGGCCGGTTGTGGCCTTCCGCACCGGCTGCGCCTGCCGCCGCCGCGTCCGGCGCTGCGCCGGTCGCCGCCTGCTTGGCCTGCATATCGGCGTACATCTTCTCGCCGAGCTTTTGCGCCGCGGTCGTCAATGCCGCCGATTTGGCGTCGATGGCCGGCTTGTCTTCGCCCTTCAGCGCTTCTTCCAGTTCCTTGATGGCCGACTCGATCACTTCCTTCTCGCCGACTTCCAGCTTGTCGCCGTATTCGGCCAGCGCCTTGCGGGTTGAATGCACCAGCGCGTCGCCCTGATTGTGCGACTCGGCGATTTCCTTGCGGCGCTTGTCTTCCTCGGCATTGGCTTCGGCGTCGCGCACCATCTTCTGGATTTCCTCTTCGGTCAAGCCGGAATTGGCCTTGATCGTGATCTTGTTTTCCTTGCCGGTTGCCTTATCCTTGGCGCCCACGTGCAGAATGCCGTTGGCGTCGATGTCGAAGGTGACTTCGATCTGCGGCGTGCCGCGCGACGCCGGCGGAATGCCTTCCAGATTGAATTCGCCCAGCGCCTTGTTGCCGGCCGCCATTTCGCGTTCGCCCTGATATACCTTGATGGTCACCGCAGGCTGGTTATCGTCCGCGGTCGAGAACACCTGGCTGAACTTGGTCGGAATCGTGGTGTTCTTCTGGATCATCTTGGTCATCACGCCGCCCATGGTTTCGATACCCAGCGACAGCGGGGTCACGTCCAGCAGCAGCAAGTCCTTGCGGTCGCCCGACAAGACCGAACCCTGGATCGCGGCGCCAACGGCGACAGCTTCATCCGGATTGACGTCCTTGCGTGGTTCCTTGCCGAAGAATTCCTTCACCTTTTCCTGCACCTTAGGCATACGGGTCATGCCGCCGACCAGGATGATGTCGTCGATGTCGGAAACCTTGACGCCGGCGTCCTTGATAGCGATGCGGCAAGGCTCGATGGTCTTGGCGATCAGCTCTTCCACCAGCGATTCCAGCTTGGCGCGAGTCATCTTCAGGTTCAGGTGGATCGGTGCGCCGTTCGCCATGGCGATGTACGGTTCGTTGATTTCAGTCTGTTGCGACGACGACAATTCGATCTTGGCGCGCTCAGCCGATGCCTTGATGCGTTGCAGGGCGATCGCATCTTTCTTCAGGTCGATGCCGTTGATCTTCTTGAACTCGTCCAGGATGTAGTCGATGATGCGCTGGTCGAAGTCTTCGCCGCCGAGGAAAGTATCGCCGTTGGTGGACAGCACTTCAAACTGCTTTTCGCCATCGACATCGGCGATTTCGATGATGGAGACGTCGAAAGTACCGCCGCCCAGGTCATACACGGCAATCTTGCGATCGCCTTTTTCTGCCTTGTCCAGGCCGAAAGCCAGCGCAGCCGCGGTCGGCTCGTTGATGATGCGCTTGACGTCCAGGCCGGCGATGCGACCGGCGTCCTTGGTGGCTTGGCGCTGTGCGTCGTTGAAGTATGCCGGTACAGTGATCACGGCTTCAGTGACTTCTTCGCCGAGGTAGTCTTCGGCAGTCTTCTTCATCTTGCGCAGCACTTCTGCGGAGATTTGCGGCGGCGCCAGTTTCTGGTCGCGTACGCCTACCCATGCATCGCCGTTATCGGCCTTGATGATCTGGTAAGGCATCAGCGCGATGTCTTTCTGCACTTCTTTTTCGTCGAACTTGCGGCCGATCAGACGCTTGGTGGCGTACAGCGTGTTGGTCGGATTGGTCACAGCCTGGCGCTTGGCAGGCGCGCCGACCAGGATTTCGCCGTCTTCTTGATAAGCGATGATGGATGGCGTGGTGCGCGCGCCTTCCGAATTCTCGATCACTTTTGGCTGACCGTTCTCAATCACTGAAACGCAAGAATTGGTGGTACCCAAGTCAATGCCGATAATTTTACCCATGGTGTATGTCCTTTACTGAATATCTGATGAATGTTTTGATGGTCTGAATATAGGGAGCGAAAGCGCGCTTTCAAGCGCTAAACTGTTCGCTCCTGGCGTTTTTTTTCTACTTTCCTTGCGCCACGACGACCAAGGCTGGCCGCAACAGACGATCGGCAATGGTGTAGCCTTTTTGCAACACAGTCACCACGGTATTGGCATCCTGCTCGGCAGGCACGGTCGAGATTGCCTGGTGTTTCATCGGGTCCAGCTTCTCGCCTACCTCAGGCGAGATTTCCAGCAAACGATTTCTTTCGAAGGCCGACGACAGCTGCTTGAGCGTCATTTCCACGCCTTCCTTGAGCGATTCCAGCGAAGGCGTTTCGATCTTCAGCGCCATTTCAAGATTGTCCTTGACCGGCACCAGCGCTTCGGCAAAGCCTTCAATTGCAAACTTGTGCGCACGTGCAATATCTTCCTGGGCCCGGCGGCGGATGTTTTCCGACTCGGCCTTGGCGCGCAGGAAAGCGTCCTGCATTTCCGCGATCTTGGCTTGTGCTTCCGACAACTGGACTTCCAGCGTCGTTTCGGGAGTTACCGCTGCATCTTCGGCAACCTGGCTCTTTTCCGTTTGCGCCTGTTCGTTCTGATTTTCCATGTGTTCCATTCAAAAATCTCCAACAATCAATAACTTACTAAGTATAGGAAGCCAAATGAGGCTATGCCCTTACTTTTTCAAGGGTTAAAAAATGAGCGCCCTGATTTGGCCGCAGGCCGTGGTCCGGTTGCCGGGGGAATGCGTCAAACCCGCATCAAACCCCATCCAACCTGGCAACAATTTGAAACAACATTTACCAGCCGGGGTTTGCTGCAACGCGACATAGGAACTAAGCTGTAGGTGTGGACTCAAACAGTTGAAAGTTGCCTCATCCCAACAAACAAAAAGGGAAATATCGTGAAACTCCCGTTAATTTCCGCATTTCTGGTCGTTTATATTTTGCTTGCAGCAAGCTGGATCAGCTATTCGCAACTGATCGCATTATATTGACTTTGGCTGATCGCCTTTGCAACTTGCAAAACAAGCAATAATCGTCCATATGCACCCGGCATCGGGCGCTCATTATAGTTGCGCCTTGCCGGAGCGGCGCACTGTCACTCAAAATTTCTACACCAGATAGGCTGTTCTATTGGCTGGCGCCCAGGCGCACAGCCTGTTGCCGCGACACCTCAGCCTGCTGCTTCAATTCTTCCCGCTCGCTCTCGGTGGTAGGCCAGCCGATCATGTGCTCCTCTACCAGCGAAGCCATGCCAGCAATCCAGGACGGCGCCTGGTTCAGGCAAGCAATGAAATGGAATTCCTTGCCGCCCGCCCTGAGGAAATCCTGTTTCGCCTCTATCGCAATTTCTTCCAATGTCTCCAGGCAATCGCTGGTGAAACCCGGACACATCACATCGACCCGGCCGACGCCCTGCTTCGCCAGCTTTTGCAAGGTCGGCGCAGTGTACGGCTGCAGCCATTCGGCCTTGCCGAAGCGCGACTGGAAAGTCAGCTGATACTGCTCCGGCCCCAGCCCCAGCTGCTGCGCCAGCAGGCGCGCGGTTTTCTGGCATTCGCAATGATAAGGGTCGCCCAGCAGCAAGGTACGCTTCGGCACCCCGTGGAAACTCATGATCAGCTTGTCCGGCGTGCCGTGCATCGCCCAGTAAGCCAGCACCGACTCCTTCAGCGCCTGGATGTAGGCTTCGTGATCGTGGTAGTGCTTGATGAAACGCAGCTCGGGGACGTTGCGCACCCGGGCGTAGTGCGCGAACACCGCGTCGTAGATCGAGGCCGTGGTGGTCGCCGAATACTGCGGATACGCAGGCAAGACCAGGATCCGCTCGCAACCGTCGGCCTTCAGCTGGTCCAGCACTTCCGATATCGAAGGCGAGCCGTAGCGCATCGCGTAAGCTACCTGCACCTGATGGCCGCGTTGCCCGAGGTAGCCGCGCAACAGGATCGCCTGCTTGCTGGTGTGGACCTTGAGCGGCGAACCTTCGTTGCTCCAGATGGAAGCATATTTGTGCGCCGACTTGCTGGAGCGGAACGGCAGGATCAGGCAATGCAAGATCAGCCACCAGATCGCCCGCGGTATTTCCACTACCCGTGGATCGGACAGGAATTGCTTCAGGTAGCTGCGCACTGCCTTGGTGGTCGGCGCATCCGGCGTGCCCAGGTTGACGAGCAATACCGCGCTCTTGCCGGCCTTGCCATGGGTGAACGGGGGTTCTTTACGGAATGCCATGCGGGGAGCTCCGGGAAATAAAGTTAGAGCGCCAGCAGTTCACGCGCATGCTTGCGCGTAGTTGCCGTAATCTCCAGGCCGCCCAGCATGCGAGCGATTTCTTCGATGCGGTTCTTGGCGTCCAGGCCGTCGATCGCCGATACGGTCTTGTTGCCCTGGCTCTGCTTGCTGACCTGGAAATGCTGGTTGGCCTGGCTCGCGACCTGCGGCAAATGGGTCACGCACAGTACCTGGCGATCCTGGCCCAGGCGCTTCAGCAAACGCCCGACCACTTCCGCCACGCCGCCGCCGATACCGCTGTCGACTTCATCGAAAATCAGGGTTGGGGTCGCGGTGGAACTGGAGGTAATCACTGAAATCGCCAGCGCTATCCGCGCCAGTTCGCCGCCGGAAGCGACTTTGGCCAGGGGCCGCGGCGCCACGCCGGCGTGGCCCGCCACCAGGAATTCCACCTGTTCGACGCCATAGCTGGCCGCTTCGCAGGGATTCAGCGCAACCGCAAAACGGCCGCCGCTCATGCTCAGGTCCTGCATCGCCGCAGTCACCGCCGTGCCCAGCGCCTGGGCGGCCTTGGTCCGTGCTTTCGACAGTTTTTGCGCTAACCCCAGATAGGTCGCTTTCAGCTTTTCTTCCTGCGCCTTCATGGCGTCGAGATCGCTGGCGTCCGCCAGTTGCCGCAGCTGCTGCGACAGCGTTTCCAGTTCCTGCGGCAATTCGTCCGGCGCCAGCCGGAATTTGCGGCCGGCCGAATGGATCGCTTCCATCCGGTCTTCCACCTGGTGCAGGCGCGCCGGATCGAGCTCGACCCGGCTCAGGTAATCGTTGAGCGCGTAGACTGCTTCCTGCAGCTGGATGCGCGCCGGCTCCAGCGCTTCCAGCACCGGTTTGAGGCTGCTGTCGACATCGACCAGCTTGCCGATCTTCTGGTTCAGCGCCGACAGCTGGGACAGCATCGGCGGCGCATCGTCCGCATCGTTTTCGGAAATCACGTTGAGCGCTTCCTGCGCCCCTTCGATCAGGCTGGCGGCATGCGACAGGCGGCTGTGCTCATTGGTGATTTCATCCCATTCGCCGGGCTTGACCGCCAGTTTTTCCAGTTCGCCGACCTGCCATTCCAGGCGCTCCCGTTCCAGCAATACATTCTTGGCGTTGGTTTCGAATTCTTCACGCTGGCGCGCCAGCGAACGCCAGCTTTTGAAGGCGGCCGCCACGGCCAGCAGGTCGTCCTGCAAGCCGGCTTGCCCATCCAGCAACAATCGCTGCGCGTCGCTTTTCAGCAAAGACTGGTGCGCATGCTGGCCGTGGATATCGACCAGCATTTCGCCCAGCTCGCGCAACTGCCCCGCGGTTGCCGCCACGCCGTTGATGAACGCCTTGGAGCGGCCGGCATTATCGATCACGCGCCGCATCAGGATCACGCCTTCTTCGCTGGTGAACTCGTTCCGCTCCAGCCAGCTGCCGACTTCGCTGTCAGCCTCGCCGGCCAGTGCGAACTCCGCCGTCACATCCGCCTTGGCCGCGCCTTCGCGCACCACGCTGGCGTCGCCGCGGCCGCCCAGCGCCAGCGCCAGGGCGTCGATCAGGATGGATTTGCCGGCGCCGGTTTCACCGGTGAATACGGTGAAACCGGCGGCGAATTCAAGCTCGATGGCGTCGACAATGACAAAATCGCGTATGGAAAGTGTGCGCAGCATGGGAGGGCTCAAAATAGGGATAAATGCAGAGGTCTAAATACAGCATCGGCCAGACAGTGGCAATCAGCATAGCAAAATCGGAGGCGGCTTACTTCAATTGCCCTTCCGCCGACGGATATTCGTTCCAGTGCAGCTTTTGCCGCAAGGTGTCGTAATAACTCCAGCCGGCCGGGTGCAAAAAGGTGATGGTATGTTCGGAGCGCCGTATCAGGATGCGGTCGCCGTGCTGCAGGCTAGCCAGCGACTGCATGTCGAAATTGGCGCTCATGTCGCGGCCGTTGACGATTTCGATCACGATTTCACTGCTGTCCGGAATCACGATAGGCCGGTTCGACAGCGCATGCGGCGCAATCGGCACCAGCACGATGCCGCCCAGCGAGGGATGCAGCAAAGGACCACCGGCCGACAAGGAATAAGCGGTGGAACCGGTCGGCGTCGCCACGATCAGGCCGTCGGAGCGCTGGTTGTACATGAAGCGGCCGTCGACCTCGACCATCAGTTCCGCCATGCCGGAACCGGCGCCGCGCGCCACCACCACATCGTTGAATGCCAGCGCGCTGAAAATCTGCTGGCCGTCGCGCATGACCGAACCTTGCAGCAGGCTGCGCCGTTCCGATTCGACTTTACCGTCCAGCATTTCACCCAGCACCGGCAGCATGCGCTCCAGCGAGATATCGGTGATGAATCCGAGGCGGCCCTGGTTGATGCCGATCAGCGGCACGTCGTAAGGCGCCAGCTGGCGCGCAATGCCCAGCATGGTGCCGTCGCCGCCGACAACGATCGCGGCGTCGGCCTGCTGGCCGATCTGCGCCGGCGTCATCGCGGCGATCGGCAGCGCGACGTTCTGCGCGGTCTCGGTCTCCAGCACCACATGGTGGCCGCGGCCTTGCAGGAAATCGGCGATTTCGGTCAGCGACTCGGAAATGCCGGCGGCGAGATACTTGCCGATGATGGCAATGGTTTTCGGCATAGACTCAGGCAAGTTCGCTGGCAAATTCGCTGGCAAAACCGTTTTGGAAGGTAATTTTATAGGCCACATGCTGGCGATTAGACCATAATTTAGGCTTGCAATGAAGGATAGGCATATGGCCCCGACGAATAATTCAGCTATCTCCCCTGGTTTCCGGCCCGGCAAACCGCTTGCCGTCAAAGCGCTGCTGTTCGACCTTGACGATACCCTGTGGCCGATCGTGCCGGTGATCGCGCGCGCCGAACAGTTGCTGTTCGACTGGCTGCGCGAAAATACCCCGGCGGTCAGCCGCCGGTTCACGATCGAGACCCTGCGCCAGCAGCGCATGGATCTGGTGGCGAGCAATCCGGTGTTCAAGTTTGATCTGTGGAAGCTGCGCCATGCGGCGCTGACCATCGCTTTCAACAGCGTCGGCGAAGACGCCGGCAAAGTGGATGCGGCGATGGCGGTGTTTTCCGAAGCGCGCCATGCCGTGACGCCGTTCGACGACGTCCAGCCGGCCTTGTCGCGGCTCAGCCAGCGCCTGCCGCTGGGCACGGTCTCGAACGGTTTCGCCGATCTCGGCAAGATCGGCCTGGCCCGGCATTTCCAGGCATCAATCGCGGCCCACAGCTTCGGCTGCGCCAAACCCGACCCCAGCATTTTCCATGCGGCTTGCGCAGCGCTGGATGTCGCGCCGGAACACACCGTGTATGTCGGCGACGATCCCTTGCTGGACGTGGTCGGCGCCCAGCAGGCCGGCTTGCAGGCGGTCTGGATCAACCGTTTTGACCGCATGCTGCCGGCCGGCATCAGCGCCCAGGCCAGCTGCACCAGCCTGCATGAGCTGGAGGCCTGGCTGGAACAAACCGCGGTTCGCGGGTAAAAACAGTGTATAAGTGCATGCATAAGCTGCTGGTAAGCCAGTCCGGTGCTCGCTAAAATAGACCCATATGCAACTAGATACTCGCGCTCAAACCCTGCTCAAGGCCCTGGTCGAACGGTATATCGCCGACGGCCAGCCGGTCGGCTCGCGCGCCCTTTCCAAGATCTCCGGCCTGGAACTGTCGCCGGCGACGATACGCAACATCATGGCCGACCTGGAAGAAATGGGGTTTGTCGCCAGCCCCCACACTTCCGCCGGCCGGGTGCCGACGCCGCGCGGCTACCGCATGTTTGTCGATACCCTGCTGACGGTCGAGCCGATTGACGAGACCGCGCTGGAATCCAAGATGCAGGCGCGCCTGCAGCCGAATTCGCAACAGAAAATCATCGCCAATGCGGCCCAGGTGTTGTCATCCTTGTCGCATTTCGCCGGCGTGGTGCTGACGCCGCGGCGCGAATCGATTTTCCAGCAGATCGAATTCCTGCGGCTTTCGGAGAAACGCATCCTGCTGGTGATCGTCAGCCCCAACGGCGACGTCCAGAACCGGCTGCTGCTGACCGATGTCGACTACAGCCCGGCCAAGCTGGTGCAGGCCGCCAACTACATCAACCAGCATTACGGCGGCCTCAGCCTGGACGATGTCCGCCTGCGCCTGCAAGGCGAACTGCGCAAGCTGCGCGACGACATGACCTGGCTGATGCAGGCCGCGGTCGAAGCCGGCAGCGACGCCATGACCGACAACAGCGACGAAGTGGTGATTTCGGGCGAACGCAACCTGCTCAGCGTCACCGACCTGTCGTCGAACATGGATTCCCTGCGCAAGCTGTTCGACATGTTCGAACAGAAAACCAGCCTGATGCAATTGCTCGACATCTCCGGCAAGGCAACCGGCGTCCAGATCTTCATCGGCGGCGAATCGCAGCTGGTGCCGATGGAAGAAATGAGCGTGGTGACTGCCCCCTACGAGGTCAACGGCAAGATTGTCGGCACGCTGGGCGTGATCGGCCCGACCCGGATGGCGTATGAACGCGTGATCCCGATCGTGAACATCACCGCCAAGCTGCTGTCGAACGCCCTGAGCCACAGCTGAACGTGTCCGGCAACGACGCCATCATCGACTATATCCGCGAGCTGCTGGCGCCGCTGGGCGCAATCAGCGCGCGCAAGATGTTCGGCGGTTACGGCGTCTACCACGACAGCGTGATGATCGCCCTGGTCGCTGAAGGCATCCTCTACCTCAAGACTGACGAAGAAACCCGGCCGCAGTTCGCCGCTGCAGGATGCACGCCCTGCATCTTCGAAAGCAAAGGGAAAAGCATTGAGATGAGCTACTGGTCGGCGCCCGAAGACGCGATGGATTCAGCCGCGGCGATGACGCCCTGGGCGCGGCTGGCTTATGCCGCGGCGGTGCGCAAGGCTAACGCCAAGCCGGCGCCGAAGGCGCGCAAGCGCAAGGCCGCATAAGGCAGGCTATCAGCCCTTTTTCTTGCGGCAGTCGCGGCAATGCCCGTACAGGGCCAGCGCATGGTCGGCGATTTCAAAACCGTGTTCCTTGGCGACGATTTTCTGGCGCTTTTCAATTTCTTCGTCGTAAAACTCTTCCACCAGGCCGCAATCCAAGCAAACCAGATGGTCGTGATGCGAGCCTTCGTTGAGTTCGAACACGGCCTTGCCGGTTTCAAAATGGTTGCGCTGCAACAGCCCGGCCTGCTCGAATTGGGTCAGTACGCGGTACACGGTCGCCAGGCCGACGTCGAGATTGTCGCTCAGCAGGATTTTATAAACGTCCTCGGCGCTCAGGTGGCGCACCTCGCTGTTCTGGAAGATTTCCAGGATTTTGAGGCGTGGCAAGGTGGCTTTGAGGCCGCTGGCTTTCAGTTCGGATGGATTGTTCGGCATGTTTTGGTCACAAATGGATGATCTGCTTTATCATATAGCGTTTTAGCACAGTTGCTCAATCAATTGAGATCCTTATGCGAATGTTGCTCTCCCCTGTCCGTACCTCCGCTTTGACCGCTGCAGTTGTCTTCATGGCCGCCCTGGCCGGCTGCGCGTCAAAAAATCCCCCGGCCGGCCAGTCCGTCGCTGGCACAGATCCGGCGGCGGCTCCCGTCGTCACCGACACCAGCGGCGTGCAAACCATCAAGCACCGCCGCTTCCTGGGCATTTTTTCCCCTTACCGGATAGATATCCAGCAGGGAAATTTTGTCTCGAAAGAAATGTTGGCACAAGTTAAAGAAGGCATGACTCGCGAGCAGGTGCGATTTGCACTCGGCACGCCACTGCTGACCGATTTGTTCCATGACGATCGCTGGGACTACGTGTTCCGCCTGCAAAAGGGCAATGGCGAAGTCACCACCAGCCGGGTCAGCGTTTTCTTCAACGGCAACCTGCTGGCACGCGTCGACGGCGGCAACCTGCCTACCGAGAACGATTACCTGGACCGGATTTCAGGCGGTGCTTCGGAAGCCAAGAAGAGCGTCAAGAATGTGGAAATCGCACCGTCTGTGCCTAGCGCGCCTGGCCCTTCCAAGAATTGATTAACAAATTGTCCAGATCGTCGAACAGATAATGACTCAGATGAAAATAGCCGTCGCCGGCGCTTCCGGGCGCATGGGGCGCATGCTAGTCGAGGCGATTCAAAACGCCGACGACGCCCTGCTGGCCGGTGCGCTAGACGTGCCGGGCGCGCCCGAACTGGGAACCGACGCTGCAGCGTTCCTCGGCAAACCTGCCGGTGTCCTGATTGAAGCCGAGCTGGCCAAGGGCCTGGCGCAGGCGGCTTACCTGATCGATTTCACCCGTCCGGAAGGCACGCTGAAACACCTCGATTATTGCGCTGCCCACGGCATCAAGATGATCATCGGCACCACCGGTTTCGACGAAGCCGGCAAGGCTGCGATCGCGGCGGCGGCAAAGAAAACCGCCATCGTGTTCGCTTCGAACATGAGCGTCGGCGTCAATGTCACGCTGAAACTGCTGGAAATGGCGGCCAAGAGCTTTTCCCATGGTTACGACATCGAAATCATCGAAGCCCATCATCGCCACAAGGTCGACGCCCCTTCGGGCACCGCGCTGATGATGGGTGAAGTCGTGGCCGGCGCGCTCGGGCGCAAGCTGGACGACGTCGCAGTCTATGGCCGCGAAGGCATCACAGGAGAGCGCGATCCGTCTTCGATCGGTTTTGCCGCCATCCGCGGCGGCGATATCGTTGGCGACCATACGGTGCTGTTTGCCGGCATCGGCGAGCGCGTCGAAATCACCCACAAATCATCCAGCCGCGTCACTTACGCACAGGGCAGCTTGCGCGCTGCGCGTTTCCTGCGCGACAAGAGCAGCGGCCTGTACGACATGCAGGATGTGCTGGGCCTGCGCTGAAGCGCCGGCAAAACCCCTCGCAACAAAGTAATTTCCCCTGCCCGGCGGCCTCCCGGCCTTGCCGGGCCTGTCTTTTTCCTGCCCTTTACCCCTCTGCAATCTCCCGCCGCTAGTCCGGCGCGCCGCTCAGGCGCCATCAATTTCCACTTGGCAATTCAATAATTTCATCAAATTGCGTCGGCTTGCGAGTTTGCATGTAACATTCTGTTTTTATTTGTATCTCTATATTTCCTAAAGTAACAAAACAGATACAAATAC
Organism: Collimonas fungivorans; assembly: GCF_028292705.1. GTDB lineage: Bacteria > Pseudomonadota > Gammaproteobacteria > Burkholderiales > Burkholderiaceae_D > Collimonas > Collimonas fungivorans_B. Next base: position 9,808 of record NZ_JAQGLV010000170.1, on the reverse strand, counting down.
TGTTTACATGCATTTTTATCATTTTTTGCAAGACTTCTGATCGCCCAAGCCTATGACGCTGTCTTCTTACAATCACCTTTTGTGGTCGGCAGGCCCTCCCGGGTTTATCGGAATTCCGTTCATGCTGGCGCTGGCGATCGCCGAATGGGGCATCTACCTGGTGCCGACCAGCCTGGTCGGCTTATGGATCAGCGGCAGCAAGACTACCCGGCTTCTCTCTCTCAAAGCGATCATTACGACGGCTGCCGCAGTATCAGCGAGCAAACTCGTCCCCTTGCTCTGGGATACCCTGGTGCCGGCCGCATGGAATGATTACCTGCACCAGGCCAAAAGCGCGCATTGCATTTCGCCCAGCGTCACGATTGCCGTCATCCTGGGCACCGGCCTGACGCTGTGGACAGCCAAAACCATCAAGATCAAATGGCTGGGAATATTGCTGGTGATGCTGTCGCTGGCCGTCAGCTGGGCCAAGATATTCCTGGGCGTGCATTATCCGCTGGATATTTTTGTCGCCGGCCTGGTCTCCCTGGCGATGATGCTGGCCATGAACACCAGGTACGGCAAGGTCGTCAGCCGCGGCGCCGTCCGGCTGCTCCACGGCCGCCTGCAAAACCTGGCGCTGCTATCGGAAATATCCCATCTTTTTTACCCGCGGCCAGCCCCCGCCCGGACCGGCAACAGCGGTCCGCGCATTACCCTGCACACCTGCCTGAGGCACTCGCCGCGCGGCCTGTCGTATGTCGCCAAGCAGTTCAAGCTGAGCGTCCGCACCGTGCTGCACTACCGCCAGACGCAGCGCTGGCTGGCCTACTGGAATGCAACGCCGATGCACGCCAGGCTGGCGCAAGCCACGCCCAGGCTGCTGCAGAAAATCTACCGTCCCTACCAGTCGTTGCGTTTGCACAGCCAGGACCGGATGAATATCCTGGTCAGCCACTACGATTTCATCTTCCGGCAAGGCCTCGCCCCCCTGGTCCTGCGCGCGGCGCAAGCACCGCTGCTGCTGGGCAGCTTCAGCGGCAAATCCGGAGCCGCCTATGAAATCCGGCTGTCGTCGATCGCCACCCTGGACCGCGAAGGCGAGCTGGCGCTGGACCTGTGCAGCGACCAGCAGCGCCTGTTCTCGGTGGCTTTCACTTTTTACGGCAACGAAATGGTCCCCTGCGTCGGCGTCGGCTGCCTGCAAGGCCCGCGCGGCAGCGACGCCCAGGAACGGGTGCGCAATGCTACCCGCGACATGTTCGGCCTGCGGCCGAAGGGCTTGATGCTGCGGCTGGTGCGGGAAATCGGCCGCGCCTACGGCTGCAAGAAGCTGATCCTGGTGGGCAACCGGAACCGGGTCCTGTTCCACCAGATCCGCACCGGCAAGGTGCTTGCGGATTATGATGATTTTTGGCAAGAAATAGGGGCGATCCGCCGCCCAGACGGCGAATACCAGCTCTGCTGCGAGGTCATTCCCGCCCCCAACCTGCAGGAAATCCCTTCTCACAAGCGCTCGGAAGCGCGCAAACGCATTGAACTGACCGAACGGGCAGTCCAGGCCGCGCTGAACGGCTTCGCCGGCAGCTTCCACGACGCCTGAAACAACACGGCTTTCGGGCCCCGCGGCCGGTATTGCCCGATTCAACGCGCGACTCCGCGCTCCCCATGCGCTAAAGCGGCATCCGAACCAGTATAATCACTGGTTCGGATGCCATGAATATTGGCTCAGCAAGTTCCCATTTCGATTCGCAACGACCAAGATTATCGAATCCGTCCGGCCGACGCATGATTTCCTGCCGACGATTCAGCGCCTTGTGTTTTTGCAAAGCGGAATAACATTCACCTTTTAGCTCTAGTCCTTAGCTCCAGCCATGCAAGAAAAATACAGCCCTACCGACGTCGAAAAATCAGCGCAAGACCACTGGCATTCCATCGACGCCTACAAGACCGTCGAACACGCCAAGGACCGGCACGGCCAAGAAAAGAAGAAATTCTATGCCTGCTCGATGCTGCCTTATCCTTCGGGCAAGCTGCACATGGGCCATGTGCGCAACTACACCATCAACGACGTGATGTACCGTTACCTGCGCATGAACGGCTACAACGTGCTGATGCCGATGGGCTGGGATGCGTTCGGCATGCCGGCGGAAAACGCCGCGATGGCCAATAACGTGCCGCCGGCGCAATGGACCTATGCCAACATCGCCCACATGAAGAAGCAGATGGAAGCGATGGGGCTGGCGATCGACTGGTCGCGCGAAATGACCGCCTGCACGCCGGAATACTACAAGTGGAACCAGTGGATGTTCCTGAAGATGCTGGAGCAAGGCATCATCTACAAAAAGACCGGCACCGTGAACTGGGACCCGGTCGACCAGACTGTGCTGGCCAACGAGCAAGTGGTCGACGGCCGCGGCTGGCGCTCGGGCGCGCTGATCGAAAAGCGCGAGATCCCGATGTACTACGCCAAGATCACCGACTACGCCGAAGAACTGCTGGAACACGTAGAGACAAAATTGCCGGGCTGGCCGGAACGGGTGCGCCTGATGCAGGCCAACTGGATCGGCAAGTCTACCGGGGTGCGCTTTGCTTTTCCGCACAAGATCGAAGAAGACGGCAAGCTGATCCAGGACGGCAAGCTGTGGGTCTTCACCACCCGCGCCGACACCATCAAGGGCGTGACCTTCTGCGCCGTGGCGCCGGAACATGCGCTGGCCACTTTCGCCGCCAAGAGCAATCCGGAGCTGGCTGAGTTCATCGCCGAATGCAAAAAAGGCAGCGTCATCGAAGCCGACATGGCGACGATGGAAAAGAAAGGTATGCCGACCGGCTTGTACGTGTCGCATCCATTGACCGGCCAGTTGATCGAAGTATGGGTCGGCAACTATGTCTTGATCACCTATGGCGACGGCGCCGTGATGGGTGTGCCGGCGCACGACGAGCGAGACTTCGCCTTCGCCCAGAAATACGTGCTGCCGATCCGCCCGGTGATCACTCTGGCGGGCAAGACCTATTCCGAGGAAAGCTGGCACGACTGGTACGCCGATAAGGAAAACGGCGTCTGCGTGGATTCCGGCAAATATGACGGCCTGCATTATCAGGAAGCGGTCGACGCAGTGGCCGCCGACCTCGCCGCGCACGGCCTGGGCGAAAAGAAAATCACCTATCGCCTGCGCGACTGGGGCATCTCGCGCCAGCGCTACTGGGGCACGCCTATCCCTATCATCCACTGCGCCGACTGCGGCGACGTGCCGGTGCCGGAAAAAGACTTGCCGGTGATCTTGCCGGAAGACTGCGTGCCGGACGGTAGCGGCAATCCGCTCAACAAGCACGAAAAATTCCTGCACGTCGACTGCCCGCAATGCGGCAAGCCGGCACGGCGCGAAACCGACACCATGGACACCTTCGTCGACTCGTCCTGGTATTACATGCGCTATTGCTCGCCAAACAGCAACGACGCCATGGTCGATTCGCGCAACGATTACTGGATGCCGATGGACCAGTATATCGGCGGCATCGAACACGCCGTGCTGCATCTGCTGTACGCCCGTTTCTGGACCAAGGTCATGCGCGACTTCGGCCTGGTCAAGTTCGACGAACCGTTCTCCAACCTGCTCACGCAAGGCATGGTGCTCAATGAAACCTATTTCCGCGAAGACGCCAGCGGCAAGAAAACCTGGCTCAACCCGGAAGATGTCGAACTGACCTTCGACGACAAGGGCCGGCCGCTGACCGCCATCCTGAAGACCGACGGCAAGCCGGTGGAAATCGGCGGCACCGAAAAGATGTCGAAGTCGAAGAACAACGGCATCGACCCGCAAGCCCAGATCGACCAGTTCGGCGCCGACACCGCGCGCCTGTTCACCATGTTTGCCTCGCCGCCGGAGCAGACCCTGGAATGGTCGGGTACCGGGGTGGAAGGCGCCAACCGCTTCCTGCGCCGGGTCTGGGCCTTCAGCTATGCCCGCGCCGGCAGCATCGCGCCCGCCGCCGCTGCCGATTTCTCCGGCTTGAACGATGTGCAGAAAACCTTGCGCCGCGAAGTGCACAAGATCTTGCAGCAGGCCGACCACGACTTAAAGCGGATCCAGTACAACACCGTGGTGTCGGCCTGCATGAAAATGCTGAACACGCTGGAAGCCGCCAAGCTCGACCAGTCAGCGGCCAGCAATGCGGTCCTGACCGAAGGCCTGTCGATTTTCCTGCGCGTGCTCAATCCGGTGGCGCCGCACATCACCCACGCGCTGTGGCAGGAACTCGGCTTTGCCGCCGCTCATGGCGACATCCTCGACGCCAGCTGGCCGCAGGTGGACGGCAAGGCGCTGGAACAGAGCGAAATTGAAATGATGATCCAGGTCAACGGCAAGCTGCGCGGCAGCATCACCGTCGCCAAGGACGCCGACAAGGCCAGCATCGAAGCAGCTGCGCTGGCCAACGAGAGCGTCCAGAAATACCTGGAAGGCACCCCGAAGAAAATCATCGTGGTGCCTGGGAAACTGGTCAATATCGTAGCTTGACCTCGCTTACGGCCGGACTGCCAGTCCGGCCTTGAATCTTGAAACAAGGAATGCCCGAATGTTGAATAGAACGCCTCTCGGAATGCCCGCCACTTCCCGCACTTGGCTGCGCTGGTCGCTGATCATGGCCATGACAACGCTGCTGTGCGCCTGCGGCTTCCATCTGCGCGGCTCGGCCAATTTGCCGTTCAAGTCGCTGTACATGACCTTCGGCGCCAACTCGCCGCTGGGCATCGAGCTCAAGCGCAATATCCTGGCCAGCGGCAATACCCAGGTGCTGACTTCCGCCGAAGGCGCCGAGGCGACCCTGGAAGTGCTGGCCGAGACGCGTGAAAAAGTGGTCCTGACTACCAATAGTTCGGGCCGCGCCAGCGAATACATGCTGTATTACCGCCTGACTTTCCGCGTCACCGACGCCCAAAAGAAAGAGCTGCTGCCAGCCACCCAGATCACGCTGAAACGCGACATCAGTTACAACTCGTCGCAAGAACTGTCCAAGGCCGCGGAAGAAGTGCTGCTGTACCGCGACATGCAAAGCGACATGGTGCAGCAGATCCTGCGCCGCCTGACCGCCATCAAGACTGCCCAGCCGACCCAGCCGGAGGCGGCGCCGGCAGCCGTTCCGGCGCCGGTCCCCGGTCCAGCTTCCGCGCCCGCCAAATAACCGGGGACCTGTACATGCAACTGCGGTTTGACGCGCTCGACGGCCATTTGGCGAAAACCCTGGCGCCCTTGTACGTGATCACCAGCGACGAGCATCTGCTGGCGCTGGAGGCATCCGACAAGATACGCAAGAGTGCGCGCAGCAACGGCTGCAGCGAGCGTGACGTGCTGGTGGTCGACCGCAGCTTCAAATGGGGAGAACTGCTGGCGGCCAACCAGTCGCAATCGCTGTTCGGCGATAAAAAGCTGATCGAGCTGCGCATCCCGACCGGCAAGCCGGGCAAGGATGGCGGCCAGGCTTTGCAAAACTATACGGCGACGCTCAATCCGGACAACGTCACCATCATCAGCCTGCCCAAGCTTGACTGGGCCACCCAGAAAGCCGCCTGGGTCGCAACCCTGCAGCAAAGCGCGATGTATATTGATATTCCGCTGGTGGAACGGGCGCACCTGCCGAACTGGATCGGCGTCCGCCTGGCGGTCCAGCAACAGAGCGCGGACCGCCAATCGCTGGATTTCATCGCCGACCGGGTCGAGGGCAACCTGCTGGCGGCGCACCAGGAAATCCAGAAGCTGGCGCTCTTGCATCCGCCCGGCAAACTGAGCTTCGAACAGTGCCACGATGCAGTCCTCAACGTCGCGCGCTATGATGTATTCAAGCTGAATGAAGCAATGCTGGTGGGCGATACGGCGCGCCTGGTGCGCATGATGGACGGACTGAAAGGCGAAGGCGAAGCGCTGCCGCTGGTGCTGTGGGCGGTTTCCGAGGAAATCCGCACCTTGTTGAAACTGAAATCCGCAGCAGCCCAGGGCCGGCCGATACCGGCGCTATTGAAGGAATACCGCATCTGGGGGCCGCGCGAAAGGCTGATGGAGCCGGCGCTGCGGCGCCTGAGCCTGACGACGCTGGAAGCGGCCCTGAAAGATGCGGCGCAAGTCGACAAGATGGTCAAAGGCTTGCGCGCCAAGGCCTTCTCCGGCGATGCCTGGGACGCATTGCTGCAGCTGGGTTTGAAAGTCGCACATACTTGATAGAGCATATGGATATCCAACAATACATGACCGAAGTCGGACAGCGCGCACGCGCGGCATCACGCGCCATGGCGCGTGCCGACACCGCCGTCAAGAACCGCGCGCTGAGCCTGATCGCCGCCACCATCCGGCGCGACGCCGACCTGCTGCGCGCGGCCAACCAGATCGATCTCGAAACAGCGCGCGCCAACGGCCTGGCGCCGGCGATGCTGGACCGCCTGACGCTGTCGGAGCAGGCCATCGCCACCATGATCGCCGGGCTCGAACAGATTGTCGCCCTGCCCGATCCGATCGGCGAAATCTCGAACATGAAGTACCGTCCTACCGGCATCCAGGTCGGTCAGATGCGGGTACCGCTGGGCGTGATCGGCATCATTTACGAAGCCCGGCCCAACGTCACGGTGGACGCCGCCGGCCTGTGCATCAAGAGCGGCAACGCCACCATCCTGCGCGGTGGCTCCGAAGCGCATCATTGCAACCAGGCGCTGGCCAGGCTGGTGCAAGAAGGCCTGGCCGGCGCCGGCCTGCCGCAGGATGCGGTGCAAGTGGTCGACACCACCGACCGCGCCGCGGTGGGCGCCCTGATCACCATGCCGCAATACGTCGACGTCATCGTGCCGCGCGGCGGCAAGGGCCTGATCGCACGCCTGATCAAGGAGGCCACGGTGCCGATGATCAAGCATCTCGACGGCATCTGCCACGTCTACATCGACGACCAGGCCGATCTCGACAAGGCCGTGAAGATTGCCTTCAATGCCAAATGCCATCGTTACGGCACCTGCAACACCATGGAAACCTTGCTGGTGGCGCGCGCGGTTGCGCCGCAGGTTTTGCCGCAGCTGGCCAAGCTGTACCAGGGCAAGGAAGTCGAACTGCGCGCCGATGATGAAGCACGCGCCATCCTGGCCGGTTATCCCCACCTGGCTGCCGCCAGCGAGGAAGACTGGCGCACCGAGTACCTGGCGGCGATCCTGGCGGTCAAGGTGGTTGCCGATGTGGATGAAGCAATCGCCCATATCAACACCTATTCCTCGCAGCACACCGACAGCATCGTCACCGAAAACCATTCGCGCGCCATGCGCTTCCTGCGCGAAGTCGATTCTGCATCGGTCATGATCAATGCTTCGACCCGCTTTGCCGACGGTTTCGAATTCGGCCTCGGCGCCGAGATCGGCATCTCCAACGACAAGCTGCATGCGCGCGGACCGGTGGGCCTGGAAGGCCTGACTTCGCTAAAATACGTGGTGTTCGGGCACGGCGAAGTACGCGAATAAAATACGGCAGGCAGGCCGCTACCGCCGTCCCCATGCAACCGAATTTCCCCTTCTCGCAATAAAAAAAGGAAACACCATGCTTTGGATCAAATCGCTGCATATTGTCTTCATCGCATCATGGTTTGCCGGTTTGTTTTATTTGCCGCGGATCCTGGTCAACCTGGCGCAGGAAACCGATACCGCCGCCACCACAAGGCTGCTGTTGATGGCGCGCAAGCTGTATCGCTTCACGACGATGCTGGCGCTGCCGGCGATTGTCTTCGGCGCCTGGCTGTGGCTGGGTTACGGCATAGGCAAAGGCCCGGGCAACGGCTGGCTGCATGCCAAGCTGTTCCTGGTGATTCTCGTGATCGGCTATCACCATGCCTGCGGCAGCCTGCTGAAGAAATTCGAAAACGGGGCGAATACCCGCAGCCATGTCTGGCTGCGCTGGTTCAATGAAGTGCCGGTCCTGCTGCTGCTCGCGATCGTCATCCTGGTGGTTGTCAAACCGTTTTAAGCCCGTCCGAGGATCAGCCATGAGCAAGCTCTGTGAATATTATTTTGCGCCGCACTCGCCGTTCGCCTACCTGGGCCACGCGCGCCTGGTGGCGCTGTCCAAGCAATACGACGTCAAGGTCGCAATAAAACCTTGCGACTTGTCCAAGGTCTTCAACACCTCCGGCGGCTTGCCGCTGGCCAAGCGCGCTCCCCAGCGCCAGGCTTACCGGCTGGAAGAGCTGCGGCGCTGGAGCGAATACCTGCAGGTGCCGCTCAACCTGCAGCCGACGTTTTTCCCGGTGCAGAGCGACGACGCCGCCAAGCTGATCATCGCCGGCCAGCTGGCGCACGGCACGGAAGCCGCTTTGGCGCTGACCGGCGCTATAATGCGCGCAGTCTGGGCTGAACAGCGCAATATCGCCGACGGCGCCACCTTGAGCGCAATCGCCTCGGAACTTGGCCACGACGGCAAGATCCTGCTGAAATCAGCCGAAACCGCCAGCGTCCAGAGCGAATTCGACCGGTTTACCGAGGAAGCCATTTCCGCCAGCATCTTTGGCGCGCCCTGGTATGTAGTCGACGGCGAAGCGTTCTGGGGCCAGGATCGGCTGGATTTTGTGGAACGTGCTTTCGCCAGATAAATAGATTGTTTGTTTAAACAAGTTAGCTGCCAAGGCGGCTAAGCAAACTGTAGTACCAACGGATAAAAGGTCCTCCCATGTCACACTTAGCAACAGATTCACATTCCTATTTTTGCCCCTGCCCGCGTGGGCTGGAAACCGCACTGGCTGAAGAACTGAATGAAATAGCCCAGTTCAGCGCGCCCGCGGTCACGCTCAAGGTCCACACCCAGGTGCCGGGCGGCGTCCATTGCTCCGGCCTGCTGAGCGACGCCTGGCGCATCAACCTGCATTCGCGCATCGCCAGCCGGGTGCTGCTGCGCCTGACGCATGGCGCCTACAAGAATGAAAACGATATCTACGACATGACGCTGGAGCAGGAATGGGAAAGCTGGTTTCCGGTCAGCCATACCATCCGGGTCGACGTCACCGCAGTGAAATCGCCGCTGCGCAGCCTGCAGTTCACTACGCTCAAGATCAAGGACGGCATCTGCGACCGTTTCCGCGACCTGTGCAATGAACGGCCGTCGGTCGACACCGGCGCGCCGGACATGCGCATCGTCGGTTTCCTCGATGCCCACAATTTCACGCTGTACCTCGATACTTCCGGCGAAGCGCTGTTCAAGCGCGGCTGGCGCGCCGAAACCGGCGATGCGCCGCTGCGCGAGAATCTTGCGGCCGGCCTGCTGCGCACCTCCGGCTGGAAGCCGGGCACAGTCTTGTTCGATCCCATGTGCGGCTCCGGCACCATCCTGGTGGAAGCGGCCCAGATCCTGGCCGGCATCCCGGCCGGCGCCCGCCGCCACTTCGCCTTTGAAAAATTCAACGATTTCGAAAGCGCGAAATGGCTGGCGATCAAGGGCAGCTTCAAGCCGAATCCGCTGCCGACGACGCCGACCATCTTCGGCAGCGACATCTCCGGGGACATGGTGCAGATCGCGGCCAACAACCTGCGCAACGCCGGCATCCTGTTTGAAGTACCGGTCAAGCAGATCGAAGCGCAAGAAGTCAAACCGCCGGCCGACGCCGAGCACGGCATCATGCTGACCAATCCGCCGTACGGCGAACGGATAGGCGTGCGCGGCGACAGCACCCTGAGCAGCGACGACTTGCTGACCGCCTTCTTCAGCGCCTTCGGCACCACGCTGAAACAGCGCTTCGCCGGCTGGAGCATCTTCCTGTTTTCGGCCGACCTCGGCTTGCCCAAGCTGCTGCGCCTGAAAGAAGCGCGCAAGACGCC
>NZ_JAQGLV010000153.1 GCF_028292705.1 Collimonas fungivorans | reverse complement strand
TGATCATGCCGATCTTCGGCAAAGCGCTGATGCCGCCAGGTCCGCCACATCATCCAGGCCGCGACGCCGATCATCAGCAGCGCCGACGCAAGCTGGAAGTATGGTTCACTGGCTTCGGCATCCCATTGCCGGCCAAGGTACAAACCGAGCAAGGCCACGATCCACACCACGGCGGTGTGGGAAACCGTGGCCGACAAGCCGAGCAAGACGGCCTGCCCCATGGTGCCGCGGATCGCAACGATGAAGGCCGCCATCATGGTCTTGGAGTGGCCGGGTTCGAGGCCGTGCAGCGCGCCGAGCAGGATTGCGCTGGGGATGAACAGCCAGGCGTTGGACGCGCCCTGCTGCAGCAGCGTGGAAAATTCGGTCATGGCAGGTCTACTTGAAGTAGCTGTTGACGACGTCTATCAGCTGTTCCCTGGCGTCGCCCTGTCCTTCATGGCTGCCCGGATCGGCGTCGACCAGGTGCGTGCGGATATGGTCTTCCAGCACGACTGCCAGCAAGCCGTTCATGGCGCCGCGGCAGCTGGTGATTTGCTGCAGCACGTCCATGCAGCCCTTTTCCTGTTCCAGCGCACGCTCGATCGCCTCCACCTGGCCGCGGATGCGGCGCACCCGGTTCAAGAGCTTTTGCTTGTCTTTGACGGTGTGGCCCATGGCTGCCTCTTTATATAATATAGGGGGGTATACTATATGGAAGAAGAATAACTGTACAGCTCCGGCAGGTTACAAGCGGAATATTTCCCAAAAATAGCATTTTGGCATTTCGTAACGAGCTGTAAAAAGCCGGTACTTTTGGCCCCGCATACCGGAGTATCGATAGCTCAGGGCGACGCTTGATAAGCGCCCGGTCGCCCGCATATGCCATTAATCATTCCCGGAAAGCCCTATGCCATCCTAGTGCGATATCGCATCACGCAGTTTAAAGGACCCTGACCATGCAATACCTGCAGATAATCGTCATTCTCACCACATTGATCGTGGGCCTGCCCCTGACCGGCATGGCCGCCGCCAGCGACGCCACCGAAATGCAGACCACGCCGGCCGACCAGGCCGCGCTGCCGATGGTGAGCGGAGAAATCCTCAAGGTCGACGCCGGCACCGGCAAGATCACCCTCAAGCACGAACAAATCCCGAATTTCGGCATGCCGGCCATGACCATGCTGTTCAAGGCTGGCGACCCGGCCATGCTGGAGCAGTTCAAGCCCGGCGACAAGGTCAGGTTCGCCATCGACAAGGTCGAAGGCGCGCTGACCATAGTCAGCCTGGAGCTGGCCAGCCAGTAATCCCCGGAATCGCCGTCCTCAAGGACGGCGATTGACTATCCGGGCTTCCCCCGCTTCGCCGTTTTGCTGGATCACCTCCAATGAGACCTGCGGTCCCTTGCGTGGATCGTGCTGGAAGGTGACGCGAATTTTCTGCGCAGTCTCTATGCCGGCAAAATCCCTGGGCAAGATCCTGGTCACGGTCGGCAACTCTTCCGAACCGAGCGCGAAGGCGTCGCTCTCGTTCTGCTGCTCCGATGCGACGTGGCCGTTCTTGTAGACGCAGACGATGGCCTGTTTGGGGTCGATGCCATTGCTCATCAGGAAGGAGTCGTTGACCAGGAACAGCGCCGGCGGGATCTTCGCGATATCGATCTGGCTGACGTCGGGCCAGTCGTTCTTGGTGATCACCTTGCCGCCGGCGTAATACTTGGCGACAAACTGGTCGCCCATGCAAGGCAGGTGTTCGGTCGCCGCTTCGGCGTGCTGCAGCAGCTGTTGCACATCCGCCGCTTCAAATTCCACAGTAATGGACGGTGTTGTCATCATATTTGTCATACCCCGATTATCGCATTGCCGCCGGCGTTGCAGAGCCGCCGTCAAGCCGCAATTTCGGCTAACTTGTCGCCCGGCAGCTACGCCGGCAATAAAACTGCGCGCAAAGCGCCGAATCCCTGCAGCCGATGCGATGTCCTGTATTTATCCTGTATATAATGTGCGAAATGGAAAATCCCAACGAATTCGTACAATGGCTGCGCTCGGTCGCGCCCTATATCCACGCCTTCCGCGGCAAGACCTTTGTCGTCGCGTTCCCGGGCGAACTGGTCACCGCCGGCGCCTTGCCGGTGCTGGCGCAAGACCTGTCGCTGCTGCATGCGCTAGGCATCAAGGTGGTGATTGTGCACGGCTCCCGACCCCAGGTCGAAGAACAGCTGGCGCTGCGCAATGTAGAAGCGCGCTTCCACAACGGCTTGCGGATCACTGACATCGCCGCGCTGGAATGCGCCAAGGAAGCCGCCGGCGAACTGCGCCTGGATATCGAAGCCGCGTTCAGCCAGGGCTTGCCCAACACGCCGATGGCGCATGCCGCGATCCGTATCATTTCTGGCAACTTTGTCACCGCCCGTCCGCTCGGCGTGATCGACGGCGCCGACCTGCAGCTGACCGGCGTGGTGCGCAAGATCGACTACGACACCATCCACCCGATCCTCAACGCCGGCGGCCTGGTGCTGCTGTCGCCGCTGGGTTTCTCGCCGACCGGCGAAGCGTTCAACCTGACCATGGAAGACGTGGCGGTGGCGGCGGCGATTTCGCTGCGCGCCGAAAAACTGATTTTCATCAGCGAAACGCCATTGATGAAAGACGCCGGCGAGACCGAAATCCGCGAACTGTCGTCGCACCAGGCGCAAGCGGTGCTGGACAGCGGCTGCCTGCCGGCCGACTCGGCCTTCTACCTGCAACACGCGATCAAGGCCTGTAACGCCGGCGTGCCGCGCGCCCACGTGGTGCCGTTCGCCACCGACGGTTCGGTCCTGCTGGAACTGTTCACCCACGATGGCGTGGGCACCATGATTTCCTACGAAAACCTGGAAAGCTTGCGCGAAGCCACGATTGAAGACGTGGGCGGTATCCTGAAACTGATCGAGCCGCTGGAAAACGACGGCACCCTGGTCAAGCGCGGCCGCGAACTGATCGAACGCGAAATCCACTATTTCTCGGTGATCGAGCATGACGGCGTGATCTTCGGCTGCGCCGCCTTGTACCCCTTCCCGACCGAAAAAATGGCGGAAATGGCCTGCCTCACGGTCAATCCGGAAGTGCAGGCGCAGGGCGATGGCGAGCGCATCCTCAAGCATATGGAAAGCCGGGCCCGCGCGGCCGGCTTCACCAAGCTGTTCGTACTGACCACCCGCACCTCGCACTGGTTCCTGCGGCGCGGCTTCGTCCACGCCACGGTCGACGACCTGCCCAAGGACCGCCAGCACATGTACAACTGGCAACGGAAATCGCTGGTGCTGATCAAGACCCTATAAAACCGGCGCCAGTCGAACCATCCCCTATTCAACTGATCTTACAAGCGGGCCTGTGGCAGCACGGCTCGCAATATTTACAAGGAAAAACCATGGCACGCACCATCCATTGCATCAAGCTCGACAAAGAAGCGGAAGGGCTGGACTTCCCGCCGTATCCGGGCGAACTGGGCAAACGCATCTATGAAAGCGTTTCGAAAGAAGCCTGGGCCGGCTGGCTCAAGCACCAGACCATGCTGGTCAATGAAAACCGCCTGAACCTGGCCGATGTGCGGGCCCGCAAATACCTGGCGGCGCAGATGGAAAAGCATTTCTTCGGCGACGGCGCCGACGCTGCCACCGGCTACGTGCCGCCGACCGAATAAGCAGCTGCTTCAGAATATCTCTCTTCCCATCTACCTCTGTGGCAAAATAAGCAAGATTCATTTGTCCGGAGGTAGCATCCCGTCACGGCCCATGCGCTGTAGCCCCAAATCAGATTCAATGCCGATCCTTAGCCGGATATGCGCGTTTTTTCGCCCGCTTTTTCGTCCATTCATTTATCCACAGATCGGAAATTTCATGCATCTATTCCGTAAACGTTCCTGGTCCAGCCGACTACTGTCCTGCCTGCTGGCCGCCGCCTGCGGCGTCGGTTTCATCGGCGCCGCACAAGCCGCAACCGCACTCCCGGCCGGCGTCACCCAGGGGCCGTCCGCCGAAGGCATCACCGAATACCAGTTTGCCAATGGCTTCAAGGTCCTGCTGTTTCCCGATGCATCCAAACCCACGGTAACCGTCAACATGACTTACCTGGTCGGTTCGCGTTTCGAGAACTACGGCGAAACCGGCATGGCGCATCTGCTGGAACATTTGATGTTCAAGGGCACCCCCGGCCACCCTGCGATTCCCAAGGATTTCAGCCAGCGCGGCATGTCGTTCAACGGCACCACCAATCTCGACCGCACCAATTATTATGAAATCTTCCAGGCCGGCGACGACAACCTGAAGTGGGCGATCGACATGGAAGCCGACCGCATGCTGCATTCGTTCATCGCCAGGAAAGACCTGGACAGCGAAATGACGGTGGTGCGCAACGAATACGAACAGGGCGAGAATTCGCCGTACGGCGTCCTGTTCAAGCGCATACAAGGCGTAGCTTACGACTGGCACAACTACGGCAAGCCGACCATCGGCAACCGCAGCGATATCGAAAACGTCAAGATAGAAAACCTGCAAGCCTTCTATCGCACTTACTACCAGCCCGACAACGCGGTGCTGCTGATCGCCGGCAAATTCGACCAGGCCAAGACCCTGGCCTGGGTCAGCCAGGCTTTCGGCAAGCTGCCCAAGCCGACCCGCAAGATGCGCGATTTCTGGACCGTGGAACCGACCCAGGACGGCGAACGCAGCGTCACCGTACGGCGCCAGGGCGATGTGCAGATTGTTGCCGTGGCCTACAAGATCCCGGGCGAACTGCATCCTGACAGCGACGCCATGTCGTACGCCGGCACCATCCTGGCGGACACGCCCAACGGCCGCCTGCACAAATCGCTGGTGGAAACCGGCAAAGCCACCGCCGTGTTCAACTACGAGATGACCGGTTATGCACCCGGCCTGGAAATCATTGCCGCGGTGGTCAAGAAAGGCGAGCCGATTGAACCGGTGCGGCAAGCCCTGATCGACGGCGTCGAGCAATTTGCAAAAACCCCGCCTACTCCAGAAGAAATGGAACGAGTGCGCTTGGCCAATGCCAATGCTTTTGAAGAACTGCTGAACGACCATCAAAAGGTCGGAGTCGCCATGTCCGGCGCAATTGCGCTGGGTGACTGGCGCACGCTGCTGCTCGGCCGCGACCGTTCCAACAAGGTGACCTCGGCCCAGGTGGCGGCAGCGGCAGCGCATTACTTCACGCGCGATAACCGCACGGTCGGCATGTTCCTGCCGGAAGACCAGCTGCAGCGCGCCGACGTTCCCGCCGCGCCGAGCGCGGCCGAACTGCTCAAGGATTACAAGCCACAGCAGGGAATCGCCGACGGTGAAGCTTTCGACCCGTCGCAAGCCAATATCGACGCCCGCACCCAGCGCTCGCAAGTGGGCGGCCTGAAGCTCGCGCTGCTGCCGAAAAAGACACGCGGCGCAACCGTGACGGTCAAGCTGAACCTGCAATGGGGCGATGAAAAAACCTTGTTCGGCAAGAAGATGGCCTCTGAACTGATGAACGCCATGCTGATGCGCGGCACCACTTCACTGACGCGCGAACAGCTGTCCGACGAATTTTCCAAGCTGAAAATCAGCGGCAGCCCGACCCAGTTCCAGACCACGCGCAGTAACCTGCCGGCGGCCTTGAAGCTGGTCGCCAGCGTGCTCAAGCAACCGCGCCTGGATCCGGCCGAATACGAACGTCTGCGCAAGGAAAGCCTGGTCGAACTGGAAGCATCGCGCAACGAGCCCAACACGCTGGCGGCCGAAGCCATCGCCCAGCATTTCAACAAATATCCGCAAGGCCACTGGCTGGCGGCGCAAACCGTGGACCAGCAGATCGCTGCGATCCAGGCTACACCGCTGGCTGACGTCAGCGCCTTCCACCACGACTTCTACGGCGCTTCGCAAGGCGAACTGGCGATCGTCGGCGATTTCGACGTCGCTGCCGTCACCAAGGTGATCCAGGAAGAATTCGGCAGCTGGAAAAGCGCAGCGCCTTACCAGCGTGTGATCCGCCAGAATTTCGACGTGGCGCCGCTGCAGAAAACCATCAACTCGCCGGACAAGGAAAACGGTTTTTACGTAGCACGCGAGAACCTCGACATGCGCGACGACGACGCCGACTATCCGGCCATGATGGTAGCCAACTACCTGTTCGGCGGCGGCGGCTTGAAATCGCGCCTGATCGACCGCGTGCGCCAGAAGGAAGGCCTGTCCTACGGCATCGGCTCGTCGCTGGACATCAGCTCCGTCAGCCGCGCCGCCAGGTTCTCGGTGCAAGCCATCGCCGCGCCGCAAAACCTGGGCAAGGTCGACCAGGCCGTCAAGGAAGAACTGGCGCGCGCGCTGAAGGACGGTTTCAGCGCCGAAGAACTGGCCCGCGCCAAATCCGGCATCCTGCAGGAAAACCAGAACGCCCGCGCCCAGGACAGCGCCCTCAGCGCCGGCTGGGCCAGGCTGCTCGACATCAACCGCACCTTCGCCTGGAGCAAGCAGGTAGAAGGCAAGATCAGCGCCCTGACGGTAGAACAAGTCAACGCAGCCTTCCGCAAATACATCGACCCGGCCCGGGTTAGCGTGGTGATTGTGCGGGATGAGGTAAAAGCTAAGGCAAATGCTGCGGTGGCTGCGAAGCAGTAAGAGCTAGCAACTCCACAAAACCGCTGTCGTGCTCGCCGACTTTATGGCGAGTACGGCAGCGGTTTTTCTTTTGGTGTTGACGTTGCTTTTGAAGTTGCCGTTGAAGTTGTTTTTGCCGTTGAAGTTGTTTTTGACCCGCCATCTTCCGATTCCCTCCGCTTCAGTTCCCTTTCCGCCATCTTCCATCAACCGCATATCGATAGCCGATTTATCGCCAGGCCGATATTTCGCGCCCAAAATCGAAAAAAAGCGACCAGTCCACTTATCAAAAAAACAGTGCACACAATTTTAATAAAAATCAATATAAACAATACTTTAGGTTCATATGGAGCGCACCAAAATGAGACCACAAATTTATTAATGCAATACCAGTTAGATACAGATTGACAGCCACTTTTTGCGATCTTAAAGTGCCCTTAATTCGGTATTTCCATATGGAAATACGGAAGATGGCGGATGAGATGTCGTCTGCTTCCGGCAATCTGGCTCAGCGGCATTCGTAGTGATTGTTCGCAGTGATTTTTTTACAGCTTCGGTTTTGGTTCACAACGCATAACAAAGTCTGTGCCTTCCGGCAGCTGGTCTTTCCATGCTGCCCGACCAACCTTCTCAGGAGAGAAAATTGAAACTGAAACTCATACAGGGCCTCATGCTTACCCTGGCCTGCAGCGCCATCATGACCGGCGCCGAAGCCAGCCCCCTGATAGCAGCGAGCGCGCAAGCAGCGTCGACGGTAACCTGTTATCCAGCCTGGGTCGCCAGCACTGCCTATACCGGCGGCGCCACGGTCAGCTACAACGGCGTCAACTACAAAGCCAACTGGTGGACCCAAGGGAACAATCCTTCCACCAATAACGGCGGCTCGGGCACCGGCCAGCCATGGACCATCGTCGAAACCTGCGGCGTCGTGACGCCGCCGCCTCCACCGCCGCCACCACCACCGCCTCCTCCAGGCGGCGGCACCACACCGGCCGGCTTCGTTTTCAGTCCATACAAAGATGGCAACATCAACCTGAACTGGAACACCTATGCCATGAGCACCGCGGTCACCGGCAGCACGCAGACCGTGCTGAGCGCCATGCCAGCCAAGCTGACCACCCTGACCTGGGCTTTTGCAACCGGCGCCTGCGGTAGCGAAAACTGGGGCGGCGTATCGGCATCGGCCTTCGCGGCAGCCAATGTGCAAGCGTTCGTCAACGCCGGCAAGAAGTACATTGTTTCCACCGGCGGCGCGGCAGGTTCCTTCACTTGCGGCAACGATGCGGACTTCAAGAAATTCATCCAGACCTATTATTCGGCCAACCTGGTCGGCATAGATTTTGATATTGAAGCCGGTCAAAGCACTGCTGACATCAACAACCTGGTGCTGCGCGTGAAAAACGCACAGGCGACTTATCCGAACCTGCGTTTCAGCTTCACGCTGGCGACGCTGGGCGGCCATGTAACGCCTAGCCTCGGTTACTACGGCGTGCAAGTGATGCAGGCGATCCAGGCTTACGGCTTGACCAACTACACCATCAACCTGATGGCGATGGACTACGGCAGCTCGGCTGGCGGCAATTGCATGCTTAACAGCAGCGGCGGCTGCGACATGGGCGCCTCGGCGGCGCAATCGGCAATCGAACTGCATAACCAGTACGGCGTGCCGTACAAGCAGATCGAAGTGACGCCGATGATTGGCGGCAACGACACGACCGATGAGACTTTCTCTATCGCCGATGTCACTACGCTGGTCAATTTCGCGCAGCAGAATGGCCTGGGCGGCATCCACTACTGGTCCTTCGATCGCGACCGCGATTGCGCGCCAGGCTCGGCCTCGCCTACCTGCAATACTTATGGCCAGGCAGGCACACTGGGCTTCACCAACGCCTTCATCTCGAAACTGGGACTGTAAGCACGGCAATGCCGGCACCAGCCGGCGTCAAATAAAAAGCCCCGTTCAGATCTGAACGGGGCTTTTTTTCAACCTCAATCGATGGCGGCGCTTACGCTCATCGCCTTTCGTACATCAACCGCGCTTGACCCAGGTTACCTTGCCGTTGGCGATGCCCAGCGTGCGCCGGTCTTCCCAATAGTCCATGGTGCCCATGAACTGCTCGCCGTCGCGCTCGCCGATGCGCCAGCGGCAGCCGGCCAGCAGCGCCGTTGCTTCGCTCTCGGATTTGCCTACGAGCGCGCTGTCTTCCAGCTTGTCCGCCTTGCAGCCTTGCGCCGAACCCGGCGTTCCTTGCGGTCCGGGCACAGCGGCCGGCGTCGAACCTGAATCGGCGGCGCAGCCGGCCAGCGTCACGCTGAACAGTGCTGCCGCCGCCATATGGCTGATGTTCTGGTTTTTCTCGGTCATTGTCTTGGATTCCTTTCTGGGGATAGGCCGCGTCGGGCTTGAGGTGATGCAATCACCCTGCCCTTGCGATTCTACTATGCACCCAGGCAGCTGCCAACGGCAGCGCTTTCCCACAAGACAAGCTGCTAGGGCTTGAGCAGGTCCGCCGCCACCTTGTCCAGCAATACCGCATCGCGGTCCGCCGACAGCTGCCAGAACATGGCGCCGGCCAGGCCCTTCTGTTTCAGGTACCTGATTTTGTAGTCCAGCGATTCGACATCGTCGTAGCTGACAAATTCGCCGGTATCCGGATTGAACAGGTAAGGCACTTTCGCAGCGTCGTTCCAATAGCGGGTAAAGCCATTGCGGTTGACCAGCGTGGCGCTGATGTCGGCGAAATCCAGCTCGCCCGGCTCGACGCCGCCGCGGCCCTTGCCGTTGCAGTCCTGGTGCTGGCCGTGCAGCTGCGCGCCGCACTGTTTCCAGCTATAGCCGTAGAATGGCATGCCCAGCACCAGCTTGGCGGCCGGAATGCCGGCCTGCAAAGCCATCTCGACCGTGCTGCTGACATTGAATTCGGGATTGGCGTCGGGCCGCGCCAGCGCCGGGTCGTTGTACAAGGGCGCGACGTGGCCGGCAAACTTGCTCCATGAGCCGCTGAAGTCGTAGGTCATAATGTTGACCCAGTCGAGGATCGCGGCGACCTTGGCCATTTCGGTATTCTGGAAAAATCCCTTGTTATTGCCGACCGCCGCGGTCAGCAGGTAGCTGCGGTGTTCCTTCCTGCCGGCGCTGTCGAGGCGTTCGCGCAGCGCTTGCAGCAGCAGCGTGTAGTTCTGCTTGTCTTCGGGGCGCATGACGTTGGCAGCATCGCCGCCGGCTACCGGAAATTCCCAGTCGATGTCGACGCCGTCGAAACCGTTTTTGTGCAGGAAGGCGACGGCGCTGTCGGCGAATTTACGGCGCGACTGCGGCGTCAGCGCCACATCGGAAAACTCTTTGGAACCGGCCCAGCCGCCCACCGAGATCAGGGTCTTCAGCTTGGGAGAGCGGCTTTTCAGGCCGCGCAGCACGATGTAGTCACGCGCGCTCTGGTCGGTGCCGGAAGACTGGTCGGGGACGATCTCGCCATCTTTGATCAGCGCGAAGGCATAATTCAGGTGGGTCATCTTGCTGGCGTCTATATCCGCCGCAGAGTATTGACGCTGCTGCGACGGCAAGTAGT
Source organism: Collimonas fungivorans (assembly GCF_028292705.1). Lineage (GTDB taxonomy): Bacteria > Pseudomonadota > Gammaproteobacteria > Burkholderiales > Burkholderiaceae_D > Collimonas > Collimonas fungivorans_B. The sequence continues at coordinate 8,121 of NZ_JAQGLV010000153.1, read as the reverse complement.
AAGCAACCACCTTGTAAGCAACCACTTTGTAGGGCGCCGCCATGGCCACGGCAGGCAACAGCGCTGCAAGCAGCATCGGTAGTCGCAACAGTTTCATCATGTCTCTCGCTTGATCAATATTCTAGAAATCGCAATTGGATGGCAGCGGCGGTGCCGTCGCTGCGACCGTGTCGACCTGGTGCACGCCAGTCCGGCGGTAAGCGCCGACTGCCGCGTCGACCTGCGCCGGCGACAGCAGCTGGTCCTTGGCGTGCATTACCCAGGCCAGGTCCTGCTCGTAGCGCCGCTCCACCCTGGTATCCGGCAGCACACCACTCGGCGAGAACCACAAATTGAAATTGATCGACATCGGCTGCGCCGGGTAATTGCGGCCGCCGTGTTCATCCAGCTGCACGCCGTCCAGGAAGTAGCGGATCTTGCCGCCGCCGACCTGCATCAGCACGGTATGCCAGCCGCCCAGCGCACGCTGTTCCTCGTGCACCTGGTTGAATGCGTTCCAGGGTTCCATCTGCACCGTTTGCCAGGACACGCTGTACAGCCTGCTGTGCGGATTGCCCCAGCCGCCGTTGGGCAGGTATTCCCAGTCGAGTTCGCTGTATTGCGGATCAAAATCGTGCTTGAGCGGACTGGAGGTATAAAAAGCCTCGACCACCAGGTCGCCTCCGGGACCTTGCAGCGGCGCATCGGTAAAGCGTATCCGTGCGGCGTAAGTGCCTTCAAAATATTTGCGCTGATGGCAGAGCTGCGCCTGGTAAGTGCCGTCAGCCGTACCGTCGGTGCGTGCGCTCATGCGCAGCAGCCGCTGGCCGCCGGCTTGCGGATCGTCGACCAGGCTGATGGTGCCTGGCCCCCATTGCCCGTGCTCGATGCCGGGATGGCCTTGCTGGTTGCGGATCTTCCAGCCGCCGGCGACCAGGGCCGTGGTATCGGCGTAATGAAAGTCGTCGAAAAAAATGCTGGCGCCGCTGCTGGCAGCAGCCATGGCATCGGCCGCCATCAGCAGCGACATCAGCGCCAGCAGGCGTTGAGGAAAGTATCTCATCGCGTTCAGACCGCAGCCGGCTGTGCTGCCGCCTCGGCGGCCTGCTCATGGCGTCCGATCGGCACTATGCGCGACAGCAGCAGGACCGGGATCGCGGAAACCAGCACCCACAGGAAAAAATGCTGGTAGCCGAGCGCGCCCTGGACTACGCCGCTGACCATCTTGAACAGCACGTAGCCAAGCTGCATGATGCCGGTGCCGAGCGCGTAGTGCGCCATCTGGTATTTGCCGACCGCGACTTCCTGCATGATGAACAGGATCAGGCCGACAAAACCGAAACCGTAGCCGAACATTTCCAGGCTCAGGGCGGCGCCGATCACGCCCAGGCTGCTCGGCATGGCGGTGCTCAGGAAAAAATAAGCGAGGTTCGGCAGGTTCATCGCCAGGATCAGGAAAAACATGCTGCGCCGCAGGCCGCGCCAGGCCGTGAAATAGCCGCCCAGCAGGCTGCCCGCAATAAACGCCACGGTAGCCAGAGTGCCGTACACGGCGCCGACTTCGGCTGTCGCCAGCCCGAGCCCGCCTTCAGATCGCGCAGCGCGCAGGAACAGCGGGCCGATAGTGGTGATCTGCCCTTCGCCGGCGCGGAACAGGATGATGAAGGCGATCGCCAGCCAGATGCCCGGTTTCTGGAAAAAATCGATGATCACGTCGCGCAAGGTGAGCCAGACGCCGCGCATGCCGCCCGCCGGACGGGCCACATTGCGGCCGGCCGGCAAGGCCCAGAAATGATAGACCGCCAGCAGCACCATGCTCACTCCCAGCATGCCGAAGATCAGGCTCCAGGCTTGCGCCACCGCCATGCGCTTCTCGAAATAACCGGCCAGCACCACCAGCCCGCCCAGCGAGAAAAATCGCGCGACATTGTAGAAGCCGCCCTGCCAGCCGGCGTAGGTTGCCTGCTGGGTCGAACTGAGGCTGGCGATATACAAGCCGTCCGCAGCGATGTCATGGGTGGCCGAAGCAATCGCCACCAGTCCCAGCAAGGCGATGCTGACCGCGAAATAATCCGGCAGGTGCAGCGCCAGCGCCACCAGCCCGAGGCTGGCGCCGCCCAGGAACTGGAACAGCAGCACGATCGATTTCTTGCTGCGCGCCGCTTCCAGGAACGGACTCCAGAGCGGCTTGAAGACCCAGACGAAACCCAGCATGCCGGTCCACAGCGCGATCCTATCGTTGGCCATGCCCATGCTCTTGTACATCAGGCCGGCGATGGTCGCCACCACAAAATACGGCAGGCCTTCGGCGAAATACAGCGTCGGCACCCAGAGTGCGGGATGGTGCTCGGGTTTCTCCTGGATGCTCATGTCAATCGCCGCCGTGGGTAAAGTTGCCGGTTACCGGCACCGGCATCCTGCCGCGCGCTTCGAGGGTTCCGGCCAGCCAGTCGGCGACTGCCTCCAGCGCCGCCGCGGCAAAACCGTAAGTGACCAGCGCCGGCGCGGCGATATCCAGGATCTGGAACGGATTCCACAGCACCAGGTGGAGATCAGGGCGCCAGGTATTCCTGGCTTTTTCACCGTAGCGCAAACGCGTGGTCGAAGCCAGGATCACCGTCCTGCCGTCAGCCGGCAGCGCGCTCCAGTCAAAATTGTCTTCGTCGTCGAAAGTCACCAGTTCGACATCGTAGCGGCGCGCCAGCAAGGCGGACACCGCCTCGGCCGGCAAACCTGCTTCGGCGACGCCATCGCCGGCGGCGTCGGCGCAAGCGACCAGGCGGATTTTTGCGCCGTCGGCCAGACGCTGCGGCTGGCCTGCCACGGTCAGGCCGCGGCGCCAGGCTTCGGCCATCAGCAATTCATCGGCGGGTTCGGTGAGATAAGCACCGGCCGCACAGGGATAAGCGGCAGCCAGGCTGTCCAGCCGCGCCAGCCGGGCGGCGACCGTGGCATTACCGAGATCGTCATGCTCATCGGCGGTAGCCAATGCCATCGTCAGGGACACCAGGGTTTCTTCTTGCGTGCTGCGATTGCCCAGCGCCATGACCATGTCGGCGCCGGCGGCCAGGGCTCGCACGGCCGCATTGCCGACGCCGTAGCGGCCGGCAATCGCGTGCATGTCCATGCCATCGGTAATGATGACGCCGCGGTAATCCCATTCGCTGCGCAGCAGGTCGGTCAGGATCTTGCGCGACAGGGTCGCCGGATATTCAGGGTCCAGCGCCGGGTAGACGATATGGGCGCTCATCATGGCAGGCGCCCGGCGTGCCGCCTTGAACGGCGCCAGCTCCAGCGCATCGAGCGCGCTGCGCGGCTTGGCTACCGTCGGCAGGTCGCGATGAGAGTCGACGTGGGTGTCGCCATGTCCCGGGAAATGTTTGACGCAGCAAGCCACACCCTGCTCCAGGCTGCCCTCCATCCAGGCCAGCGCCAGTTCGGTGGCGCGTTGCGGATCGGAGCCGAAGGAGCGTTCGCCGATGACCGGATTGGCGGGATTGTTGTTGAGATCCAGCACCGGCGCAAAATTCCAGTTGAATCCGAGCGACCGGATGCCGCGTGCGACCGCGGCGCCGACCGATCGCGCCAGCGCCACGTCGTCGACGGCGCCCAGGGCCATCGCCGCCGGCGGCGCCGGCAGCCAGGTAGCACGCACCACGGCGCCGCCTTCCTGGTCGATGCCTATCAAGGCGTTCGGTCCCATCACTGCGCGCAGGTCGGCGGTCAGCTTGGCCAGCTGCTCGGCGTTCACCATGTTCTGGCGGAACAGGCAGACCGCACGGATATGGTTGTAGCGCAAGAACTGCGCGGTGTCCTCGTCCAGCACCGTGCCCGGCATGCGGATCATGATCAGCTGCCCGGCGATGCGGCGCGCCGCGCTCAGTTTGCCCTGGGGATCGGATTTGCTATCGGTGCTACTCATATTGCTGCTCCATCTGTTCGAGGCTATCTCAATCGATTAATTGGTCTTGGTCACTTTGCTCAGATGGCGCGGACGGTCCGGATCCAGTCCGCGGGCGATGGACAGGTTGGCGGCCATGACATAGAAAGCCTGGATCGCCACGATCGGATCCAGGTCCGGCGTCGGCGCCAGCGGCAAGGTCAGGTCGCGTTCGCTGACATCGGCCGGCGCTGCCAGCAATACACGCGCACCGCGTCCGCGCATTTCTTCGGCCAGCTTGACCAGGCCGGCCTGGGTCGGCCCGCGCGTCGCAAAAATCAACAGGGGATAACCCTCGCTGATCAAGGCCATCGGGCCGTGCTTGATCTCGGCGCCGCTGAATGCTTCGGCCTGCAGCACTGAAGTTTCCTTGAATTTGAGCGCCGCTTCGAGCGCCACCGGGAAGCTGGTGCCGCGTCCTACCACCATGATGCGCGAGGCTGGCGCCAAGACTTCGATGGCGGCCGACCAGTCGGTTTCAGTCGCCAGCTGCAGCGCAGCCGGCAAGGCTTCGATCTGCGCCAGGAATTCTGCATCGCCTTGCCAGTGCGCCACCAGGCGTGCTGCCGCCGTCAGGCTGGTGATGAAACTCTTGGTGGCGGCCACGCTCAGCTCCGCGCCGGCATGCAGCGGCAAGCTCCATTCCGCGCTGTGGGCCAATGGCGAAGCCGCGTCGTTGACCAGGGCCACGGTGGTGGCGCCGCCCTCGCGGAAATAACGGATAGGCTCGATCACGTCCGGGCTCTGGCCCGACTGCGAAATCGCAATGGCCAGCGCATCGCGGGTCTGCAGCGGTGACTTGTATAGCGTAACCAGCGACATCGGCAGCGAAGCGACGATGCGGCCGAGGCGCGCCATGATCAGGTAGGCGCAATAGTTGGCCGCATGGTCGGAACTGCCGCGGGCGACAGTCAGCACATTGGCGGGCTGCGCGCTGCGCAGTCTGGCGCCGAGCGCCGCATAACTGTCGGTGTCGCGCTGCAATTGCAAGGCTACGTATTCGGCTGCGGAACAGGCTTCCTGCAACATGAGCGAACTAAACTTCTGTGAGATCAATGCTTTCCCCTTCTACATATACAGCGGTTAAATTGAGTTGCCGGTCCAGCACCACCAGGTCGGCATGGCAGCCGCTCGCCAGACGGCCGCGCTGCGTCAGGCCGAGATGGTCGGCGGCATAAGTCGATACCCGGTGCGACGCATCGTCCAGGCTCAGCCCGAGTCCGACCAGGTTGCGCAGGGCCTGGTCCATGGTCAGCGTGCTGCCGGCCAGGGTGCCGTCGGCCAGCCGCACGCCGCCCATGCATTTATGGACCTGCTGGCGGCCCAGCATGTAATCGCCGTCCGGCATGCCGGTAGCGGCGGTCGAATCGGTCACGCAATACAGCCTGGGGATGGCGCGCAGGGCTGTCTTGATTGCACCCGGATGCACATGCAGCAGGTCGGGAATCAGCTCTGAATAACGGGCATGCGCCAGCGCCGCGCCGACCATGCCAGGCGCGCGCGCCTGGAAGCCGGTCATGGCGTTGAACAGGTGGGTGAAGCCGGACGCGCCATGCTCCAGCGCTTGCACGCCATCTTCGTAGCTGCCCAGGGTATGGCCGATCTGCACCCGCATGCCGGATTCGCTGAGGGTGCGCACTACGTCCAGATGGCCGGCGATTTCAGGCGCAACGGTGATCAGTTTCACCGGCGCCATCGCGCTCAGGCGAGCCACTTTCTGCAAGGTCGCTTCCTGGACGAAATCAGGCTGGGCGCCAAGTTTTCCGGGATTGATATACGGTCCTTCGAGGTGCACGCCGAGCACCCGCGCCGTGCCGCTACGGCGCTGGCGGCAGGCATGGCCGCAGGCTTCCAGCGCCTGCTCCAGGTCGCTCAGCGGCGAAGTCATGGTGGTGGCCAGCATGCTGGTGGTGCCGTGCCGGGCGTGGATGGCGGAGATGACATAGACCGCGTCGCCGCCGTCCATGATGTCTTTGCCGCCACCGCCGTGCACATGCAAATCGATGAATCCGGGCAGGATGTAAGGATCGCTGTTGTGGTCGGGATCGACCTCGGCGCCGTCAATCGCGGTGATATGGCCGTCGTCGAACCGCAGGACGCCGCTGATCCAGCCTTGCGGCGTCAATATGTTGCCCTTGAGCTCGCCTTTGAAATTCTCGCCTGGATTATCCGAGTCGCCGCCCGCCTGGCGTTGACTCGTCATCGACGCAACTCCGCCACAAAGTCGTAGTAGTCGCTGCGGCAATAGGAATGCGACAGCTCGATCGCCGTGCCGTTTTCCAGGTAGCCGACGCGCGTGATGTGCAGCATCGCGGCGCCGGTCTTGATATCGGCCAGCTTGGCCTGGTCGGCGCTGGCGTTGATGGCGCGGATGTGCTGCAGCGCGCGCACCGGCGCCACGCCGAGCATCTCCAGGTAGACGTACAGCGAATCCGTCACCGCTTTCGGGTCCGGCAGGTAGTGCGCCGGGATGGTGGTGGTTTCGATCGCCATCACCACGTCGTCGGCTGTGCGCAGGCGCTTCAGGCGCGACACCACCGTGTTGGGCGACAGGCCCAGCGCCAGGATTTCCTCGGCTACCGCAATCCCGGTTTCGCGCAGCAGCCATTGCGAGCCTGGCCGGAAACCGCGCTGGCGCAGCTCTTCGCTGAAGTTGGTCAGGCGCGACAGTGGCTGTTCCAGCTTGGGCGTGATGTAAGTGCCGGAACCGCGCTTGCGGATCAGCATGCCGCGCTCGCACAATACGTCGATCGCCTTGCGCGCGGTGACCCGCGATATTTCGAGCGAATCGGCCAGGATGCGCTCCGACGGCAAGGCCTCGTCAGGTTGCCAGACGCCGCTGTTGATCTGTTCTGAAAGCCGGTTCACCAGCTGCAGGTATAAAGGCGTGTCGCTAGCAGCATCCGGCTTGAGTTTCTCTATCTGGGCTAGCATGTTTTTTTCCCTTTTAATCTTTCATCGATCAAACGCAGGGCGCCTGCTGCCGCATCTGCATGCGGCTTGACGACCAGTGCCAGCAACGGTGCGGGCAGGTACTCTCTTAAATGCGCGGCGAGGCCGCCGCACAGTGCGACCGGCAGCTGCCCCGAAGGATCCAGGGCAGCCGCAATCCTGGCGACTTCCTGGCCGGCCTCCAGCATGATCTGGCGCGCGGCCGGGTCGCGCTCGGCATGGCTCACCACGATCGGCGCCAGCTGAGCGTAACTGGTCTGGCTGGCGCCGGCCAGCCAGGCGAACATGCTGTCGCGATGGCTATCGAACTGGGCCGCGCAGCTGCGTTCGCAAAAATGGATCAGGGCGCGCGCAAAATCGCTGCCCGGCGCCCGGCCGTCCAGCACCTGCTGGGCGTGCGTGACGGCGCGCATGCCGAGCCAGGCGCCGCCTGCTTCATCGCTGGCGGGGAAACCCCAGCCGCCGACCTCGCGCCGCTTGCCGTCCGTCGTCAGCACCTCGCCAACGCTGCCGGTGCCGATGGCGATGATGACGCCGGGGCGTCCCTGATGGGCGCCGACCAGGGTGGTGAAGGCGTCGGTTTCCACTACCGCATCGCCGAAACCCGGATTCTTTGCAGAGAAATCGGCCGCCCACTGCTTGTTGTTGACACCCGCCAATCCCAGGCCGATGGCCATTTTTTCCAGCGCCGGCCGCACCAGCCCGGCGCTGGAAAATGCTGCATTGAGCGTTTCCAGCACCGCCGACCAGGCTTGTTCCACGCCGTGCATCAATCCCGATGGACCGCCGTGGCCAAGCGCCAGCAACGGGCCTGCAGACGGGCCGTCAGACGCGCCCGCGCCATGTGAACCGTCATTGCGCGCATCGCTTGCAGCGCGCACAACCCGCACGCGGGTGCCGGTTCCACCGCCATCGACGCCGATCAGGTATTCAATCATGTTGTTGCATCCATCGCTTTCATCTGCCACTGGCATTGTTCTTAATAGCGGAAACAAACTGGATTTACTTTATGGGGACAGAAAGCGGCTGTCAATCGGTCTTTAAGTGGTATCTGCAAATCCATCGGAAACACGCTCCAGCCTGGCCTTTTCTGATTAAAAAGATACGGTTTCCTACTCCATGAACTGTTCGTTGCCGACGATGCCGATCTTGGTGACGCCCAGCCGCTGCGCCGACGCCATCACGGCAGCCACCGACTTGTACTCCACCAGCTTGTTCGGCCGCAGGTGCACTTCATCGATATTGCCGCC
>NZ_JAQGLV010000146.1 GCF_028292705.1 Collimonas fungivorans | reverse complement strand
ATCTGGGAAGGCAAGTCCGATATTGCCGACCGGATTTCGCAATGCCTGGCGAGTTTCGATATCGAGGTGATCCGTGCCGACGGCATGGCGGTGACGCGCGACCAGGTAGCATCGCGGCCGTCGCTGGCGGTGATTTCGGTGACGGTGATCGAGCATGCCGAGTTTTCCGCCGATGCCTGGCAAAAATCGCATGGCATGCCGGTGATCTGGGTGGCTGAAGTAGGGCGCGCCGCCAATCCGCGTGTGTATCCGGTCGAGTATTCGCACATTCTGATGCTTGACTTTACCTGCGCCGAATTGCGCAAGCTGGTGTTCCGCCTGGCTTCCGAGCTGCATGCCACCACCGGCGCCGATCGCGCGCCGCAGCCGCTGATTGCTCAGTCGGAAAGCATGCAGGCCCTGGTGGCGGAGGCTGAGGCCTTTGCCGATTGCGAATCGAGCGTGCTGATCATCGGCGAGACCGGCGTCGGCAAGGAACGCATCGCCCAGCTTTTGCACCAGCGGCACGGTCGTTACCGCCATGGGCCGTTTGTCGCCGTTAACTGCGGCGCCATTCCGGACGGCTTGTTCGAGTCGCTGTTTTTCGGCCATGCCAAGGGCGCGTTCACCGGCGCCTTGCTGGCGCACAAGGGTTATTTCGAGCAGGCCGACGGCGGCACCTTGTTCCTTGATGAAATCGGCGACTTGCCCTTGTACCAGCAGGTCAAGCTGTTGCGTGTGCTGGAACAGAGCACCGTCACCCGGCTCGGTTCGCAAACCGAGGTCAAGCTGGATTTCCGGCTGGTGGCGGCGACCAACCGCAATCTGCGCGAGCAGGTGCAGCAAGACATGTTCCGCGCCGACCTGTATTACCGGCTGGCGGTGATCGAACTGCGCGTGCCTAACCTGGAAGAGCGCGGCAGGGTCGACAAGATAGCGATTTTCAACACCTTGCTGGCGCAGACCTACGATCAGATCCCGCAACCGCCGGACTGGCTGCTGGAACTGGTGGCGGCGGCCAAGTTTGCGGGCAACGTGCGCGAGCTGCGCAACGTGGCGGAGCGGGTTGGCATCATCTACCGTCAGCTGGGCGTCTGGGATCGTGTCCGTATCGACCGGGTGTTCGACAAACTGGGCACCATGGAGCGCGTCAATGAAGGCAGCGACCTGACGGCGGTGCGCAAGAAATGGGACCTGGCCGAGCGCAGCCGGATTCTCTCGGTGCTGGACGCCAACGGCTGGCGGCGCCAGGATACCGCGCATGCGCTTGGCATCAGCCGTAAAGTGTTGTGGGAAAAGATGCGCAAATTCCAGATTGCCGATACGGAAGCGGTCGGCGAGGCTGAATAATCAGGCACGCAGGATATTAAATTGGCAATAATAATGGTTTAAGTAAAAACAATGCCCAGCAACAACTGGATTGCAGATAAAATTGCCTACATGCTGTCTAATATCGACTAAATTAATGTTAGCGAAGGGAATCAGGGGATGAATGTAAATGTACGCAATGCAGTCCGCGCAGTGTGCGGTTTAGGACTGGGAATGCTCATTGCCGGCTTGTCGGTCAACGCCCTGGCGCAGCCGTCATCCGCCAGCCCCGCACCGACCACAGCTGCGCCAGCCCCTGCCACCGCCCCTCAGCCTGCGGCCGTCAGCGCCAACAGCACCATCAGCGAACTGCAGCAACTGATGCAGAGCCAGAGCATCAGCGAAATGCGTACGACCTATAACGGTAACTACGGCGCCAGCCTGCTGTTCAAGCCGGAGAGCCGTGCTTATTATGTCGCCTTGTTCCAGCAAAAGAATTTCTGGCGCGTGGTGAAAACCACCTCCGACATGCAAGCCGAGCAAATCTACAAGAGTTTTGTCGGCCAGACCGAAAAGCTGGCCGAGGTGGATATCCGCCGCATCAAGCTGGAAGCGGAGAAGACCTACACCGAGCAGCTGATTGCAGCCCAGGAAACCCGGCTCAACGCCTTGCAAAACGATCTCGTGGTGCAGCAGCAGCAGGAGCAGAACGTCAGCGTCCAGCAGGACCAGGCGCGTCAGCAAGCGCAGCTGCTAAGCAACAAGCAACAAGCGGCGCGCAGCGAGTTGCGCGGCTTGCAAAACCGTATCCGTACGCTGGAAGCCCAGCAGACTGTGCTGGATAACAGCAATTTCGGCGACGCCAAGACCAGCAAGAAATAATCCGGCGGCGCATGCCGCGGCAGGAAATAGATCGGGATGCGGACATTGGACGCATCCCGATTTTTTTGCCTGGCAGTTCTGTCTTCTTCCATCAGGCGCCCGGCGCGCATGGATTTGCACTTGTCGTGCGTTTTATATTTCACGTCGCCTGCTTGCAATCGGCGCCAAATCATCAATCCCACAATGCCTTGCCGACTCCGGTACGTCTTCGGACACGAATGCAGATCATTTGAGGGGGAATGGTATGGCGAACAACAAGGCAAGAACCTGGTGGGCTGGTCTTACACTGTGCGCGGCGTCCTGCTTCGCCCAGGCGGAAATCGTACTGGACCACTGGCCCGCGGCGGCGGCCGATAAACTCAAGGCGGCCATTACGGCTAACGCCAACCAGGGCGCGTTCGCCGTGTTCGATATGGACAACACCAGCTATCGCTACGACCTGGAAGAGTCGCTGCTGCCCTTCATGGAAATGAAAGGCTTGATAACGCGAAACAAGCTGCCGGCGTCGCTCAGGCTGATTCCGTTCAAGGATACGCCGCAGTTCAAGGAAAACCTCTACAGCTACTACCAGCGCCTGTGCGAGATCGATGACCAGGTTTGCTACCCGTGGGTGGCGCAGGTGTTCGCCGGCTTCACATTGCGCGAACTGAAGGTGCAAGTCGACCAGCTGATGGCATATGGAAAACCGATCCCTGTCAGGTATTACGAAGGCGCCGAGCTCAAGTCGACCGAGGTGAAAGCGCCCCAGCTGTTCACCGGCATGCGCGAGCTATACCAGGCCTTGATGCAGAGCGGCATTGAGGTCTACGTGATCAGCGCCGCCAGCGAGGACCTGGCGCGCATGCTGCTGGCCGATCCCAAATACGGCTACAACGTCAAGCCGCAGAATGTGATCGGCGTCAGCATGCTGCTCAAGAATCGCAAGACGGCTGAAGTCACCACGGTGCGTAAGCTGGTCACGCAGGGAAAATACCAGCCCGATGCGCTGCTCGATTATGAGCTGACTCCGGCCTTGTGGGCGCCGCTCACCTGGTTCCAGGGCAAGCCGGCGGCGATCAGCACCTATATCGATGAGTGGAAGCGTCCGATCCTGGTGGCTGGCGATACGCCGGTCAGCGATGGACCGATGCTGTTCCACAAGACCGATATCGAGAAGGGCGGGGTAAGGGTCTGGGTCAACCGCAAGGATAAATACATGCAGCAGCTGAACGGCATGCAGCAGCAGAATGTCGCGCGCCAGAAGGAGCTCGGCCTGCCGGTCACGGCCGACAAGAACTGGATCGTTGTCACCCCCGAAGCCATTCAATAAGCCCATCCCGGAGAACACATGAAACTACGCTTCCTGTTGGGCGGCTGCGTCGCAGCCCTGGCCAGCCAGGCGACCTGCGCCCAGTCGTCGGTCACCTTTTACGGCCGTATCGATACCGCCATCCGTTACAGCACCAACCAGAATATCGCCGGCGATAAATTACTGGAACTGACTTCCGGCGGCGCCAGCGGCAGCCGCTGGGGCGTGAAGGGCAGCGAGGACCTGGGCGGCGGGATGAAGGCGGTCTTCACGCTGGAGAACGGCTTCGAGCCGGATACCGGCAAAGCCGCCCAGAGCGGGCGCCTGTTCGGCCGCCAGGCCTGGGTCGGCTTGTCGGGTAAGCTGGGGACATTGACCGTCGGGCGCCATTACAGCCCGGTGTATAACGTCGAGTTTGCCAATGAGCCGTTCGGCTGGGCCAACGTCTACGAATCGGGTTTCATCTACGACAATTACACCGGCGGTAACCGCTGGGACAATTCGCTGTTTTACCAGTACAAGGTGGGGCCGGTGTCGGGTTCGCTGATGTACGGTTTCGGCGAACAGGCCGGCAGCAACCGCAACGGCAACAAACTGGGCGGCAGCCTCGCTTATGAGTTCGGGCAGGCCGCCGTCAGCGCCGCCTACCAGCAGACCCACGATGCCCAGGGTGTGGCCGATCACAAGGTATGGACCGCCGGCGGTTATTATCCGATCGGCGCGCTGAAGCTGTTTCTCAGTTATCTCAACCACCGCAGCGACCTGACGCCGCAAAAGAACGATGTCTGGGCGACCGGTGCTTCGTATATGGCGACACCGGCGGTAGAGCTGTACGGGGGCTTTTATTACGATCGCCAGCGTGAGCAGGAGGGCAGCAAGCATACCGTGGTGGGCATGTTCAACTACAAGTTATCGAAGCGCACCAATGTCTACCTGCAGGCTGATTACAGCAAGGTCGACGCGGGCTATGCCAGCAATGTGTTTGACGTCTATGCGTTTCCAACGACCAAGGATGCCAGCGGCGCCGTCACTGATTTCATCAAGTCGCGTACAAGCATGATGGTGGGCGTGCGCCACCAGTTTTGACGATGTTGTTGATGCAAAACAAAAAGGCCTCCATTTCTGGAAGCCTTATGTCTGTTGGTGCCGAGAGCCGGAATCGAACCGGCACGCTGTCTCCAGCGCGGGATTTTGAGTCCCGTGCGTCTACCTATTCCGCCATCTCGGCAACGCGTCCGCTATTATGACTGGTTTCTGCGGTCCGATCAATAGTTGCATGAATCAAGTTGCATGAATCAATTTTCCCGCGGATAAGCTGTTGCCGGGCGGGGACTAGTTGCTGATCCGCTGGTACAGGCGGAACCGCTCATCGCGGTCCGACGGCCGGCGGCCGGTCCACAGCAGCTTCCAGTTGCCTTTGAAATCACGCCAGATCGCATCGTCCGATTTGACCGAGATATTGTCCTGGTACAGCAGGAAATCGCAATGCGGCTGGCCGTATTCGCCGAACGGGATGTCGCCGAAATAGGCGAACGATGCGCGCTGCGCCGGGCCGACGTTGGTATCCACGCATTGTTTGACGGCCGGCAGGTGTTCGTCGATCTGGGCGGCTACGCCAGCGTAGCTCTTGCTGTAGTTGATCCATGGCAGCCACAAGGTGGTGAGCAGCAGCCAGCACAGGATCACGCCGCCCGAGGACAGCACCACCGCGCGCCACAGGACCGCCGGCCGGCGCGACAGGCGCCAGTTCACCAGCAGGATCCAGAACGCCGAACCGAGCAGGGCGATCGCCAGCGCGATCAGGTTGAATTCCGGTTTGAAGCCGGGCGCCAGCTTGTAGACATTCTTGGCGATCTGCGCCGGCCAGCCGCTTTCCTTGGCGATCCAGGCCAGCCAGATGAATGCTGCGCAGGCGGTCAGGGTCATCACCGAGAACCAGTCCACGGCATTGATGGCGCCGCGTTTCATGGTCGGCAAGCCGAACGCGGCGAGGATCACCAGCGGCGGCAGCAGCGGTAGCAGGATGCCTTCTTCCGGATGCGGATTGAGCAGCAGTATGATCGTCAGGCTGATGAAAAACGCCAGCGGCAAGGCGATATGCAAGGTCGAGCGCTGCTGGCGCCAGGCATACACCGCCCAGCCGGCGAACGGCCAGGCCGGCCAGGCGAACCAGATGCCGTATTTAAGGTAATACGATAGTGCGGTCCAGGTCGGCCAGCTTAGCTGCTGCAGGTTGTAATTTTCCCAGGCGACCAGGCGGTTCAGCGCGCCCGGCAGCAGCGCCCAGCTGGTGATCAGCCAGGCGGCCGCGACCAGCAGCGAGACCGGCAAGGTCACTGCCAGCAAATCGCGGGCGATGGCTTTTTCCCGTATCAGGGCCAGGCCCAGCAGACCGCACAGCAAGGCCAGCGGCAGCAGCCAGCCGCGGCTCAGGATCAGCAGGCCGAAGCTGAGGCCGAGCAAGGCTGCGCTGCGCAGGCTGCGTGCTTCGAACAGGCGCACTGCAACGTAGATTGAAAAAGCGACCAGTGCGACCTGCAGGCTTTTGGCGGTAGGTTCGTGGCTCGGCAGCAGCAAGCCGAGGCAGCCGAGGTAAATCAGGAAAGCGCCGTCGGCCAGGGTGCGGCCGAAATCCTGGGGTTCAGGCTGGCCGCCGAAGGCCAGGCGGAGCGGTTGTGCTTCGGTGCGGCGCCCCAGCAGGTAGGTGGCGTACCAGACCGACAGCGAGCCGACCAGGAAGAATCCCACGGCGGGCAGGCGGCCTGCCAGCGGATCGCCCAGCAGCCAGCCGAACAGCTTGATGAAAATGGCGCCGATCCAGTAAGTCAGCGGACTTTCGCCGGGCATCGGCAAGCCGACGATATTCGGCATCAGCCAGTCGGCGATGCTGCCGTGGGCCATGGTCCAGGCGATGCCGAAGCTGGAGGCATCTTCATTTTTCCAGGGATCGCGACCGATCAGGCCGGGCAGTATGTATAGCAATCCCAACGCCCACAGACCCCAGCGTGGCAGTGCGCTGGTGGCGGAGGCAGGAAGGCGGACGGGCTTCATCACAATGGCGTCTGATCAATGTTGAATTGCTGGGTATTGTGCCGGATAGCGGGTTACTGCGCTATTACTGAGCGTAGTTTTTGTTCTTGACGATCTCAAGAAGACATACACTTCTTTACGATTTCTTGAACAGTTAGTTGCAGTGCAGCAGACAGAGTCGAATCCTGTCCTGCCGCCTGTCTCGATAAACAAAAAAAGGCAGCCGCAGCTGCCTTTTTGAACAAGCGATCGAATTAAGTATTTGCGATCGAAGTCTTGGAACCGACAGCGCCGAATTTCTTGCGGAACTTGTCAACGCGGCCAGCGGTGTCGACGATTTTGTGTTGACCGGTGTAGAACGGATGCGATTCCGACGAAACTTCAATCTTCACCAAAGGGTATTCTTTACCTTCGTGAGTGATGTTTTCGCGAGTCTGGATAGTCGAACGGGTGACGAACTTGAAATCGTTCGAAACGTCGTGGAACAGGACTTCGCGGTAATTTGGGTGAATGCCGTCTTTCATAATTGCCTCAATTGTGTGGTAGCCAATCAATCACTTCGTCGGTCGTCTTGCTTCTTGACCCGATTGTCGATCACTTGCCGGGGGTGGAAAACCGCAGATTATACAATAAATCCAGCCGCGGACTGGAAAAAATGAATGAAATCAGTGCCTTGGGGACAATCGGCAGCCATTCATTGATATTGAATTTTTGATATCCATCCTGGGCGGACATGGCGTCCGCCCAGGATGGCGCTAGTTTTTGACGGCGGCAGCGGTTTGATTGCCGTTTTTACGATACAAATACAATGTTGCAAACAAGCCACATATCGCTGCGGCAGTCATCCACATGCCAGGCGCGCCCTTGTCGCCGGTGTATTCGATCAGGCCGGTGGCGACTGCCGGGGTAAAGCCGCCGAAAATCGCGGTCGCCAGGCTGTAGGCCAGGGAAAAGCCGGCGGTGCGCACTTCAACCGGCATGACTTCGGTCAGCGCCACCACCATCGCGCCGTTGTAGCTGGCGTACAGGAAAGACAGCCACAGCTCGACCATCAGCATCTTCTGGAAGGTCGGGTCGGCCACCAGCCACGACAGGGCCGGGTAGGCGGTGAGGATGGTCAGGATGGTAAACACCAGCAGCAGCGGTTTGCGGCCGATGCGGTCGGACAGGGCGCCCATCACCGGCAGCCAGATGAAATTCGAAATGCCGACGCAGAAGGTCACTACCAGCGCGTCGATGGTGGTCAGCTTGAGCACGCTCTTGCCGAAAGTCGGCGTATAGACGGTGATAAGGTAAAACGAAACGGTGGTCATCGACACCAGCATCATGCCGGCGACCACCAGGCCCCAGTTGTCGACCATGGAGCGCAGGATCTCGCGCACGGCGGGTTTGTGCTTGCGCGCCATGAACTCTTCGGTTTCCTGCAGCGAACGGCGGATCACGAACAGCACCGGCACGATCATGCAGCCGACAAAGAACGGGATGCGCCAGCCCCAGTCGGCGATTTGCGCCGGCTGCAGCCACACTTGCAGGCCGAAGCCGAGGGCCGCGGCGACGATGATCGCCACCTGCTGGCTGGCTGACTGCCAGCTGACGTAAAAACCCTTGTTGCCCGGGGTTGCCATTTCAGACAGGTAAACCGAGACGCCGCCCAGTTCGACGCCAGCCGAAAATCCTTGCAGCAGGCGGCCGGTCAGCACCAGCAGCGGCGCTGCATAGCCGATGCTGGCGTAGCCAGGCACGAAGGCGATCAGCATGGTGCCGACCGCCATCAGCGCCAGGGTGGTGATCAGGCCCTTGCGGCGGCCGACCCGGTCGACATAGGCGCCGAGGATGATGGCGCCCAGGGGACGCATCAGGAAGCCTGCGCCGAAAGTCATGAAGGTCAGCATCAGCGAGGCAAATTCGTCGCCGGCCGGGAAAAAGGTCTTGGAGATGTAGGTTGCGTAGAAGCCGAACAGGAAGAAATCGAACATCTCCATGAAGTTACCGCTGGTAACCCGCAGGACTGTGCCGAATTTCGATTGGCTGGATTGAGTTGTCGCCATGATGTGCCGTTGCGAAATAGGAGGTTCGCAAGCATAGCATTTAGCGTGTTGCGACGCTCCCCCTTGCCAGTAAATTATAGTTTTCTCATTGCAACATTTTGCTGGCTCAGTTCACTACTTCAATTCACGGCTCAACCGCTTCACACGGCAGCGCCGGTTTGTGCACAGCCGTTCTGGGCCGCAGCATGGCAAACGATATCAGCGCCGCCAGCAGCGTCAGGCCGGCCAGCACATACAGCGTGGCATGGAAGGCATCGGCATATATCGTTGTCAGCAAGGCACGGTCGGCATGCGGGGCCAGCGTCGCCGCATGGCTGAAATTACCGGCTGCCATATCGTTGGCGATGGCGGTAATGGTCGTACCGGCAATCGCGCCTTGCCGCTGCAGGCCCGATTGCATCAAGGCCATCAGCGTGGCGCCGACCGCCGCCAGCGCAATCGCCTCGCCCGCCAGGCGCATGGTGGAGAAAATCCCGGTGGCCATGCCGGCGCGTTCTTTCGGCACCACGCTGATCGAAAGGTCGTCCATCAAGCCCCAGGGCAGGCCGGTGCCGATGCCGATCAGCAGCATCGGCCAGATCACCGCCATCGACTGCTGCCCGACCGGCATCGCCGCCAGCCATAACAAGCCCAGCGCCGCGATCATCAGGCCCAGCGCCGACAGCAGCCCGGACGAAACATGCCGCGCCAGCATGCCGGCGACGAACGGCACGATGGCCATCGGCGCCGATAGCGGAATCATCATCAAACCTGCCTGGATTTCGCTGTAGCCTTCGACGCCGATGAAGCCAATCGGCAGCACGATCAGCAGCACCACGAAGCAGACCGCGGTCGCCAGCGGCAGCAGCTGCACGCCGACGAAGCGCGGATACAGGAACAGCGACAGGTCCAGCATCGGCCGTTCCTGGTGCAATTCGATCCAGACGAACGCAATCAGCAGGACTGCGGCGCTCAGCAGCAGCGCCAGCACCGGCGCGCTGGACCAGCCCGCTTGCGGCGCCAGCGTGATGCCGAAGATCAGCAAGGATAACGCTGCGGTAAAACTCAAGGTGCCCCACCAGTCGATGCCGCGCGCATGCGGATCGCGCGTTTCATGCATGCGCGGCAGGCCGAACACCAGCACCAGCATGCCGATCAGCGTGCCGGTAAAAAAGATGGCGCGCCAGCCCAGCGCTTCGATCAGGAAACCGGACCAGATCGGTCCGAACGCCAGCCCGACGCCGAAGGTCGTACCCAGCAGGCTGAAGGCCCGGGTGCGTGCCGGCCCCTCGAACTCCTGCGCCAGCGAGGCAGCGCCGCCGGCCGTGGCGAGCGCTGCGGCAACGCCTTGGGCGCCGCGCAGCAAATCGAGCAGCAACAGGCTGGGAGCCAATGCCGTCACCAGCGACAGCAGCGTGAAACCGATCACGCCGGCGCGAAAAATCCGCTTGCGCCCCAACTGGTCGGCCAGCGCACCAGCGGCCATCACGCAACTGCCGAAGGCCAACACAAAGGCGTTCACCACCCACGCCAGCGCCACCGGACTGCCGTGCAGGTCGCGCGCGATGGCCGGCATGGCGACGGCTGGCCCGGTGAAACTGAGCGGCATCATCAAGCCGGCCAGGCACACCGCAGCCAGGATAATCGTCTTGTTCCTGGCGTCGCTGCCGTGCTGCGTTTCGCTGGTGATCGCTGGCATGGTGCGCTCCTTAGATGTTGTAGCCGCCGTCTATGGTGAGCGCGGCGCCGGTGATGAAGCGGCTTTCCGCGCTGGCCAGGTAGGCAACCAGGCCGCCTATGTCTTCACCGCTGCCGTAGTGGCCAAGCGCCATCAGCGCGCGCAAGGAATCGGCGCGTTCGCTGTCGGCCGGATTCATGTCGGTGTCTATCGGCCCGGGCTGGACCAGGTTGGCGGTGATGCCGCGCGGACCGAGATCGCGGGCGATGCCTTTGGTCAGGCCGATCAGCGCCGACTTGCTCATCGCGTACAGGGCGCTGCCGGCGGCCGGCACGCGATCCGCATTGCAGCTGCCGATGGTGATGATGCGGCCGCCGCTTTCCATGTGCGGCGCAGCGGCCTGGGCGCCGGCGAACACTGCGCGCACATTGATCGCGATGATGCGGTCGAATTCTTCCAGGGTGAACTGGTCCAGCGGTTTCCAGTAGCCGATGCCGGCATTGCTCACCAGGATGTCGATGCGGCCCAGTTCCTGCACCGTGCGCTGCACTGCGGCCACGGTGGCATGCGGATCCGCGCTGTCGGCGGCCAGCGCCAGGCCGCGCCTGCCGCTGGCGCGGATATCGTTCACCACGGCGTCCGCCTTGTCGGCTGAGCTGACATAGGTGATCGCCACATCCGCTCCTTCTTGCGCCAGCCGTTTCGCTATTGCTGCGCCGATTCCACGGCTTGCGCCGGTGACCAAAGCCACTTTCCCAGTCAGTTTTGACATCATGTTTCCTATTTAAGTAATGATCGTTATATAATGGTGGCTGACAGCGCTCGCTGCTGTCAAGTTATTTCTTAACGATTGTTACAAAATTGGGTGGCATATGGCTGAACGAGGACGCCCGCGCAGCTTTGACCGCGAAACGGCGCTGCGGCAGGCGATGGAAATATTCTGGGAGCGTGGCTATGAGGGCACGTCGCTGGCCGACCTGATGGTCGCCATGAAGATCAACGCCCCCAGCCTGTATGCGGCATTCGGCGGCAAGGAGGCGCTGTTCCGTGAAGCGGTGGACTACTACCGCAGCACCGACGGCAGCGCCACCGGCAAAGCTTTGCGCGCGGGCCTGACTGCGCGTGCGGCGATAGAAGGCATGCTGATGGCGGCGGCTATCGTGCTGGCCTTGCCGGGCAAACCGACCGGCTGCCTGGTGGTGCTGGGCGCTACCAACACCACGCCGTCGAATCGCCCGGTGGATCTGTTCCTGCACAACTTGAGAGTGGATTCGGCGCAGGATATCCGCAAGCGCCTGCTGCAAGGCGTGGCCGATGGCGAATTGCCAATGGAAACCGACGTCGGCCAGTTGGCGGCCTACTTTACTACCGTGCTGCATGGCATGTCGCTGCAAGCGCGCGACGGCGCCACGCAGGAAGCATTGCAGGGCGTGGCGCGCACGGCGATGCTGATCTGGCCGGCGCCGCCATCAGCCAGGCGGCTGGCCGCCGCATAACGTCGTCAGTAGCCTAGATATGAAAAAAGCCTGGTCCATTTGCATGGACCAGGCTTTTACGATGACTGATTCTGATCAGCCGCCGCGGCGCATCATGTCGAAGAACTCGGCGTTGTTCTTGGTCGACTTCATCTTGTCGAGAATGAACTCCATCGCTTCGATTTCATCCATGCTGTACAGCAGCTTGCGCAGCACCCAGATCTTTTGCAGCTGGTCAGGCTTGATCAGCAATTCTTCGCGGCGGGTGCCGGACTTGTTCAGGTTGATCGACGGGTACACGCGCTTCTCGGCGAGGCGGCGTTCCAGGTGGACTTCCATGTTGCCGGTACCCTTGAATTCTTCGTAGATCACGTCATCCATGCGGCTGCCGGTTTCGATCAGGGCAGTGGCGATGATGGTCAGCGAACCGCCTTCTTCGATGTTGCGGGCGGCGCCGAAGAAACGCTTAGGACGTTGCAGCGCGTTGGCGTCGACACCACCGGTCAGCACCTTGCCGGAGGCAGGGATCACGGTATTGTAGGCGCGCGCCAGGCGGGTGATCGAGTCCAGCAGGATCACCACGTCTTTTTTCATTTCGACCAGGCGCTTGGCTTTTTCCAGCACCATTTCGGCGACTTGCACGTGGCGCGTGGCCGGTTCGTCGAAAGTGGAGGCGACTACTTCGCCGCGCACCGAGCGCTGCATTTCGGTCACTTCTTCCGGACGTTCGTCGATCAGCAGGACGATCATCACAGTATCGGGATGGTTGGTGGTGATCGCATGCGCGATGTGCTGCAGCATGACCGATTTACCCGACTTCGGCGACGCTACCAGCAGGCCGCGCTGGCCCTTGCCGATAGGCGCGATCATGTCGATGATGCGGCCGGTGATGTTTTCTTCGCCGCGCATGTCGCGTTCCAGCGGCAGCGGCTTGTTCGGATGCAGCGGCGTCAGGTTTTCAAACAGGATGCGGTGCTTGGAGGCTTCCGGCGATTCGCCGTTGACCTTGTCGACCTTGACCAGGGCAAAATAGCGCTCGCCGTCTTTCGGCGTGCGTACTTCACCTTCGATCGAATCGCCGGTGTGCAGGTTGAAACGGCGGATCTGCGAAGGCGAGATATAAATGTCGTCGGTGGACGCCATGTAGCTGGCGTCGGGCGAGCGCAGGAAGCCAAAGCCGTCAGGCAGGACTTCGAGGGCGCCGTCGCCGAAAATCTGTTCTCCTGATTTCGCGCGCTTTTTCAGGATCGCGAACATCAGTTCTTGTTTGCGCAAACGCGCTGCGTTGTCGATGTCGAGGCCGATTGCCATTTCTAGCAGGGCGGAGACATGTAACGCCTTTAATTCAGATAAATGCATAGGTATGAGTGTCCCGGGATGGGAAATATTGGGTGGGGGAGGGAACTGCGTGGTGTAGTTAGTAAAACACTAGTGGCGGTGCGGGCGCACCGCCACGGTTCTTATTATATATTCGAATCGATGAAAGAGGTCAACTGGCCCTTGGCCAGCGCGCCAACCTTCTGTGCCGCCGGAACGCCGTTCTTGAACAGGATCAAGGTCGGGATGCCGCGGATGCCGTGCTTGGCAGGCACTGC
Organism: Collimonas fungivorans; assembly: GCF_028292705.1. GTDB lineage: Bacteria > Pseudomonadota > Gammaproteobacteria > Burkholderiales > Burkholderiaceae_D > Collimonas > Collimonas fungivorans_B. Next base: position 6,110 of record NZ_JAQGLV010000146.1, on the reverse strand, counting down.
CTGGTTGGAATCGACGTCCAGCTTGACGATTTGCAGCTTGTCGCCGTATTCCTTGGCGACTTCTTCCAGGATCGGGGCGATCATCTTGCAAGGACCGCACCACTCAGCCCAGAAATCGACCAGGACCGGTTTGTCGGATTTGAGTACGTCTGCTTCAAAAGTTGCGTCGGAAGTATGTTTAATATGTTCGCTCATGGTTTCCTCAGTGTGAGGGAAAAAGAATCAATGTGTGCCAAGACGACTTACCATTCCTGCTTGGTGGCTGCCATCGGCGTTCCCTATTCTATTGAATAAGTGGGGATGCCGTGCGCGAATTCAAGTTTTTGTGGGTGCGGTAAGAGGTATTGCGGCGGGATATTCACTAAATCATAACCGATTTTATGAAAAAGTGTGGATCATGTAATTATTTGAGGCCGGTTTTCCCGGGGGCTCGCATAAAATGATAGCTAATTGTTGCAAAAATGCGAGAGTTGCAATGCAGCTGTTCCCGCACTTTCAGTGAGCTACATGCCATCAAAATCCATTCAAATCGTGCCTTCCGCCAACTTCTGGCCGGATGCTGCACGTGCTCTGCTGGCAGCCTGCCGCCAGGCCAGCGGCGACCAGGGCCAGCGTGATTTCGCCCAATGGCGCGTGGTGCTGCCCACCTTTGCCCATGCCCAGCCGCTGAAAGCGGCCTTGAGCGCGGAGCTGGGCGGGACTTTCGTGCCGCCGCAATTCTTTACCCTGTCCGGCTGGCTGGCGACCTTGCCGCCGCTGCCCAATGTGCTGCCCGCCAGCGAGCGGCTAATGCGCCTGTATGCCGAACTGCGCCAGCACGGCTGGCTGAAAAAATTATTTACGGCGCGCCGCAATACCGATCTGCTGCCGTTGGCGCAGACATTGTTAGCGTTATCAGACGAGCTGACGCAAGCCTTGCTGCCCGCTTTGCACGCCGATGCAGAAAACGATCCGGAGCAGCGCTGGCAACATGCGCTGGAACAGCTGTCGCCGGATGCGCGCAAGCTGCTGTCGGATGAAACGCAGCTGGTATGGTCGATCTGGAAAAGCCAGCTGGACGCCGACGATGCAATCGCCGCGCGCTTCGCGCAAATGCTGCAGGTCGCCGAAAACGCCAGCCAGCCCATGGCCTGGATCAGTTCGGTAGCACCGGAACCCCTGGAGCAGGCCTTTCTCGACGCCTATGCCAGGCGCCAGCAAGTGCTGACGATCACTCTCGACTGGCGCGCGCAGGCACTGCTGCCGACCTATGCCCAGGCTTGGCCGGAAATGGTGGAGGCCGCGGCAGACGAAGAAAACCTTGGGGAAAAAATCGGCGGCCATGCATTGCCGGCCGAGCTGGCATTGTGCGCGGCGCGCAGTGTCGAAGACGAGGCGGTGCAAGGCGCACAGATGGTGATCGACTGGCTGCAGGAGGGCAAGGCCAGCCTGGCGATCGTGGCCCAGGATCGTGTCGTGGCACGGCGCATCCGCGCCTTGCTGGAACGGGCGCAGATCCATGTGGCCGATGAAACCGGCTGGAAGTTGTCCACCACGCGCGCCGCATCCGCGATTTCAGCCTGGTTCGATGTTGTCACCGCACGCGGTGAAACCACCGCCTTGCTGGATTTGCTGAAATCGCCGTTTGTGCTGAATGAAGCGCCTAGCGATCTGCTGCATGATGCGCAGGACAGTATCGCCAACAAGTCGGCGCTGGTGATGAAGATAGAGTTGTTGCTGCGGCGCGCCAACGTGCTCGGCGAGTGGCGCGCGGTGATCAATGCCTTGACTGCGGCGCCGGCGGAACAAAAGGCGGTGGCTTTGCTGGCGCAGCAAGCTGCATTGTTCAGCGGCCGCAAGAATCTGCGCGACTGGATAGCCACTACCGCAGCGGCGCTCGACGCCCTGGGCATCTCAGCGGCGCTCAGCGCGGACTCGGCCGGCCAGCAGATCTTGCAGCTGCTGCAGAACATTGCCCCGCCGGGGAATGACTTTGCGGGCTTGTTCTCGTTTCCCGAATGGCGCGCGCTGGTCAACCTGCAGCTCGACGACACCAGCTTCATCAGCGCCATCAATGACCGCCGGGTGGTGATGCTGCCGCTGAACGGCGCCCGCCTGCGCACCTTCGACGCCGTGCTGATGGTGGGTGCTGATGCCGATCACTTGCCGTCGCAGCCGCAGGAGACGCTGTTTTTTGCCAATACCGTGCGGCGCGAACTGGGCCTGGCGACACGCGAAAGCCGGCAGCGCCAGCAATTGCGCGACGTGGTCGAGCTGCTGGCGATGAATCCGCAAGTGGTGTTGTCATGGCAGGCGCACAAGGACGGCGAACCGAATCCGGTCAGTCCCTGGATCCAGCGCCTGCAGCTGACCCTGGCCCGTCGTTCAGGTACCGCCGCGCCGGCGCTGCCTGAACGGCGGGCGGCGATTGCATCGCAAAGCTTGCTGGCCACGCCTACCTACATGCCGGCGCCGGCGGCGCCGCAGCTGACGCCAAGCCGCCTGACGGCCAGCGCCTACAACAGTTTTATCGCCTGTCCGTATCAATTTTTCGCCCGACGCATGCTGGGCCTGGCGTCGCTGGACGAACTGTCCGACTTGCCGGAAAAGCGCGACTACGGCGGCTGGCTGCATGAAATCCTGGAGATTTACCACGAAACCCTGCGCGACCAGCCATGTCCGCCGGACCGGCGCGAATCCTTGCTGGTCGACATTTCAAAAAAACTGTTCGACAGCGTCATCGCCAAAAACGCAGCAGCCCTGGGTTATTACTCGCGATGGCAAAAAGTCATTTCGGCCTATGTCGCCTGGGCCAATGAGCACGAAGCGCAAGGCTGGTCTTTTATATTCGGCGAACAAGCGTATGAAAAACCGATGGCGCTGCCGGACCGCGAACTGATGCTTCACGGCCGAATTGACCGGGTCGACGAGAACGACGCCGGCGAGCGCGCGGTGCTGGATTACAAGACCAACAACCTGGTCGTGCTGAATAAAAAACTGAAAGACCATGAAGATCATCAGCTGGCGTTCTACGGCTTGCTGTCGGACCGCCCGGTTGCGGCGGCGCACTACGTCGCGCTGGAAACTACTAAAGACAAGGTCGGCGACGTCAGCGCTCCTGACTACGACGAAGCGCAACGCGCCTTGGCCGCGCAGATTTCGGTCAATGTGCAAGCGATTGCGCGCGGCGTCGGCCTGCCTGCCAACGGCGTGGCATCGGTTTGCCAGTATTGCGATGTGCGCGGTTTGTGTCGCAAGGGGGCATGGGAATGAGCGAAGCTGAAAGTGTGCGAACTGAGACCGAGCTGCCGAGCGCCTATCGGATGAACGGCGCAGTAGTCGCGGCCCAGGACTTCACCAATGCCGCCTGCGATCCACAGTATTCGGTAGTGGTGGAAGCCTGCGCCGGCAGCGGCAAGACCTGGCTGCTGGTGGCGCGCATGCTGCGGCTGCTGCTGGCCGGCGCCGCGCCGTCGGAACTGCTGGCGATCACCTTTACCCGCAAGGCCGCGCAGGAAATGCGCGAACGTTTGCTGGAACTGCTGCACGACCTGGCCCTGCAGCCGGACGCCAAGGTGCGCCAGCTGTTGCTGGAACGCGGCATCGCGCAGCAAGACCTGGCGCAAGTGCTGCCTGCGGCGCGCGATCTGTATGAGCGCGTGCTGGCCAGTCCGCAAAGCCTGTCGATTGATACTTTCCATAGCTGGTTCGCGCGCCTGCTGCAAATTGCGCCGCTGGCGTCCGGCGTGCCGCATGGCTATGCCTTGACCGAGAAAACCGGCGAATTGCTGGCCGACGCTTACTTGCGTTTCATGCAGTCGCTGAACGACGAAGAAAACAGCCAGGTCAGGCAGGATCTGCTGGCGCTGTACCAGCTGGCCGGCGATTTCAGCACCAGGAAATTGCTGAACGCTTTCATCGATAAACGCGCCGAATGGTGGGCCGTGATCCAGCAGGGCGTGGATGCGCCGCTGCAGTGGCTGCGCGAACTGTGCGGCGAAGATGCTGAAATCGATGCGCGCCTGTCATTGTGGGACGACGAAAAACTCCTGTCGCAGGTCAAGCAGATCGCCTGGCTGCTGGGCCAGGGTTCCGCCACCAACCAGAAACGTGCTACCGCGATTGAAATGGCGCTGACGGCAGGCGCCGCGGCGGTGAATTTCGACGCTTTATGCCACCAGTTTTTCGACGATGCCGGCAAACCGCGCAGCAACGGCAAGGCCAAGGATTTGCTGAAGGCGCTGGAAAACAGCCTGGGCGGCAATGCGCTCGATGCTTTCGATGCGCAATTCGACGCCACCGGCGATGCCCTCAAGCTATTGCGCAAACGCAGCCACGAACGCACCGTGCTCAGCCTGAACCAGCATCTGTTCAGTGTCGGCAATGCCTATCTGGAATGCTACCAGGCGCTGAAGGCGGAACAGCGGGTGTTCGATTTCGCCGACCTGGAATGGCAGGCCTACCGCTTGCTGACCAATCCGGAAAGCGCGGCTTACCTGCAAAGCCGGCTCGATACGCGCTACAAACATATTCTGCTGGATGAGTTCCAGGACACCAACCCGCTGCAATGGAGCATCGTGCGCGCCTGGCTGAGCGCCTACGGCGAAGACGCCGGGCAGCCCAGCGTGTTTGTGGTCGGCGATCCAAAACAATCGATTTATCGCTTCCGCCGCGCCGAACCAAGGGTGTTCGAGGCTGCGCGCAAGCTGTTGCAGCAGCAGGGCGCCACGGTATTGCAAGCCAACCAGACCAGGCGCAACGCCACGGCCATCGTGGATGTGCTGAACGCCAGTTTCTACGCCAATCCCTTGTTTTCGGCGCAAACCACGCTGGGCGAAGTCGGCGGCGAGGTCTGGCGTTTGCCCTTGATCCAGCAGGCCGACGATGAGACGGAGGAACAGCCGCAAGGCTTGCGCAATCCGCTGACAACCGCGCGCGAAGAATCGGAAGACGCGCGCCGCCGCGACGAGGGCAGGCAGCTGGCGCAAGCGTTGTGGCGCGCCAGGCAAGAACTGAGGGTGCGCCAAGAGCACGGCGACCGCACGTTGCGCTGGTCGGACGTGATGCTGCTGGTGAAGAAACGCAGCCATCTGGGCGCCTACGAAAGCGCGCTGCGTGCAGCCGGCATACCGTTCATGTCGGACAAGCGCGGCGGCTTACTGGAATCGCTGGAGATTTCCGACCTGGTCGCCTTGCTGACTTTCCTGATCACGCCGGACGATGCGCGCGCGCTCGGCCACGTGCTGAAATCGCCGATCTTCGGTGCCAGCGACGACGACCTGATCGCGCTGGCGCAACGCGGTGAACGCGGCTGGTGGGCGCGCCTGCGGGCTGCCTCGGCAAGTCCGGACGCGGCGCCGGCGCTGCAGCGCGCCACCGCCCTGCTTGAACAATGGCTGCAGGCGGCGCCGCGTTTGCCGGTGCACGACCTGCTCGATGTGATTTTGCACCAGGGCCAATTGCTGGCGCGTTATGCACAGGCAGCTTCGCCTTTATCGCGCAGCCAGGCCATAGGCAACATCGAAACCTTCGTCGAACTGGCGCTGAACATGGATGCTGGCCGTTACCCCAGTTTGCCCAAATTTATCGATGCCTTGCGCGGCTTGCAAAACGCCGCCGGCGGCGATGCTCCCGATGAAGCCAGCATCGATGCCGCCACCGACGCGGTGCGTATCCTGACGGTGCACAGCGCCAAGGGGCTGGAAGCGCCGGTAGTGGTGCTGCTGGACGCCAACCACAGCAAACCGGCGCGCGACGACTACGGCATTTTGTGCGACTGGCCGCAGGACGCGGAGGCGCCGCTGCATTTTTCCGCGTTCGGCAGCAGCGCTGAACGCGGCGCGGCGCGCGATCCGCTGTTTGCGGCGGAAGAGGGTTTCAAGACGCAGGAAGACTGGAACTTGCTGTACGTCGCCACCACCCGCGCCAAGCAGCTGCTGATCGTCTGCGGCGTCGCCGGCAGGAGCGGCGGCGTGACGGAGGATAGCTGGTATGCGCGGCTGGAGCATGTGCCAGAGTTCAGCTTAGACCCCAGCTTCGACGCTATCGCGGAACACGCCTCGGCTACCGGCAGCGTGCAAAGATTTGAGCAGGAAATATTCGACCCACCGCAAATGCCGCCGGCCGAGTCG
>NZ_JAQGLV010000142.1 GCF_028292705.1 Collimonas fungivorans | reverse complement strand
CGCTGGTTGGCCGCATGCTTGCGCATGATGAGAAACATGATGCAGGCGACAAACGAGCCGAACAGCAGGATGACGATATTCACGTCCAGGTTGATCTTGATCATCAGCGCATACAGCACCAGCATGGTCAGCACCGACAGGTTTTCATTGAAATTCTGCACCGCGATCGAGTGGCCGGCGCTCATCAGCACGTGGCCGCGATGCTGCAGCAGCGCATTCATCGGCACCACGAAATAACCTGACAGCGCGCCGATGATGATCAGCAGGGGGTAAGCCACCCACACCGAGTGCACCACGGTCATGGCCATCACGACCAGGCCCATCACGATGCCCATGGGCATTACCGTCAGCGATTTTTTCAGCGGAATCATGCGCGCCGCGGCGCCAGCGCCGATGGCCACGCCGAACGCTACCACGCCTTGCAGGATGGCAGCCTTGTCGAGCGGCATGCCCAGCGATTTTTCAGCCCATTTCAATACGATGAACTGCAAGGTGGCGCCGGCGCCCCAGAACAGGGTGGTGACGGCCAGGGAAATCTGCCCCAGCTTGTCTTTCCACAGGATTGCGCAGCAGTTGGCGAAATCCACGATCAGCTTGCTTGGCCGGCGCTGCTGGTGCGGATAGCGGGCGCCGGTGTCAGGGATTTTTAGGTTGAAGACGGTTGCAATGATGTACAGCAAGCCGATCACTATCAACGCCGCATGGGTCGGCGTGTTCAGGTGCCAGTCGAAAATCGGTATGTGCCACTGTAGCAAGATGGAGACGACGTGGGGACTGACCAGGGCGCCGCCGAGGACCGTGCCGAGGATGATGGAAGCCATGGTCAGGCCTTCGATCCAGCCGTTGGCGGCCACCAGTTTTTCAGCGGGCAACAATTCGGTGAGGATGCCGTATTTGGCCGGCGAATATGCCGCCGCGCCGAAGCCGACCACGCCATAGGCGATCAGCGGATGGACGTCGGTGAACATCATCAGGCAGCCGGCGATCTTGATCATGTTGGTGATGAACATGACCCGGCCCTTGGGCAGCGAATCGGCGAAAGCGCCGACAAAAGCGGCCAACAGCACGTAAGACAGGACAAAAAACAGTTTCAGCAGCGGCGTCATCCAGCCCGGCGAGGACATTTCCGCCAGCAAGGCGATTGCCGCTATGAGCAGGGCGTTGTCGGCCAGCGAAGAAAAAAACTGCGCTGCCATGATGGTGTAAAAACCGCGATTCATCCGCATCCCAGAATGTAACAATGTGTCCCCGGCCTGCTTTATACCATGAAAATATGACCGATTCGTGATTATGAGACATGCAAAAGAGAAAACGTTCAGCAGAATTTTAGTTGAGTTATGGGGATTGCCAATCCTTGCTTGCCGGTGCATCCGGTAAAATAGGCAGCTCCACGAATCTTCACAAATTCCGCACATTCATGCCCAGACCCTTAGTCGCCACCATAGACATTTCTGCACTGCATCACAACCTGCGCATTGCCAAATCGCATGCGCCCGCCGCCAAAATCTGGGCGGTGGTCAAGGCCAATGCCTACGGCCATGGCCTGGAGCGCGGCATACGCGGTTTTGCGGAGGCGGACGGGCTGGCGCTGATCGAGCCGGACAACGCGCTGCGCCTGCGCGAGCTGGGCTGGCAAAAGCCGATCCTGCTGCTGGAAGGCATTTTCGATGCCGCGGACCTGGAGACTGTGGTGCGGGCCCGGCTCGACTTCGCCGTGCATTGCAACGAACAGATCGCCTGGCTGGAGCAGGCCGCGCTGAAGGGGCCGCTGGATGTCCACCTGAAAATGAATAGCGGCATGAACCGGCTCGGTTTCAAGCCGGAAGCCTATCGCGCCGCCTACCAGCGCTTGCGGGCGATTCCCGCGGTGCGCAAGATCACGCTCATGACCCATTTCGCCAATGCCGACGATCCGCTGAATCCCGGCCTGCCGCTGCAGCAGCAGGTGCAGCAATTCGAGCAGGGTGTCTCGGGACTGAACGAAGAACGCAGCATCGCCAATTCCGCCGCCGACCTGATGCATCCGGAGCTGAAATCGGACTGGGTGCGCCCCGGCATCATGCTGTATGGCGCTACTCCCGGCGGCGCCAGCGCCGAACAGTTCGGCCTGAAGCCGGCGATGACGCTCAGCAGCAAGATCATCGGCGTCCAGCGCATAGGCGCCGGCGACGCCATCGGTTACGGCAGCCGTTTTGTCGCTTCCGCGCCCATGCTCATCGGCGCGGTCGCCTGCGGTTACGCGGACGGTTATCCGCGCCATGCGCCGAACGGCACGCCGGTGCTGGTCGACGGTGTGCGCACCGTCACTGTCGGCCGGGTGTCGATGGACATGTTCTCGGTCGACCTCACCAGCGTGCCGGGCGCCGGGGTGGGCAGCGCGGTGACCTTGTGGGGCAATGGCTTGCCTATCGACGAGGTGGCGCATGCGGCCGGCACTATAGGATATGAATTGATGTGCGCTTTGGCTGTCCGGGTTAAAGTCGTGGAGTTGTGACGGCGCCGTGCGCCTGCGCGCCGATGATATCTTTATGTAGGCCCACTGATAACCTTGATGTAGAAACGAGACTGTAGAACCGAATGGCCAAAGCTAAAACCAATTACACCTGCACCGAATGCGGCGGCGTCGCCAATAAATGGACCGGCCAGTGCCCGTCGTGCGGGCAATGGAACACGCTGGTGGAAACCATCGTGGAGGCGGTCGGCAACCGTTTTTCAAACCAGCACCAGGGCCTGGCGCAGACCGCCCCGGTGATGACCCTGGCCGACATCGAAGCAATCGACGTGCCGCGCTTCGGCACCGGCATCGAGGAATTCGACCGGGTGCTGGGCGGCGGCCTGGTGGCCGGCGGCGTGGTGCTGATCGGCGGCGATCCCGGCATCGGTAAGTCGACCTTGCTGCTGCAGGCGCTGGCGAACCTGTCGAAGCTGAAAAAAGTGCTGTATGTCAGCGGCGAAGAATCCGGTGCGCAAATCGCCCTACGCGCCAAACGGCTGGCGGTGGACGCCAAGGATCTCAAGCTGCAGGCTGAAATCCAGCTGGAAAAAATCCTCAACACCCTGGTCGAGCATAAGCCCGAAGTGGCGGTCATCGACTCGATCCAGACCGTCTATTCGGATGCGCTCAGTTCCGCGCCCGGTTCGGTGGCTCAGGTGCGCGAATGCGCGGCGCAACTGACGCGGGTCGCCAAGCAGTCGGGCATCACCATCATCATGGTCGGCCACGTCACCAAGGAAGGCGCGCTGGCAGGGCCGCGCGTGCTGGAGCATATCGTCGATACGGTCTTGTATTTCGAAGGCGATACCCATTCCAGCTTCCGCCTGGTGCGCGCATTCAAGAACCGCTTTGGCGCGGTCAACGAGCTCGGCGTGTTCGCCATGACGGAAAAGGGATTGAAGGGCGTCTCGAATCCTTCGGCGCTGTTCCTGTCGCAGCACGACAACCAGGTGCCCGGCTCCTGCGTGATGGTGACGCAGGAGGGCACGCGGCCGCTGCTGGTCGAGATCCAGGCCCTGGTCGATGCGTCGCATGTGCCGAACGCGCGCCGGCTGTCGGTCGGGCTGGAGCAGAACCGCCTGGCGATGCTGCTGGCGGTGCTGCATCGCCATGCCGGCATTGCCGCCTTCGACCAGGATGTGTTCATCAACGCGGTCGGCGGCGTCAAGATCACCGAACCGGCGGCCGACCTTGCGGTGCTGCTGGCGATCAATTCCTCCATGCGCAATCGGCCGCTGCCGCGCGGGCTGGTGGTGTTCGGCGAGGTTGGCCTGGCGGGCGAGATCCGGCCGGCGCCGCGCGGCCAGGAGCGTTTGCGCGAAGCCGCCAAGCTGGGATTTTCGATTGCCATGATTCCCAAGGCAAACATGCCGAAGCAAGAGATCGAAGGTTTGAAAGTGATTGGCGTCGAACGCATTGATGACGCTTTGAGCAAGATACGCGACGCCGAGTAATTGGCAGGATTATCGCGGATATCGAATAATCCCTTATTTGCAAACACATTCTGGTAAAGGTCATCACATGAAAACCAAAGCAGCCATTGCATGGAAAGCCGGCCAGCCGCTGACCATCGAAGAAGTCGAACTGGGCGGCCCGCGTGCCGGTGAAGTACTGGTCGAGATCAAGGCTACCGGCATCTGCCATACCGACTATTACACATTGTCGGGCGCCGATCCGGAAGGTATTTTCCCATCCATCCTGGGCCATGAAGGCGCCGGCGTGGTGGTCGATGTCGGGCCTGACGTCAAGAGCCTGAAAAAGAACGACCACGTGATTCCGCTCTATACGCCGGAATGCCGCCAGTGCAAATTCTGCCTGTCGCAGAAAACCAACCTGTGCCAGTCGATCCGCTCGACCCAGGGCCGCGGCCTGATGCCGGACGCCACCAGCCGCTTTTCGATCGACGGCAAGCCGATCTTCCATTACATGGGTACCTCGACTTTCTCCAACTACATCGTGGTGCCGGAAATCGCCCTGGCCAAGATCCGCGAAGATGCGCCGTTCGACAAGGTTTGTTATATCGGCTGCGGCGTCACTACCGGCGTCGGCGCGGTGCTGTTCACCGCCAAGGTGGAAGCCGGCGCCAATGTGGTGGTGTTCGGCCTCGGCGGCATCGGCCTGAATGTGATCCAGGCGGCGCGCATGGTCGGCGCCGACAAGATCATCGGTGTCGACATCAACCCGGCGCGCGAAGCGATGGCGCGCAAGTTCGGCATGACCCATTTCATCAACGCCAAGGAAGTCGAAAACGTGGTCGACGCCATCGTCGGCCTGACCGACGGCGGCGCCGATTACAGTTTTGAGTGCATAGGCAACACCACCACCATGCGCCAGGCGCTGGAGTGCTGCCACAAGGGCTGGGGCCAGTCGATCGTGATCGGCGTCGCCGCTGCCGGCCAGGAAATCAGCACGCGGCCGTTCCAACTGGTGACCGGGCGCGTCTGGAAGGGTTCGGCGTTCGGCGGCGCGCGCGGCCGCACCGACGTCCCCAAGATCGTCGACTGGTACATGGAAGGCAAGCTGAATATCGATGACCTGATTACGCATCGCCTGCCGCTGGAACGCATCAATGAAGGTTTCGACCTGATGAAGAGCGGCGAATCGATACGTTCGGTGGTGATCTACTGATGGAGCTGATCAGCGAACACGCCTGCTTCGGCGGCACGCAAGGGTTTTACCGCCACGCTTCGGCGGAGATCGGTCTGCCCATGCGGTTTTCCGTGTTCCAGCCGCCGCAAGCGCGCTCGGGTCCGGTGCCGGTCCTGTTTTACCTGGCAGGCCTGACGTGCACCGAAGAGACTTTCATGACCAAGGCCGGCGCCCAGCGCTATGCGGCGCAGCACGGCATCATGCTGGTGGCGCCGGACACCAGCCCGCGCGACACCGGCATCACCGGCGCCGACGCCAGCTGGGATTTCGGCAACGGCGCCGGCTTTTACCTGGATGCGACGCAAGCGCCATGGGCCGCGCATTTCCGGATGTACTCTTACATACTGCATGAGCTGCGGCAAACCATAGTGCGGGAGTTTCCGGCGCAAGCCGACAATATCGGCATCTTCGGCCATTCCATGGGCGGCCATGGCGCGCTGGTGCTGGCCTTGCGCAATCCGGAGGTATTCCGTTCGGTGTCGGCGTTTGCGCCGATTGCCGCGCCCAGCCACTGTCCATGGGGGCAAAAAGCGTTCGGCAATTACCTGGGGCCGGACCCGGCGACATGGCAGGATTACGATGCGACGCAGCTGATGCTGAACTTGCCGCAGCCGTTTCCGCAAGAGATCTTGATTGACCAGGGCATGGGAGATAAATTCCTGGCCGAGCAGTTATTGCCGGAACGGTTTGAAGCAGCTTGCGCGCAGGCAGGGCAGAAGCTGACGCTGCGCCGTCATGACGCTTATGACCATGGCTATTATTTCATTTCGACCATGGTCGAAGACCACCTGGCTTTCCACCAGCGGATATTGAACGCACAATCCTGAGCCGAAAAAAAAGCCCCGCCTGACCGGCGGGGCTTTTACATCGCATTTTTCTATATCACTCGGCAACCTTGGCGCCGTCGCGCCGTTTCGAAACCAGCCAGCCGCCGCCCAGCACGACCACAAAACCAATCACGTAAGCAGCATAGTTAAGGCCCGGCAGGCTGTCCCAGAACGGTTGCAGGACCGGTTCGGTGACAATCATGTGCATCGCAGTGTAGACCAGGATCGCGGCGCCGATGAAGATCGTCAGCGGGAAGCGTTCGATCAGCTTCAGCGCCAGGGTCGAACCCCAGACCATGATAGGCACAGAAATCAGCAAGCCGATGATCACCAGCGCCATGCTGCCCTTGGCGGCGCCGGCCACGCCCAGCACGTTGTCGATGCCCATCACGGTGTCGGCGATGATGATGGTTTTCAGCGCGGCTGCCATGGTGGTGGCTTTCACGCCGTGCGCTTCGCCGTCATCCGACTGGGTCAGCAGGCGGTAGGCGATCCACAGCAGGGCGAGGCCGCCGACCAGCAGCAGGCCTGGGATCTTGAGCAGCCACACCACGCCGATAGTCATCAGTACGCGAGTGATGACCGCACCCGCGGTACCCCACAGGATGGCCTTGCGGCGCAGGTGGTCGGGCAGGCTGCGGGCCGCCATCGCAATCACGATGGCGTTGTCGCCAGCCAGCACGAGATCAATGACGACGATAGCCAGCAGCGCGGCGAAAAAAGCGCCGGCATTCCAGTCGGCCATGCCTAGCATTGAGAGTAAACCAGAAAAATCCATAAAGTCTCCAACAGGGTTAACGAATAACCTCAAGCGTGGATAACAGCAGGAGTAGCGAGGAGCTCATTTAGATAAAATAAGCGACACATTGCCTGCATGGAATCCATGCTGACAAAGGTCTTGCTCAACAGCGATGCTGCCAGGGTAACCGGGCGCAGGCGATATGCCTGTTCCGTGATGACGACTACCTTGCAAAACATTGGGACGGCCTATAAAGCTACGCGTCATGCAATATTCAGGAGCTACTCCCCTTTGAGAGGGCGCTGCACGCGAATGGCCGTGCAGCTGGGCATGATTATATACCAATTTTCCAAAAGCAAGAAATGTTAACCGGCCCTGAGGGGCCGTGGTTTCAGCCGTGGCGCCAGTAATCCGGCTGGGCATAGGCGCGCCGCAGGAAATCGACGAATACCCGGATCCGCAAGGGCAGGTGGCGGCGCTGCGCAAACACCGCGTAGATATCGTTACCGGGGGCGGCGAATTCATCCAGCACCGTGACCAGCTTGCCGGATTCGATCTCGCTGCCGACTTCCCACATCGAGCGCCAGGCCAGTCCCTTGCCGGCCAGTGCCCAGTCGTGCAGCACCTGGCCGTCGTTGCAGACCATGTTGCCGGCGACCCTGACGGTGACGATCTTGCCGTTCTGGCGGAAGCTCCAGCCGCGCTGGCTGCCTTCGCTGCTGATCGCCAGGCAATTGTGCTTTTGCAGGTCGTCGACGGTGCGCGGCTTGCCGTGCCGTTTGATATAGGCCGGCGAGGCCACCACGATGCGCTTGTTGTCGGCCAGCTTGGCGCCGACCAGCGACGAGTCCGACAGCGACGCAATGCGGATCGCCACGTCTATGCCTTCGCCGATCAGGTCGACCACGCGGTCGTTCAGGTTGAGGGTGAGGGTGACGTCGCGGTGCTCGGTGAGAAAGGAGGGCATCAGCGGCGCTACGTGCTGCCGGCCGAAACCGGCCGGCGCTGAAATCAGCAGATGGCCGCTGGCGTGGGCGCTGCGCTCGGAGACCGCCGATTCGGCGTTTTCCAGGTCGGACAGGATGCGCTGGCAGTCTTCCAGGAAGGCTTCGCCTTCGTTGGTCAATGCGATCTTGCGGGTGGTGCGTTGCAAAAGCTTCACACCGAGGCGTTCCTCTAACGCATCCAGGCGCCTGCCGATCATGGCAGGGGCGATCCCTTCGGCGCGCGCAGCTGCGGACAGGCTGCCCTTGGCGGCTACCTCGACAAAAGTGGAAATCTGCTTGAATTGATCCATGTCGCCGAACCGGTTTGTTGGAAGTCGGAGTTGTAACTGGCGCTATAATATGCCCACTTGTGACTAAAACGCATAGATCAAATGATAAATCGTTTCACCTATGATGATTTGGTTTAAATATACTATATAGCGTAAAAATTAGATAATGCCATTCAGGATTTAACATATCCGGCATGGTAAAAAACAGAATGTAGCGCTGCACAATGGCTAGTGCGGCAAGCTTGGCCCAAGACACCAATCAATTCATAGAACCAACAGGAGTAAAGCATGACTCAACTGACACTGCCCGCCGGTATGGAAATCAACGGCGCCATCGGCGCCGGATACGCGGAGATTCTGACCCCCGAAGCGCTGGCGCTGGTCGTCAAGCTGAGCCGCGCATTCGAAACGCGCCGTCAGGAATTGCTGGCAGTGCGGGTCGAGCGCGCCACGCGCCTGGATGCCGGCGAGCGTCCTGACTTCCTGCCTGAAACCGCGCACATCCGCAGCGGCGACTGGAAGATCGCGCCGATCCCGGCCGCGCTGGAATGCCGCCGCGTCGAAATCACCGGCCCGGTCGAGCGCAAGATGGTGATCAACGCCTTCAACTCGGGCGCCGACGCCTACATGACCGACTTCGAGGATTCGAACTCGCCGGTATGGGATAACCAGATCACCGGCCAGATCAACCTGCGCGACGCTATCCGCAAGACGATTTCGCTGGAACAGAACGGCAAGTCCTACAAACTCAACGACAAGATAGCCACCCTGGTGGTTCGTCCGCGCGGCTGGCACCTGGATGAAAAACATGTGCTGATCGACGGCAAGCGCGTCTCCGGCGGCATTTTCGATTTCGCCCTGTTCATGTTCCACAACGCCAAGGAACAACTGGCGCGCGGCGCCGGCCCGTATTTTTACCTGCCGAAGCTGGAATCGCACCTGGAAGCGCGGCTGTGGAACGATATTTTCGTGATGACCCAGGACGAACTCGGCCTGCCGCAAGGCACGATCAAGGCGACAGTCCTGATCGAAACCATCCTGGCCGCTTTCGAAATGGACGAGATCCTGTACGAACTGCGCGAGCATAGCTCTGGCCTGAACGCCGGCCGCTGGGATTACATCTTCTCGTGCATCAAGAAGTTCAAGCTGGACAAGGACTTCTGCCTGGCCGACCGCGCCAAGGTCACCATGACCGCGCCGTTCATGCGTTCGTATGCCTTGCTGTTGCTGAAGACCTGCCACAAGCGCAATGCGCCGGCGATCGGCGGCATGGCCGCGCTGATCCCGATCAAGAACGATCCGGAAAAGAACGACATCGCCATGGGCGGCGTGCGCGTCGACAAGGCGCGCGACGCCACCGACGGCTACGACGGCGGCTGGGTGGCCCATCCGGGCCTGGTTGAACTGGCCATGACCGAATTCAAGAAGGTATTGGGCGACAAGCCGAACCAGATCAGCAAGCAGCGCGAAGACGTCAACGTCAGCGCCGCCGACCTGCTCGACTTCAAGCCGGAAGCGCCGATCACCGAAGCCGGCCTGCGCTACAACATCAACGTCGGCATCCATTACCTGGGCGCCTGGCTGGCCGGCAA
>NZ_JAQGLV010000080.1 GCF_028292705.1 Collimonas fungivorans | reverse complement strand
CCTGCCCGAGATCATCGCCTTGGCCAAGAGCATGTCGGCCAAGACCGGCCGCACCATCCACCTTTACCCGGAAACCAAGCATCCGAGTTATTTCCAGTCGATCGGCCTGCCGCTGGAAGACCGCCTGTTGACGGTATTGGCGCAAGACGATTACAGCGCCAAGCGCGCCGTGATTTTCATCCAGTCGTTTGAAACCGCCAACCTGAAAACCCTGCGCGGCAAGATCGGCAAGAATCATCCGACCTACCGGCTGGTCCAGCTGATGGACGACGGCAAGGCGCAGCCGCCCGATTTTGTGCTGGCCGGCAGCAAACGGACTTACGGCGACCTGATGACTGTTGAGGGAATGAAGGAAGTGGCGGCTTATGCCGATGGCGTCGGCCCTAACAAGCTAAGCATCATCCCGCAAGACAGCAGCGGCAACCTGGGCCAGCCCACCGCACTGGTCAGCAACGCCCATGCCGCCGGCTTGCGGGTGCATCCCTACACCTTCCGGCCGGAAAACACCTTCCTGCCGGCCAGCCTGAAAAGCAATGCGCCAGCCGCCACCCGTAATCCGGATGGCCTGGTGGCGGAAATCCAGGCTTACCTGAAGGCAGGCATCGACGGTTTCTTCACCGACGATCCGGCCATTGGACGGCGCGCGGTGGACACCTTCAAACGCAGCTGACCGATAACGCCGCCGTGGCCATAAAAGCGGCCATGGCGCGCCTTACAAACGCTCGGTCTCGCCGCTCTTGGGCTGCCATTTCATCAGGCGTTTTTCTATCATACCCACCACGGTATCTAGCACCAGCGCAAATGCCGTCAACACCAGGATGCCGGCAAACACGGTATTGATGTCGAAACTGCCTTCGGCCTGCAGGATCAGGTAACCGACACCGCGCGCCGAGCCGAGATATTCACCGACGATGACGCCGACAAAAGCCAGGCCGACCGACGTATGCAGGCTGGAAAACACCCAGGAAGTGGCCGACGGCAGGTACACCGTGCGCAGCAGCTGGCGCTGGTTGGCGCCCAGCATGCGGGCATTGGCCAGCACCACCGGGCTGACTTCCTTGACGCCCTGGTAGACGTTGAAGAACACGATGAAGAACACCAGCGTCACCGCCAGCGCCACCTTGGACCAGATGCCGAGCCCGAACCACATCGCAAAAATCGGCGCCAGGATCACGCGCGGCATAGCGTTGGACGCCTTGATGTAGGGATCGAGAATGGCCGAAGTCAGCGGCGACAGGGCCAGCCACAAACCGACGCCGAGCCCGAGCACCGTGCCTATGCCGAACGCCAGCATGGTTTCGGTCAGGGTCACCAGCAGGTGCGAATAAATCTCCGCCGGAAAAGTCAGGGTGAACCAGGTGTGGTCGCCGAAACCGACTTCCACCGAACCGCTGCCGACGGTAAACCACTGCCAGATGCGCTGCAGCACCTTGATCGGTTCGCCAAAGAAAAACGCAGTCTGCGGATTGCGCGTGGCCAGGTGCCAGATGAGAAAAAACACCAGCAGCACCAATACTTGATAGACGCGCAGGTTCTTGTAATTCGGCTTGATGGTTTTCCACATGATCTTGTTTTATCCCTGTTTCCCGGTGCCGCCCTCAGGCGGCTTTTTTCTGTTGCTGGTAACCCTTCAGCACTTCGTCGCGCAGCACGCTCCAGATCTGCCGGTGGAGTTCCACAAAACGCGGCTCGCTGCGGATTTCCGCGACGTCGCGCGGCCGCGGCAGGTCGATCACGAATTCGCCGATCGGATGGGTGCCGGGTCCCGCCGACAGTACGATCACCCGGTCCGACATGGCGATCGCCTCGTCCAGGTCATGGGTGATGAACAGCACCGCCTTGCGCTTGGCGCTCCACAGTTCCAGCACTTCGTTTTCCATCAGCTGCCTGGTCTGGATATCGAGCGCCGAGAACGGCTCGTCCATCAGGATGATGTCGGGATCGAGGATCAGGGTCTGGGCCAGCGCTACGCGCTTGCGCATACCGCCCGAAAGCTGGTGCGGATAGCGGTCGCCGAAACCTTGCAGGCCGACCCGCGCCAGCCACTCGTCCCCGAGCTGGCGCGCCTTGCTTTCATCGGTCTCCCGGTATTGCAGGCCCGCGATCACGTTCTGCAGCGCGCTGCGCCACGGCATCAAGGCTTCGGCCTGGAACATGTAGCCGGCGCGGCGGTTGATGCCGAGCAGCGGTTCGCCGAACACCTTGACGCTGCCGGTCGACGGCTGCAGCAAGCCGGCGCCGACGTTGAGCAGGGTCGATTTGCCGCAGCCGGTCGGGCCGACCACGGAAACGAATTCGCCCGGCGCAATCGACAGGCTGGTGTCGGCCACCGCGGTATAACGCTGGGAACGGTCATCCTTGGAGATGAAGGTGCAGCTGACGTTGTCGAGAAAAAGGGCTGGAGTCATGGGAGTCGGGATTGGCCTGTTTTTGTTATCCGGCAGGGCGGGCATCCTGCCCGCACGCTGCCGGAACCAGCGTGATAGCGGAAATCACGCGCGGGCAAACCTGCCCGTCCTACTTGTACTTGGCGTTGGCTTTCTTTACAAACTCGTTGGTATAAGTTTGCGACAGGTCGATGTTCTTGCCGGCCAGGTCGGGATCGAACGCCTGCAAGGTACGCAGCGCGACTTGCGGCCCGGCGTCAGGAATGGTGCCGTCCGGCGAAATCGCTTCACGCACTTTCATGAAGGCTTCGATGTACAGGGCGCGGTCGCCCAGCTGGTAGCTTTCCGGTACTGTCTTGACGATGTCGGACGGACCAGCTTTCTGCAGCCATTTCAGCGCGCGCACCATGGCGTTGGTCAAGGCCTGCGTAGTGTTCGGATATTTCTTGATGAAGTCGGCCGAGGCGTACAAGGTGGCCGCCGGCATCGGGCCGCCGAATACGGCATTGGTGTCCTTCAGGGTGCGCGTATCGGCGATGATCCTGATCTCGTTATTCTGCTGCATCATGGTGATCAGCGGATCGAGGTTGGCGATCACGTCGATCGAGCCGGAACGCAATGCCGACAAGGCGCCTGCCGAAGCGCCGACGCCGATGTAAGAAACGTCGGTCGGCTTCAGGCCGCCCTTGGCCAGCACGAAATTGGACATCATGCTGGTCGAGGAACCCGGCGCGGTGACGCCGATCTTCTTGCCTTTCAGGTCGGCGATCGACTTGTAGTTAGGCATGGTCTTGTTGGACACGCCCATGACGATCTGCGGCGCCCTGCCTTGCAATACAAAGGCGACGATATGCTGGTTCTTGGCTTGCATGCTGATGGTGTGCTCGAATGCGCCCGAAACCACGTCGGCGCTGCCGCCGACCAGCGCCTGCAACGCCTTGGCGCCGCCGGCGAAATCGGAAATCGTGACATCCAGGCCTTCATCCTTGAAGTAACCGAGCTGCTCGGCGATTGTCAGCGGCAGGTAATAAAACAGGTTCTTGCCGCCCACGGCGATCGCCACTTTGGTTTTCTCGGGGGTCTGCGCAAACAACTTGCCATTGAAGGTAAAGTACCCCGCCAAGAACAGGCAAAGGGCGATGCCGAACTGCTTCCAGCTGAATTTCATATTGTCTCCTCGTATATCCAGGGTTATTTCACTGCTGTTTTTGTTTGCAATGGTTGTTTTCTTTGCCGTCTTGGCGCGGCTGTCTCGAAACTGGTTACTAGTCTTCCATGATAATACTGCCCGAGCGAAATTAACTCGGACTACTGCTATGTTTTTTTGGCATGGCGCTCCGGTCTGTCAGGTTGCGCGCCGGTCCAGCATCGCGCGCGCGATGGTGCCGGCGTCGACATATTCGAGCTCGCCGCCCACCGGCACGCCGCGCGCCAGTCGGCTGACCTGCAGGCCGCGGGCTTTCATGGTTTCGCTGATGTAATGGGCGGTGGCTTCGCCTTCGTTGGTGAAATTGGTAGCCAGCACCACTTCCTTGACGACGCCGTCGGTGGCGCGGCCGATCAGCTTCTCCAGCTGGATGTCCTTGGGACCGATGCCATCCAGCGGCGACAAGCGTCCCATCAGCACAAAATACAAACCCTTGAAAGTCAGGGTCTGCTCGATCATCAGCTGATCGGTAGGCGTTTCCACCACGCACAGCAAACTCGGATCGCGCTCCGGATCGAGGCAGGTTTCGCATACCTCGTTCTCGGTGAAGGTATTGCACATTGCGCAGTGGCGGATCTGGTCGACCGCCTGGGTCAGCGCCCGCCCCAGCAAGGCCGCACCGTCGCGGTCATGCTGCAGCAAGTGGTAAGCCATGCGCTGTGCCGACTTGGGACCGACGCCGGGCAGATGACGCAAGGCTTCGGTGAGCAAGGTAAGACTGGAAGGAATTTTCACGGCTGGCCCTGCATCAGGTTATACACGTCGTGCAGCGCTTATAAATACGGTTGATCAGAATGGCAGCTTGAAGCCGGCAGGCATGCCAGCGGTCAGGCCCGACATCTTTTCCGCCGACAGCGCTTCAGCCTTGCGCACTGCATCGTTGAAAGCAGCCGCTACTAGGTCTTCCAGCATGTCCTTGTCGTCAGCCAGCAGCGAAGCGTCGATCGCCACGCGCTTGACCGCGTTCTTGCAAGTCATCACGACTTTCACCAGGCCCGCGCCCGACTCGCCTTCGACTTCGATCAAGGCCAGTTGGTCTTGCATCTTCTTCATGTTGTCCTGCATTGCCTGGGCTTGTTTCATCAGCCCTGCCAGTTGGCCCTTCATCATGGTGCTTCTCCTATAAAAACAGATAATTTGACTGGTATTTCAAACGGCGGCCAGGCTCACGCCGGCCCGCATTGTTTCCTGCTGCTTCAGCCCAGGGGCTTGATCGATCCCGGCACGATCGAGGCGCCGAATTCACGCATCATGCTCTGGATGAAGGGATCGCTCTGCGCGGTCAGTTCCGCCAGGCGCTGGCGCTCCGCCTGCGCCGCCAGCATCTGCGCGTTGGCGGTATGACGCACCGTGCCGAGTTCGGTTTCCACCTTGACCGGGCGGCCGAAATGCTCGCTCAGCGCGACCTCCAACTTATCAACACTGCCGGCCGAACGCAAGGTATCGAACGGAATCCGCAGATGGAACTGGGCCGCCGGACCGCTGCTGTCGGACTTGACCAGTTCGCTCTGCTGCGCCAGCTGATGCGCTACGCCGCGCACCGCCAGGGTGGACGCCAGCAACGGCCAGTTGCCGTCCCAGCCCAGGTTCGGATCGGGTTGCAGCACCAGCGGCGGCAACGGCTCTGGCGCAGCGGCCGGCTGTTGCACCACAGGTTCGGGGCGCGCGGGCTGGCGGCCATTGCTCACTGCGCCGTTGGCGGCAGCTGGGCGCGACGGGGCTGGCTGTGAATATGACTCAGTTCGTGACTCAGTTCGCGACTCAGTTTTTTTTTCAGCCGCCGAACTGGAAAATTCGGTGTCCGGCAAATCCATGGGCAGCGGGATCTCTTCTTCCCAAGGCGGCACAGAGGAATTCTGCGGCGCTTGCTGCACATAAGCCGGCGCCGCCGGTTTGGCGTCCGCTACGGCCGCCGCGGCTGGCTGGCTGACCGGCGCTGCCGGCGCCTGGCTTGGCTGCGGCCGCGCCGGTGCGCCGCCCTTACGGGAAGACGCGGCGCGCGCAGCTTCCAGCGCAGCCCGGGCCGGACTCATGGCGCCGTTGCCGGCGGGAGGCGCAAGAGGTGCAACTGGCGCGCTGGTGCTGAGCGTCGGCGGCGCGCTGCTCAGGCGGGCGGCGGTTGGCGCCGCCTGGGCTGGCGGCGCCGGCCTCGATGCGGGGGCCGCTGCAGTCGGTATAGCGCTGGCCTGCGGCCGCGGGCGGCTGACCGGCGGCGGCGCCACGACGCTGCCGTCGGCTTGCGGGCGGAACGCCAGCATGCGCAGCAGGGTCATCGAGAAACCGGCGTATTCGTCCGGTGCCAGGCCGAGTTCATTGCGGCCGTGTACGGCGATCTGGTAAAACAGTTGTATTTCTTCGGCATCGAACAAGGCCGACAGCCGGATCACTTCTTCGCGTTCCGGCAAATCGTCGGCCAGGGCTGCCGGCACGCTTTGCGCCAGCGCTACCCGATGCAGCAAAGTGCCCAGGTCTTGCAACGCCGCGCTGTACGACAGGCTGCGGCTGGCCATGTCGTCGGCCACTGCCAGCAAGCCGGGGCCGTCTTTGGCGGCGAGCGCGTCCAGCACGCGGATCAGGTAGGACTGGTCGAGCGCGCCCAGCATGCCCTGCACTGCTTCCAGGGTCACCTTGCCGGCGGCATAGGCGATCGCCTGGTCGGTCAGCGACAATGCATCGCGCATCGAACCATGGGCGCCTTGCGCCAGCAAGCGCAGAGCCGGGGTTTCGAATTCGATCTGTTCCTGGCCCAGGATATTGTCCAGGTGGCTGATGATATGGCCGGGCGGCATCTGCTTGAGGTTGAACTGCAGGCAGCGCGACAGCACCGTCACCGGGATTTTTTGCGGATCGGTGGTGGCCAGGATGAACTTGACATGGTCGGGCGGCTCTTCCAGCGTCTTCAGCATCGAGTTGAAGGCGTGGTTGGTGAGCATGTGCACTTCGTCGATCATGTAGACCTTGAAGCGCGCATTGGACGGCGCATACACAGCCTGTTCCAGCAACTGCGCCATTTCGTCGACGCCGCGGTTCGAGGCCGCGTCCATCTCGATATAGTCGACAAAGCGCCCGGCGTCGATCGCCACGCACGCTTCGCACACGCCGCACGGCGTCGCGGTGATGCCGCCGTTGCCGTCGGCGCCGATGCAATTCAGCGATTTCGCCAGGATCCGCGACAAGGTGGTCTTGCCGACGCCGCGGGTGCCGGTGAACAGGTAGGCGTGATGCAGGCGCTGTTGCTCCAAGGCGTGCGTCAAGGCCCTTACGACGTGTTCCTGGCCGACCAGCGTATCGAAGCTTCTGGGGCGATATTTACGGGCGAGAACTTGGTAGGACATAGGCAGCGGATAGGGGCAGCAAGTTGTGAAAGCAAATTGTGAAATACAGACAGCATTTTACCTGACAGACGAAGCCAGCACAGTTTTTAAACTTGCCGGCCTTTCATTGGGGAAGCGCCGACTGAAGCGGCGCTCTAGATAATTGCCTGACAACACCTTCCAGAGATCCGGAGCAAGGGGTAAAGTCGAGGTAAAGCCAAGCAATACGGCCCCATAAAATCAGGAGATCACTCATGCAAGGGCAGACCCACGAAGTCACCAACCAGGTGCCTGAACTGTATGGCAACAACCTGTACCTGGACGACACCATCCTGCAGGCAGGCGTGCAGCGCCTGCATGGACAATGGCGCGCCGAGCAGCTGGCGCGCTACGGCGCCGAACTCGGCAGCAAGGAAAGCTGGCAGCTGGCGGAACTGGCCAACCGCCACCAGCCCGAACTGAACACCTTCGACCGCCTCGGCAACCGCATCGACGCCGTCGAATTCCATCCGGCCTGGCATGCCCTGCTAGGCATGCTGCGCCGCGAAGGCCTGCATGCCCTGCCCTGGATCAAACCGCAAAGCGGCAGCCACGTGGCGCGCGCCGCCGGTTATTTCCTGCACGCCCAGCTGGAAGCCGGATCGCTCTGCCCTACCACCATGACTTTCGCCTCGATCCCGGTGCTGCAGCAGGAACCGGCCTTGTTTGCAGCCTTGCAGGCAAAACTGTTGTCATGTGAACATGACAGCCGCGACCTGGCGCTGGAACACAAGAACTCGATCCTGCTCGGCATGGGCATGACGGAAAAACAAGGCGGCTCCGATGTCCGCAGCAATACCACCACGGCCATCCCGCTGGAGGGCGGCGGCGGACGCGGCGCCGGTTACCTGCTGACCGGCCACAAATGGTTTTTCTCGGCGCCGATGTGCGATGCGCATATGGTGCTGGCGCGTACCGAGATGGGCCTGAGCTGCTTTTTCGTGCCGCGCTGGCGGCCCGACGGCAGCAAGAACCCGGTGCAGATCCAGCGCTTGAAAGACAAGCTGGGCAACCGTTCCAATTCCAGCAGCGAGGTGGAATTCCGGGAAGCCTTCGGCATCATGGTCGGCGACGAAGGCCGCGGCATCCCGACCATCATCGAAATGGCTAACCACACCCGCCTCGATTGCGTCATCGGTTCCGCCGGCCTGATGCGCCAGGCGCTGGTGCAAGCGCTGCATCATGCGCGCCACCGCAGCGCCTTCGGCCGTAATCTGGCAGAGCAGCCGCTGATGCAAAACGTCTTGTCCGACCTCGCTTTGGAAAGCGAAGCGGCGACGCTGCTGATGCTGCAGCTGGCCAGCGCTTTCGAACATCCGGACGATCCGCTGCAGCGCGCCTGGCGCCGCATCGTCACGCCCGCCGCCAAGTTCTGGGTCTGCAAGCGGGCGCTGGAATTCAGCGGCGAATGCATGGAAATCTGGGGCGGCAACGGCTATGTCGAAACCGGCCCGATGGCGCGCTTTTACCGCGAAGCGCCGGTCAATTCGATTTGGGAAGGTTCGGGCAACGTCATGTGCCTGGACGTGCTGCGCGCAATTGAACGCGAGCCGGCCGGTTTCGGCTTGCTGCTGGCGCAACTGGCCGAAACTGCGTGCGACCACCCCGGCCTGCGCGGGATGCTGGACGATCTGCAGAAAGACCTGGCGGCGCCGGCCGAACAGCGCGAGATGCTGGGGCGCCGTTTCGTGCAGCGCTTGGTGCTGACGGTCCAGGGCGCCTTGATGCTGCAGCACGCGCCGGCGGTCATCGCCGACGCTTTCATCGCCAGCCGCAGCGAAGCGATGGGCGGACGCGTCTATGGAACCTTGGCCGCGGCACATCTGCAGCAGCAGATCCTGCAACGCGCATGGTTGCAGTAGACAATGATCCGCCGACTTGCTGCTCCTCAAAAAAAACCGGCGATGCCCTTAACGGGCATTGCCGGTTTTCTTTACTCGAATCTTGATACAGGTTCAATGACCACTGAATAACTTGAGAATGTTCTGCTTCTCGTCTTCCTGCGGATTGGTTTGCGGCACAGGCGCAGGAACAGGGGTCCCGTCCGGACCGATTTCCACCGGCGCTCCGCTGGCGCCGGCGCCCAGTCCAAGCGAAGCGATGAAGCCGTTGCCCGGCGTGAAATTGTCGAAGTAAAACTCATTGTTGATGGTAGTGACGCCGGACGGCATAGGCATCTGATATTCCGGCACGCCGCGCAAGGCGCGGCCCATGTACTCGGTCCAGATCGGCAGCGCCAGCTGCGCGCCGAATTCGCGGCTGCCCAGGCTCTTCGGCTGGTCGTAGCCCATCCAGGCCACCGCCACCAGGCTGTTCTGGTAACCGGCGAACCAGCCGTCGAAGGCATCGTTGGTGGTGCCGGTCTTGCCGGCCAAGTCGGTGCGGCGCAGTATATTTGTGCCGGCGCCGGTGCCGCGCTGCGCCACCGATTGCAGTAGGCTGGTCATGATGTAGCTGTTGCGCGCATCCAGCACCCGCGTTGCGTTCTGGCCGGCGACCTGCGGCTCGACCTTGGACAACACGGCGCCGCGCGAATCGGTCACTTGCGAAATCAGGTAAGGATTGACGCGGTAGCCGCCGTTCGCCAGCACCGCATAGGCGCCGACCAGCTGCAGCGGCGTCACCTGCCCCGCGCCCAAGGCCAAAGGCAGGTAAGGCGGCGTCTTGTCGAGATCGAAACCGAAATGGCTGGTGACGAATTCCTGGGCGTACTTGACGCCGATCGCATCCAGCAGGCGGATCGATACCAGGTTCTTCGAACGCTGCAAGCCGGTGCGTAGCGGCATCGGGCCGTCAGGCTGGTCGTCGTCCTTCGGTTCCCATGGTCCCTGGCCAGGCGCGCCGGGGAAAGACACCGGGGCGTCGTTGATGATGGAAGCCGGGCCGAAACCCTTTTCCAGCGCGGCCGAATAGATGAACGGCTTGAAAGTCGAACCGGGCTGGCGCCAGGCCTGGGTGACGTGGTTGAATTTATTCTGGTTGAAATCGAAACCGCCGACCAGGGAACGGATGGCGCCGGTCTGCGGCGTCAGCGACACCATGGTGGCTTCGACCTGCGGCAGCTGGGTGATCTGCCAGCCTTTGGCGGTATTGATGACGCGGATCACCGAACCCTTCTGGATCTTCAGGTTCTTGCCGGCTTTCGCACTCAGGGCCGAGGCGGCAAGGCGCAAGCCTTCGCCGCTGATGGTGACCGCGGTATCGTTGCGCAGCATTGCCTGCACCTGCTTGGGATCGGCGCTCAACACCACGGCCGGCACGATGTCGTCATTGTCGGGCTTGTCTTGCAGGGCGTCTTCGATGGCCTGGTCGCGCTCGTCGCCGCCGGCCGGCAGCTCGATGGTCGCCTCCGGTCCGCGGTAGCCGTGGCGGCGGTCGTAATCCATCACGCCTTTGCGTACCGCGTCATATGCCGCTTGCTGGTCGGCGGCATTGAGGGTGGTAGTCACGCTCAAGCCGCGTGTGTAAGTGTCTTCCTTGAATTGCGCGTACAGCATCTGCCGCACCATTTCGATGGCGTACTCGGCATGCACGCTGTAGTTGTTGCCCTTGGTCTTGACCTGGATATCTTCCGCGATGGCCTGGTCGTACTGTTCCTGGGTGATGAACTCAAGGTCGCGCATGCGTTTCAGGATGTATTCCTGGCGCACCCGGGCGCGCTTCGGATTGACCACCGGGTTGTAGGCCGAAGGCGCTTTCGGCAAACCGGCCAGCATCGCCGCCTGCGCCAGCGTGATGTCCTTCAGGTCCTTGCCGAAATAAGTGCGCGCGGCGGCGGCGAAACCAAACGAGCGCTGCCCCAGGTAGATCTGGTTCATGTAGACCTCCAGGATCTGGTCCTTGCTCAGCGCCGTCTCGATCTTGTAGGCCAGCAGGATTTCATAGATCTTGCGGGAGTAGGTTTTTTCGCTGGACAGGAAAACGTTGCGCGCCACCTGCATGGTGATGGTGCTGGCGCCTTGCGAAGCGCCGCCGTGCATGATGTCGGCCAGGCCGGCGCGCAGGATGCCGATGACGTCGATGCCGCCATGCTGGTAGAAACGCGCATCTTCGATCGCCAGCACCGCATTCTTCATGTCGGCCGGAATGTCGTCCAGCTTGACCAGGCTGCGCCGCTCCTCGCCGAACTCGCCGATCAGGACGTGGTCGGCGGTGTAGATGCGCAGCGGCACCTTCGGTCTGTAGTCGGTGATTGCGTCCAGTGCCGGCAGTTGCGGCGTCATCACCACCAGCGCATATGTCACCAGCAAACCGACTATCACCACACCGGCCAGGACCAGGCCGCCGATGGTCAGCAGCAGCGCATGCGCCACGCTGCCCTTGCCGTTCTTACGGGCCTGGCCAGAGCGGGACTTGTTTCCGGGCTTGTTTGCGTCTTGCTGGGTTTTCTTTGTTGATGACATAGCAATATTCGAGGGAAATAGCCCTGTATCCTACAACATGCCGGGGATCGGACCTCGAATGGCTACGAATTGTTACGAATCGACGGCCCGGGAGCCCGCTGTCCTAGCAGGGCTTGGATCATCTGACGCGTAGTGGCCGCCGCCAGTTCCGGTGTTTCCATCGGAAACAGGTGGCCGCCGGGAATTTGCCTGAAATATTTGCCCACCAAGCGTTTGGTGGCATCCAGTCCAGCCTGCCGGCATTCGACCGAATCGACGCCGCCGACAAAACCGATAGGCACCGGAAAACCGCCTTTCAACACATTGCCCATGTCGTGCGGCAGGGTCCGGTAGACGGCGGTTTCGATATCGCGCCGGAAACGCAGGACCACATTGCCCTGCTCTTCTTCCAACCCGTAGGTAATGTAGTCGCGCAAGACTTCCGGCGCCCAGTTGGCGAATACCTGCTTGCCGGCGAAATGCTGGTAGGCAGCCTCCGCGCTGGGCCACAGGTTGCGCCGCTTCACCGAAAACCGCGCTTGCGAGACCCGCTTGTCCAGCCCCAGCGCCTTGGCCCCGCGCAGCAGGCTGGCGCGCCAGCCGACCACCACCGGCGTGTCCAGCATCACCACGCAGCTGACCAGGTCCGGGCGCTGCTGCGCCGCCAGCAACGCCAGGCCGCCGCCCATCGAGTGCCCGACCAGGATCACCGGCTCGGCGTAACGCGCCGCCAGCTCGTCGATCAGCTCCTGCACCAGCGCCGGCCAGCCGTCGGTGACCGGGTATTGGGGATTATGGGCGTGGATGTCGAGCGAACGCACGTCGTAGTCGTGGCCGAGGAAGTCAAGGAACTGGCGGTAAGTCCCCGTCGGAAAACTGTTGCCGTGGATGAAGTGCAAAATCGGGTGCATAGCGTGTTTCATGAATAAAACAGAAAACCTGTCTTGATGGGGTCCCATTTAAAACCGAAAGCAGCCATGTTCCAAAGGGAATTTTAGAGCCGGCGCTCAGGACGGGAGGAAAACTGCCGGCATGGAATTCCCGTTTTGCCGGACAGGTCAGCGGCCGTACCAGTAGCGCCGATGCTGGCTCCTGTATGTATCGACGCTGATGGTATCGCCGAATTTCAGCAAAATTGCGCCGTCTGTATCGCTGCGCAGATTTGTGCTTCCCAATGCCTGGTAACGCTCCAGGATTTGCTGTTTCGGATGGCGGAAACGGTTGCGGTAGCCGACCTGGAACAGGACGATTTGCGGATCGACGGCGGCCAGGAACGCGGCTGTCGACGAAGTGCCGCTGCCATGATGCGGCGCCAGCAGTACGGTCGATTTCAGTTGACCGGCATGGCTGGCGAGCAGCTGTTTTTCCTGCGCCGCCTCGATATCGCCCGGCAGTAACACCGTATGCTGACCGTGGCTGATCTTGAGGGTGCAGCTGACCGTATTCGCCTTGGCTTTCGCAGCAGCCGATCCCGGATACTGCTCAAGATCAGGATACAGTATTTCGAATTTCACACTGCCCCACTGCCACGCCTGGCCGTCATGGCAACGCTCATGAACGGCCGCGGCCCTGGCGATAACGTGGTCCGGCGCCAGCGAGGAATATACCTTGGCCACCTCGATGCTGCCCATGACCGACAGGGCTCCACCGGAATGATCATTGTCGGCATGCGACACCAGCAACACATCCAGCGCAGCGATGCCGCGCGCCCTCAGGTAAGGAACGATGATGCGGCTGCCGGCATCCGATGCCGGCGAATAATAGGGCCCGCTGTCGTACAGCAAACGGTGCTCGGCGGTCTCCACCAATACCGCCATGCCTTGCCCGACATCGAGCGCCGTGACCCACATCTCACCGGGAGCGGGACGATTGCCGTGATCCAGCAGCAGCGGCAGCCAGCCGGCCAGCGCCAGCCAGCGTAGCGGCCATCCGCGCGGCGCCAGCAGCCAGAGGGTGGCCAGCAGCGCCAGCGCAAAAGTCCACGCTTGCGGCAGCGGCGCCTGCCACACCGCAAACGGCAGCAGGCTCAGCCAGTTCAGGAAAAGCGCCAGCTGCTCCACCAGGACATGGGCGCCGCGCCACAGCCAGGTCGACAGCGGCGCCGGCAGCACGCCGGCGATCAAGGTCAGCGGCGTCACCGCCAGCCCGATCAGCGGAATCGCCAGCGCATTGGCGAGCGGGCCGATCAGCGAGACGCGGCCGAACAGCAAGGCCGTCAGCGGCAGCAAGCCGATGGTCACCGCATATTGGGTAGAGCCGGCCGCCTTCAAGCCTTGCCGCCAGCGCGCCGGCAGCGACTGGTTCTCGACCGCAGCGGCCAGGCTGCGGCCGGCGCTGGTGTAGATGATCACGCCGACCGCGCAGAAAGACAGCCAGAATCCCGGCCACAGCAACGCCCACGGATCGGCCAGCAAGACCGCCGCCAGCGCCGCGCACAACACATGCGTGACACTGGTGATGCGCCCACTCCACAAAGCCAGCGCCACCACCAGCAGCATGTACAAGGTGCGCTGCGCGGGAATGCCGAACCCGGCCAGCGCGACATAGCACAGAGCCGCCAGCGCGCCGCCCAGCGCCGCCGCTTTTTGCGCCGGCAGCAGTAGCGGCAAAGCCGCTCCGGTAAAAAAGGAACGGCGCCACAACGCTGCCGTGATGACCGCGAACATGCCGGCAATCATCGTGATGTGCAGGCCGGAAATGGCCACCAGGTGGCTGATGCCGGTGCGGTTGAACACTTCCCAGTCGGGTTGTTCTATGGCGCGCTGGTCGCCCACCGCCAGCGCCACCAGCACGCCGGCATAGCGATGTTCGGGCAAGGCTTGCAAGATCCGTTCTCGCAGGCCGCTGCGCAGCACTTCGACCACGTTGCCCGGACTGAACACAAACGCCTGCAGCAGCCGGTTCTGCTGATCGGCACGGACGTAGCCGGTGGCGCGCAGCTTGCGTTCCAGCAGCCATGCTTCATAGTCGAAGCCGTGGGGATTGGCGTTGCCGTGGGGACGCTTCAGGCGCACCGTCAACTGCCAGCGCGCGCCGGCCTGCACCCGTGGCTGTTCGCCCTCGTCCGCCTGGTACCAGCCCAGCGCCAGGCGTTGCGGAACGGGTGGAGGTTGGCCATCCTGATCCAGCACTTTTTCCACGGCAAAAGTAAACCGGACGCCGCTCTCTGAATAAGAGGGCAAGCTGTCGATCGTACCGATCACGGTGATATCGCGCCCTTCCCATGCCGGCGGCAATTCATGTCTTAAATAATAGTGGGCGAACAATCCGGCCCAGGCAAAACCAAACAAGGCGCCGGCCAGTACACAGGCAGCCGATCTGAAATAAGGATCAGGGATTTTGTGGACAGCCGCCAGCAACACTAGTCCCAAGGCCAATAAGCCGCACAGCGGCCAGGCTGCGGGCAATACCGCCTGCATTTGCAAAAAAGCAACACCAAGGACAAAACCGATAACGGCGCTGCGCATGCCCTCAGCGTGCTGTTTAAGCCAGCGCCGCCAAACGCGGCAAAGCCGCGCGGGCGTTGTCCGCTGTCGCCCGTGCCAGTTCAGGTATCGCCATCCCGCGCAGCTCGGCCAGCATGGCGCCGATGCGGGGAACCTGCTCAGGCCGGTTGGTTTCCGGATGCAGCCAGGCCGGCGACATGTCGGGAGCGTCGGTCTCCAGCACCAGCGCTGCCAGCGGCAGCTGGACCGCCAGCCGGCGGATCTGCAGCGCGCGGGTAAACGTCATGGCGCCGCCGAAACCGAGCCGGAAACCAAGCCCGATGAAGGCTTCGGCCTGCTGGAAACTGCCGTTGAATGCGTGGGCGATGCCGCCCTGCACCTTGATCCGGCGTAAATGTTTGAGCAAGATGTCCTGCGAGCGGCGCACATGGAGCAGCACCGGCAGGTCGAATTCGCGCGCCAGCTTCAATTGTTCGACGTAGAAATGCTCCTGCTTTTCGCGCAAGGGACCGCTGTCCATGCCGGGAACAAAAAAATCGAGGCCGATTTCGCCTATCGCCACAAAACGCGAATCGGCCATTGCCGCGGCGATCGCCGTGCGCAGCGCCAGCAAATCGGCTTCTTCGGCCTGCGGCACGTAGAGCGGATGTATACCGAGCGCATAAGTGCAGTTCGGCAGTTGCCCCGCCAGCGTTGCGACCGTGGCGAAATTGGCGCGTTCGACCGCCGGGATCACGATCCAGTCGACACCCTGCCGCGCCGCCGCTGCCGCGGCTTGCGCCTGTTCGCCGCCGAATTCAGCGGCGTCAAGATGGCAGTGGGTGTCTATCCACATCGGCAGGTCTTTTCAAAAGGGATTGATAGATTGCCATCCTAGCATGGGCAAACATTGCCTTGTATAAGGATGCGGATAAACAATCCCCTCGCTCCGGCTCAGAGCCTGATAACATGATGCCAAAAAGTATTTGTTAGAAAGCAATGTAGATGTCCATACCGTCCACCCCGTTCGACCAGCGTGAATTCCGCAATGCGCTGGGAACCTTCACCACCGGTGTCACCATCATTACCGCCTGCCAGGCCGACGGCAAGCTGGTCGGCGTTACCGCCAACAGCTTCAATTCGGTCTCGCTCGATCCGCCGCTGGTGCTGTGGAGCTTGTCCAAATCCTCGAACAGCCTGGCAGCCTTCGAGGCCGCTGAATACTGGGCGGTGCACATCCTGTCGCACGACCAGGACCAGCTGGCCACCCATTTCAGCAAACGCGCGCACGACAAATTCGCCGGCCTCGACCTGGAAACCGGCATGGGCGGCGCGCCGCTGCTGGACGGCTGCACCACCCGCATGCAATGCAAGACCGCCTATCGCTACGATGGCGGCGTCGATTTGCTCATGGTCGGCGAAGTCATGCATTTCGAACATTCCGATATTGCCCCTCTGGTATACCAGCGCGGCAATTACGCCGTCGCCACCCGCAAGGAACTGGCCGACGAAGCGGAAGCCCTGATCAAGGCCAC
>NZ_JAQGLV010000071.1 GCF_028292705.1 Collimonas fungivorans | reverse complement strand
GCGATTTGCAATGGCTGCCGCAGGCGGAGCGTGCGCAGCTCGAGGCCTGGAATTGCCAGCAGCCATATCAACCGACGGCATTCAAGGCAGTGCATGAATATATCGCTGAACATGCCCGGGCCCGGCCGGATGCGCGCGGCGTCGCCGATGTGGAGCGTTCGCTCACGCGTGGCGAAGTCGATGCGCGCGCGGCACGGCTGGCGCAGCGCCTGGTGGCGGCCGGTGTCAGCGCCGAGATGCGGGTGGGGGTCGCCCTCAGCCGTTCGGTCGACCTGCTGGTTGGCCTAATCGCGGTGCTAAAGTCGGGCGGCGCTTTTGTGCCGCTTGATCCGGCCCATCCCCGCGAACGCCTGGCGCAGATCCTCGGAGACGCACAGATCACGCATGTGATTACCGAGGATCAAAGCCTGTCGGCGCTGCCGGTATCGGAATCGCTGCGCATCTGGCTGCTAAGCGAGAAAATAAGTGAGCAGACGAACGACGCGGATGACGCCGAAGTTGCATCGGTCGCGCTGCCAGCCGTTGCGCCGACCCAGGCTGCCTATGTGATCTATACCTCCGGCTCGACCGGAAAACCGAAGGGTGTGGTGGTCGACCATGGTTCTTTCAGCCGCCATTGCGCGGCAATTGCCGAACGCTACGGCGCTGGCGAAGATGATGTGTTCCTGTTGTTCCAGTCGGTCAATTTCGACGGCGCGCACGAGGGATGGTTTTCCCAGTACATGTCGGGCGCCGCGGTAGCGGTGACCGCCGATACGCTCTGGCCGCCGGCGCAGACCTGCAAGATGATGGTGCGCGAGGGCGTCACCATGACCTACGTGCCGCCCGGCTGCGCCGCGCAGCTGGCCGAATGGGCGCTGGCGCACGGTGCGCCGCCTGCCTTGCGTTCGCTGACCGTGGGCGGCGAAGCGACTTCGCGCGAGGCGTTCGCGCTGATGCGCCGGGCTTTCCCGAAAGTGCGCATCGTCAATGGTTATGGTCCTACCGAAACCGTCATCACGCCGATGCTGTGGATGTTCTATCCGCATGACGATGTCGCCGGGCTGGCGGACAGCGCCTATCTGCCGATCGGCACCCTGGTCGGGGCGCGCACCGCGCATGTGCTGGATGTGCGCCTGAACCCCTTGCCGGTCGGCGTGATCGGCGAACTGTTCCTGGGCGGAGAAGGAGTGGGAGTGGCGCGCGGTTATCTCGACCGGCCTGCGCTGACCGCTGAACGTTTTGTGCCGGATCCGTTCGGCGCGCCTGGCGCGCGGCTCTATAGCACGGGCGATCTGGTCAAACGGCGCGCCGATGGCGTATTCGATTTCATCGGCCGCGTCGATCATCAGGTAAAGCTGCGCGGCCTGCGCATCGAGCTGGGCGAGATCGAGGCCCAGCTGGCTGCGCATGAAGATGTGCGCGAAGCCGTCGCCATCGTGCACGGCAAGGGCGCACAGGCGGCGCTGGTGGCGTATGTCGAACTGAGCGCCGAAGCGCGCCAGCGCAGGGTGCAGGCAGACGCGGCTGAGCTGGATGCCCATCTACGCCATACACTGCCCGATTACATGGTGCCGGCGCACATTATTGTGCTCGATGCCTTGCCGCGCAACACCAACAGCAAGGTCGACCGCGGTGCGCTGCCAGAGCCAAAACGGGTGGAGCGCCTGTATGAGTCGCCCACGGCTGGCGTGGAGACCGCGTTGGCGCAAATATGGCGCGAGATACTAAGCGTCGAACGGGTCGGTCGCGCCGATCATTTCTTTGAACTGGGCGGCCATTCGCTGGCCGCGGTGCGCGTGGCGACGCGAGTGGCAGAGCGGCTCGGGCACGATGTGCCGGTGCGCGCGCTGTTTGAAGCGCCGACTCTGGCGCAGTATGGGCAACGCATGCTGGCTTCGGTGCGCACGGAGCCGATGCCTGAAGACGATTCCCATGCTGCAGTCGCAGCCGCTGTTCCCGACGCCGACGGCGTGCTGCCGCTGTCGGCTGCGCAACTCGGCCTGTGGTTCTTGTGGCGGACGCAGCCGGACAACGCTGCTTACAACATCCCGATTGCATTGCGCCTGAACGGCCCGCTCGATGCCGGAGCTTTGCGTCAGGCATTTTCCTTGGCTGCAGCGCGTCACCCGGCGTTGCGTACCAGGATGGTCGGGCGGACAGGCGGCTTGCCTGGCCAGCGCATCGATCCGCATTGGCAGGCAGCGTTGCCGGTGATCGATCTGACGAGCGAAGCCTCGACGGCGGCAAGCCGCGCGGTCGCCTTGACTGATGAAGATGCGCTGACACCGTTCAATCTGCTTGGCGAAGGACCGTTGTGGCGTGTGCGGCTGCTGCGCCTGGCGCATGACGACCATGTGCTGTCGCTGGTAATCCATCACATCGTGTCGGACGGACAGTCGATCGAACTATGGTTCGACGATGTCCGCACGACATACGTGGCGCTGGTTTCCGGTTCCGCGCCGGCGCGAGTGATGCCTGCGCCGTTGCCAGCGCTGCCGCTGTTGCCGCTAGCGGCGCCGCGAACACGCCTGGCGTTCTGGCGCGATGTCCTCGACGGTGCGCCCAGCAATATCATGCCGCCGCCGGCAGCGGGACGCGCCGCCGCGCCGCGCTGGGCAGCGAGCCGGATTGCCTTCGAGCTGGACGCAGGCCTGGTCCAAGGCGCGCGTGCAATGGCGCTAGAGAGCCATGCAACGCTACCCATGCTGCTGCATGCGGCGCTGAACGTTGCGTTTTATCGTGCGACCGGCGCGGCCGACCAGCCGGTCGGCGTGCTGGCGTCGACGCGCGAATTGACGGGCGACGCCGCTCGCCTGGCGCTGGGATTGTTCATCAACGCAGTGGTGGTGCGTACCCGGCTCGCCGGCAAAGATTCTCCCGCCACGGTTCTGGCTGCAGTGCGTGACGCCGCACTGGCCGCCTATGCCCACGCGGACACGCCGTTCTCCGATGTGGTTGCCGCGATGCGCACGCCGCGTGCGGCGATCGGCAATCCTTTGTTCCAGGTGATGTTCAACTATATGCGTCCGTCCGATGCTGCCGGACACGATTGGGCCGGCCTTGCGCTCAGCGAATTCAATGATGTCCGGCACCGCGTGGTGTTCGAACTGGAACTGGACATTGTCGAGCATGCCGACGGCCGCGTGACTGGAGCTTTCTCGTATGCCAACGAACTGGTCGATGGCGTGTTTGTCGAGTCGCTTGCGGCGGGATACCTGGAAGTGGTCCGTCAGTTCGTCGATGCGCCGCATGCAGAACTAGGTACAGTCGAGCCAGGCTTCTCAGATACCCCTCGACCTGGACCCGCAGCGGCAAAGACAGATCAAACCACGGAACTGCATGCAGAAGCCAGGCAATTCGCCCTGGTGCTGCAAGGCATCTGGAATGACCTGTCCGACGACAGCACGCCATCGCTCGAGGCCAATTTGTTCGAGGCTGGCGCCACTTCATTCGATATCGTTCGTTTTGTCGATGCGGCGCGGGCGGCGGGCTACCCGCTGACGATCGTCGAGGTATTTGCCGCGCCATATTTTTCGGTTCTGGGCGCGCGTTTGGCAGCTCAGTCCCCAGTAGCGATGGAACTGCGCGATGCAGGCTGAAACCGGATTTTCCGGATCCGGCGCAGTCGCCCGGGAATTTTTTTCAATCGATACGCCTGGCGTGTCGGGTAAAACTGATAAGGAACTTAGACATGCAACGAGATAGTGTTTTTGATCTGATTGGCGTCGGCTTCGGGCCGTCTAATCTTTCGCTTGCCGTGCGCCTTGCCGAAGAGGCCGGGGCATCGCACCTGAATCATTGTTTTGTCGAACGGCAGCCGGAATTCGGCTGGCACCGCGGCATGCTGCTGGACGATTGCCGGATGCAGATTTCCTTCCTCAAGGATCTCGTCACCTTGCGCGATCCGAAGAGCCGCTTCACGTTCATCAACTACCTGTTCGAACGCGGCCGCCTGCCCGATTTCGTCAACCTGAAAAGCTTTTATCCGACCCGGGTCGAATTCCACGATTACCTGAACTGGGTGGCCCAGGCTTTTGACGAGCGCGTGCATTACGGCGAGACCGTGGTCGGGATTGAACCGGTCGCCGCGACAGACAACAGCGGCCAGGTCAATGCCTTGCGCGTGTTTTCGCGCGACG
The DNA here is from genome assembly GCF_028292705.1 of Collimonas fungivorans. GTDB lineage: Bacteria > Pseudomonadota > Gammaproteobacteria > Burkholderiales > Burkholderiaceae_D > Collimonas > Collimonas fungivorans_B. The sequence goes on along the minus strand of NZ_JAQGLV010000071.1, from coordinate 11,254 downwards.
AAGCGGGCCGCGAATGGCAGCGCGTGACGAACGCGCTGTCGGTCGGCATCGGCGGTTCGGCGCGGATTCCGGAAATGTTTACCGCGCTTGGCCCGCACAATGTGATCCATACCTCGAATTACCTGACTTCCATCGACCGCGTGATAGGCGCTCCGCAGAACGGCCCACGTAAGCGGATCGCAGTAATCGGGGCGGGGCAGAGCGCAGCCGAAGTGTTCGTCGACCTGACGCGCCGCTATCCAGGTGTCGATGTCAGTATGGTGATACGTTCCAGCGCGCTGAAGCCGGCCGACGACAGCCCGTTTGTCAACGAGATTTTCAGCCCGGCGTACACCGACATTGTCTATGCCCAGGCGAAAGACGTACGGCGCTCGCTGATCGACCGTTTCCGCGATACCAATTATGCGGTGGTCGACCGCTCACTCATCGAACAGATCTACGAAATGCTGTACCTGCAGAACGTGGCGGCCGAACCACGCCATCGCTTGCTGGCGAACACGGCGATCGAAGCCGCCGTACGCAACAGCAACGGCCAGGTCGAGCTGACCCTGCGCGACCGCCTGAGCGGCCACGCCTGCGCCGAACGGTTTGACGTACTGGTGCTGGCGACCGGCTACGGCCGCGCCAATCACCTTGGACTGCTGGACGGGCTGGCGCCGTACCTGGGCGATGCGCTGGCCCAGGGCAACGTCGGCCGCGACTACCGGCTCACCACGCCGGCGAACTTCAAGCCGCGCATCTACCTGCAAGGCTGCTGCGAGGACAGCCACGGCTTGTCCGATACGCTGCTGTCGGTGTTGGCGCTGCGCTCGGATGAAATCACTACCTCGCTGGTGCAGGGGGCAAAGCAGGACCGGGTACCCGGTCCGATCATGGAGCAACAGAAAAACGGAGTGGGCGGCGGCCGGATAGCCTCTGCCCTTTGATAAAGAAAGCGGCGCAGTTTCAAAAAAACAAACCGCATTGCAACTGGGAGTAGTAGAAGATGGAATGGATAACAGGTACGCGTCGGCGTGCAATCGTTGTTGCCGCAAGTATGTTGTTGGAGGCAACGGCAGCTGGTTATGCGCACGCTCAGCAGGCGGCACAGCCGGCAAACGACGCGCAAAAGAACGGCAAGGCAGAAGGCAAGACGGACAGCACGCTGCCCGTCATCAATGTCAATGCAGGAGCAGACGATGACGGCACCGTCGGCCTGGTGGCGCGGCGCAGCGCGAGCGGCACAAAAACCGATACGCCGCTCAACGAGATCCCGCAGACGATCAATGTCGTCACCGCGGCCCAGATCGAGCAAACCGGCGCGGCCAGCATCAACGATGCGCTGCGCTATATCCCGGGCTTTTCGTCCTACGGTTCGGAAGTGCGTTCCGACTGGTATTCCGTGTTGCGCGGTTTTACGCCGAGCGTATTCGTCAACGGCCTGCAGGTGCCAAGCACGCTCAACCTGGCGAGCTGGCGCGTCGATCCCTACATGATCGACAGCATCAGCGTGCTGCGCGGCCCGACTTCGGTGCTGTACGGCCAGGGTGATCCGGGCGCCATCGTCGATGTCCAGAGCAAGCTGGCGAATGGCGAGCGCATCCGCGAACTGCAGGTGCAGCTCGGCGACTATGCCAGGAAACAGGTTGCAGTCGACATCGGCGACAAGATCGACAAGGACGGCACGCTGTCGTACCGTTTCGTCGGCCTCGGCCGCGACGGCAACTCGCTGACGGGACCGCATGCCGAGCAGCGCGTAGCATTCTCGCCATCGATCCGCTGGCAGCCGGACGCCAGCACTTCGCTGACCGCTGCCGTGACTTACCTGCAGGACTGGGGCGACGCTTCCAATAATTTCCTGCCGGCGCAGGGTACTATCCTGCCTAACCCGAACGGCAAGATTTCCGAGAACCTCTATACCGGCGACCCGACTTTTTCGCACTACCGCAAGAAACAATGGTCGGCCGGTTACCAGTTCGAGCACAAGTTCGATCCGGTCTGGACCTTCCGCCAGAATACCCGCCTGATGCATCTGTCGCTCGACCAGGGCCAGGTGTTCGGCGGCGGCCTGGATGCGGCCGACCCGTCGCAGCAGACGCTGTTGCGTTACGCCGGCCTGTACCAGCTCAACTACAGCCGCTTCGACATCGACAACCAGGCGCAAGCCAAGTTCAGCAGCGGCCCGTTTGAACATACGGTGCTGGTCGGCGCCGAGTACAACCGCCAGAGCACGACCGACAGCGAGTGGATGACGACCGGCACCAGCCTCAACATGTACAACCCGGTATATGTTCCGATCACCAACGACATGCTGACCGGCCCGGACGCCTTCCCGCGCACTTACACCAAGACTACGCTGAACATGTTCGGCCTGTATGCACAGGACCAGATCAAATGGCGGCGCTGGGCGCTGACCTTCGGCGGCCGCCAGGACTGGAGCAACACCAAGCAGAACGATATCGCCGGCGGCACCCAGTTCCAGCAGGACGACCATGCCTTCTCCGGCCGGGTCGGGCTGGTCTACCTGGGCGATTACGGCTTGTCGCCGTATGTCAGCTACTCGACCTCGTTCAACCCGATCATCGGCGTCAAGCTGGCCAACGGCGGACTGGCTGCGCCAAGCAAGGGGCGCCAGATCGAAGCGGGCTTGCGCTGGCAGCCGGCCGGCAAGAACCTGATGCTGAACGGCGCGCTGTACCAGATCTACCAGACCAACGTGCAGACACCGGATCCGCTCGATCCGACCGGAAGCTTGTCGGTGCAGAGCGGCGAAGTGCGTTCGCGCGGCGTCGAGTTCAGCGCGGTCGGTAACCTGTCGCGCGAGTTTTCTATCATTTCCGCCTATGTTTACCAGGATGTGAAAGTGACCAAAGCCAACGACTCGTCGCTGGGCAAGTGGCCGGTCGATATTCCGCGGCCGCGCCAGATGGCGTCGCTATGGGGCGACTGGACCTGGCGCACGGGCGCGCTGGCCGGCTTCGGCGCGGGCGCCGGCATCCGCTACCAGAGCGGCTCGGCCGGGGCTTCCGACAATTCGCTGTATGTGCCGAGCTACACGGTGTTTGACGCCGGAATCCACTACGACTTGCCCAACTGGCGCCTGACGCTGAATGCGACGAACCTGTTCAATCGCACCTACGTCAGCGGCTGCCAGTCGGAGAACACTTGCTTCTACGGTAACCAGCGCACACTGGTCGCCAGCGCGAAGTACAACTGGTAACAACGGTAAGGACGCGGCCTCGCGCTGATTGCTGTCTTTCAGTGCGTGGCCGATGCAGATAATTGATTGGTCGAATGGACAGGACATCTATGCCAAAGAAAAAACTCGTTTATATCTGGTCGCTGAGAAATGCGGCGGCCGACAGGGCAGGACAGGAAGTCGCGTACAAGAACAGTGCGCGCTACATGAAATCGGTGCTCGAATACCTGGTTGAAGCACTCAACCAGACCGAGCTGGGAGACATGTATTCTCTGGAAAAAGTCATCTACGACGACGATGCGGATTCGGCCGTCGACCGCGAGAAGCTGAAGGAGTATGGTTTCTCATATGAACCGGGCAAACGCTGGTTCTATCCGCCGGAGCTGAGCGTGCAAGGGCAGTCGGTAAATGAGCTACTGCTGGCGATTCCGTCGGCTTACCGGCAGCTTGGAATGCATGCGCCGGAGCGTGCGGCAGGGAAGAGCGCGTTCGAAAAGAAGCTGCTCGATACCCTGGTCGAACTGAAGGCTGACATCGTCGTGCTGGATGGCTTGCTGATTATCCTGGACGAGCTGGTGCGACCGGGCAGCCTGTTCGAGCGGAAGATCGTCAATATTCACCCCGGCGTCACGCGTGCGGATTCGCCGTACGAGCGCCGCGGCGCCTACGCGACGCTGGATGCATTGCACGGCGCGCGCGGCAAGAAAGTGGTGAATTGGCAAACCATGGAAACGGTGCCTGTGACGCCACTCTACATGACTGGAGCGTCCTTCCACTACGTCGACAACGGCACCGATTCCGGCGAAGTGATTCACGACGTGCTGAAAACAGAAATCGACAAGGAAGACACGATCCTGGAACTGCGCTGGAACAATTTCAACCGCAGCCTGTTTCCCGCGCTGCACGAAGGTCTGGTCAAGATCTATCGGTAGCAATAAAACGGCCATACGACAACAAGTCGCATGGCCGTTCTTCGCAGCTGGTTTTTACAGTCAGCTCTTTTTCGCCTGGTCCCGGATCGGCAGGTTGCGGATGCGTTTGCCGGTGGCCGCGAAAATGGCGTTGCACAAGGCCGGCGCGATAGGCGGCGTGCCCGGCTCGCCGACGCCGCCCAGCGGCATATCGTACTTGTGCTGCACCATGTGGACCCGCAAATCACGTGGGGCGCTGAACGCGCGCAGCACTTCGTACTCATGGAAGTTGCCTTGCTCCGCGCTGCCGTTCTTGAAGGTGATTTCACCGGTCAGCGCCAGGCTCAGGCCCATGATGCAGGCGCCTTCGACTTGCGAGCGGATCCGGTCCGGCGTGATCTGCGGGCCGCAATCGATCGCCATGTCGACCCGCGGAATGCTGATCGTGCCGTCATCGGCAACCGCCACTTCAATCACCGTCGCTACATACGACATGAAGCTGTAAGCCACGGCCAGGCCGAGGCCATGGCCCTTGGGCACCTTGCGGCCCCAGCCGGCTTCCTTGGTCGCCAGCTCCACCACGGCGCGCATGCGGCCGGTATCGAGCGGATACAAGACCGGCGATTCACCGTAGTTGGTGGTGTCCGACATCTCTTGCGGATTGATCTGGCGCGCCGGCCCTATCAGCTCCAGCAGGAATTCCCGGTGGTCGCGCTTGGCCGCGGCCGCCAGTTCCGCCACGAACGACTGCACCGCAAATGCGTGCGGGATGTTGTAGACCGAACGGAACCAGCCGATGCGGGTATGCGCTTCGACTTCGGGCGCCTCGATGCGGATGTTGGGAATCACGAACGGGATGTTGATCGCGCCCATGCCCAGTTCGCCCGGCTGCTCGCCCTTGGCGCCGGCGACGAAGGTCGAGGCGATGGTCGGCGCCGCGGTGCGGTGCAGCCAGGCTTGCGGCTTGCCCTTGGCGTCCAACGTGCTTTCCAGGTGTTCCAGCGATACGGTATGGAAGTAATCGTGGCGCAAGTCGTCTTCGCGGGTCCAGGTGACTTTTACCGGCACGCCGGCCATGGCTTGCGACAGCAGCGCCGCTTCGGCCACGAAGTCAGGCTTGGATTTGCGGCCGAAACCGCCACCCAGCAGGGTGACGTTGACCTTGACGTCGGCGGTCTTCCAGCCGAGGCGGTCGGCAACGGTGTCGCGCGTGGCTTGCGGGTCCTGCACGCAGGCCCAGACTTCGCATTTGCCGTTGGCGGTGCGGGCGGTAGCGGCCGGCGGTTCCATGGTGGCGTGGGCCAGGTGCGGAATGTAATATTCGGCTTCGATGCGCTTGCCGGCTTGTCCCAAAACCGCCATGGTGTCGCCGCTATTGCGCACCACTTTGGCCGGCTTGCGCGCGGCTTCCTGCAAGGTGGTCTTGAACGCAGTCGAATCGTAGCCGCCGTGCGGACCGTTGTCCCAGGTGATTTTCAATGCTTCGCGGCCCTTGATGGCAGCCCAGGTATTGCGCGCAATCACGGCGATGCCGCCCAGCGGATTGAATTTCGCCGGCGGCGGGCTGCCCTTGAGCTCGATGACCTTCACTACGCCCGGGATCTTCAGGGCTTCCGCAGGATCGAAGCTGGCCACCTTGCCGCCATACACCGGCGGCCGCGCGATCACCGCGTACAGCATGCCTTCCAGGCGGGTGTCGATGCCGTACTGGGTATTGCCGGTGACGATGTCGCGGAAATCGACGCTGCCGAACGCATCCTTGCCGATATAGCGGAATTGCGAAGGATCTTTCAGCGGCACTTGCGCCGGCACCTGCAGCTTGGCGGCGTCGACTGCCAGCTCGCCGTAACCCAGCTTGCGGTTGCTCTTGGCGTGCAGCACTTCATGGTTCTTGGTAGTGATTTCCGCTGCCGGCACGTTCCAGCGCGCGGCCGCGGCGGAGACCAGCATCAGGCGCGCGGTGGCGCCGACCTGGCGCATCGGCGTGAAGAAATGGCGCATGCTGCGCGAACCGTCGGTATTCTGGTTGCCGTAGCGGCTCTCGTCGGCGTTGGCTTGCACCACGCGCACCCGGCCCCAGTCGGCGTCGAGTTCGTCGGCTACCACCAGCGGCAGGCTGGTGCGGATGCCCTGGCCCATTTCGGAGCGGTGGGCAATGATGGTGACGATGCCGTCGGCGCCTATCGAAACAAAAATCAGGGGATCGTTGACGGTGCCGCCGGGCATGCCGGCGCCGCCGTATTTTTTTGCCGGAGCAGCGTCGGCGGCCAGCACCAGTCCGTTCACGCCCACCGTCAGCGCCAGTCCGGTAAACGCGCCTACACCCTTGAGCCAGGTGCGGCGGCTCATGGAAGCGACTTCGGTGTTAGCGCTATCTTTTGCGAAATCGAAAGCGGCGCTCATTTTGCGACTCCTTTATCGGCAACTTGCCTGATCGCCGCGCGGATGCGGGTGTAAGTGCCGCAACGGCAAATATTGCCGCTCATGGCGTCGTCGATTTCCTTGTCGGTCGGTTTCGGCGTGGTTTTCAGCAGGGCCGTAGCGGACATGATCTGGCCGGCCTGGCAGTAACCGCATTGCGGTACGCCCAGTGCAATCCACGCCTCTTGTACCGCATGGCCGACCTTGTCGTCGGCGATGGCTTCAATCGTGGTGACTTTCTTGCCGGCGGCGGCGCTGATCGGCGTGATGCAGGAGCGGATCGGCGCGCCGTCCAGGTGTACGGTGCAGGCGCCGCACAGGGCCATGCCGCAGCCGAATTTGGTGCCGGTCATGCCGATGTGATCGCGCAGGGTCCATAGCAGCGGGGTGTCTTCCGGTAAGTCGATTTCGTGCTGTTTGCCGTTGATGTTCAGGCTTGTCATGGTGGGTTTTACCTTTCCAACTTGGGGTTGATTACCTATTGATGGAGAAACTGGGTGCAGTATAGTCGAATTGATAACTTCTTGATTGCTTGTTACCATCCGGCTTGATAAACCGCGCCTGGGCATTGTAGACCTAACTCAAATTCTTTGATTAGGCGCAACTGTTTCGAGGATAATTGGCAGATTGCAATTTTGGTGATGGAGTTCCGATGTCCGATTTGTTGAATAGAGCTGGTCGCATTCCCGACAATGTTTCGCTGCCTGAGCTGACGCTGCGAGGCATTATCCTTGGTGCCTTGATTACGGTCGTGTTCACGGCCTCCAACGTCTACCTGGGCCTGAAAGTCGGCCTGACTTTTTCTTCCGCCATCCCGGCCGCCGTGATTTCCATGGCCGTGCTGCGCATGTTCAAGAGCGCCAATATCCTTGAAAACAATATGGTGCAGACCCAGGCTTCGGCCGCGGGCACCTTGTCGTCGATCATCTTCATCCTGCCCGGATTGGTGATGATCGGTTACTGGCAGGGTTTCCCGTACTGGCAGACGCTGGCGATCTGCGCCGCCGGCGGCATGCTGGGCGTGATGTTCACGATTCCGCTGCGGCACGCAATGGTGGTGCAGAGCGACCTGCCTTATCCGGAAGGCGTGGCGGCGGCGGAAATCCTGCGCGTCGGCAGCGCGGAAGTCGAACTCGACGCCACCACCGGCAAAGCCGGCGCCAAGGCTGAAACCGGCATCGTCGACATCATGGCCGGCGGTTTCACGGCCGCTGCGGTGACCCTGTTTTCATCCGGCTTCCGGGTGCTGGGCGAGGGCATCAACCTGTGGTTCGCGGCAGGGCCTGCGGTAGTGCGCCTGTCCGCCGGATTTTCGCTGGCTTTGCTGGGCGCGGGCTACCTGATCGGCATCGTGGCCGGCATGGCCATGCTGATCGGCCTGCTGATCGCCTGGGGCGTGGCCGTGCCTGTACTGACCTCGATGCACAGCATCCCGGACGGCGTGACGCTGGCCAAATATGCGACCGGCCTGTGGAGCAAGGACGTGCGCTTCATCGGCGCCGGCACCATCGGTGTGGCGGCGGTCTGGACCCTGATCACCTTGTTCAAGCCGATGATGGAAGGCGTCAAGACGTCGTTCCAGGCTTTGCGCGGCGGCAAAGGCCGCATCAACATTCCACGCACCGAACAGGATCTGGCGCCGAGCTGGATCATCGGCATCACCCTGGTGCTGGTGGCTATCCTGGTGGCGACTTTCGCCAGCTTCCTGAGCGCCGCGCCTTTGTCGGCCGGCATGGTGTGGGGACTGGTTGCCTACAGTGTCCTGTTCGCCGTGATCTTCGGTTTCCTGATTGCTGCCGCCTGCGGTTACATGGCGGGCTTGATCGGTTCTTCCGCCAGCCCGATTTCGGGCGTCGGCATCGTCGCCGTGGTGCTGGTGTCGCTGCTGATCCTGCTGGTCGGCAGCGGCGACGGCTTGCTGGCAACCGAGAGCGGCAACAAGCTCGGGATTGCGCTGGCGATCTTCACCACGTCGGCGGTGATCGCGGTGGCGACCATTTCCAACGACAACCTGCAGGACTTGAAAACCGGCTGGCTGGTAGGCGCTACGCCTTGGCGCCAGCAGGTGGCCTTGCTGATCGGCTGCGTGGTGGGCGCGGTGGTGATTCCGCCGGTGCTGGAACTGCTGTACAACGCCTACGGTTTTGCCGGCGCCATGCCGCGCGCCGAGATGGATGCGACGCACGCCTTGTCGGCGCCGCAAGCGACCCTGATGACTGCAATCGCGACCGGGATTTTCACCCACCAGCTGAACTGGGACATGATCCTGATCGGCCTCGGACTGGGCGTGGTGCTGGTGACCATCGATGAAGTGCTGCGGCATCGCGGCGGCGTGGCGCGTTTGCCAGTGCTGGCGGTAGGCATCGGCATCTATTTGCCGCCGACGGTAGCCTCGACCCTGGTGCTGGGCACCTTGCTGGCCTGGGTGATCGAACGTGTCCTGAAAAAGCGCGCACAGAAGGCGGGCGTGCCGTACGAGCAGTTTGCCGAAGCGCCGAACCGGCGCGGCGTCTTGCTGGCGTCCGGCCTGATCGTCGGCGAAAGCCTGGTGGGGGTGCTGCTGGCCGCTATCATCGGCTTTACCGGCAACGATTCGCCGCTGGCGCTGGTTGGCGCTTCCTTTGAAAACACTGCGCAGTGGCTGGGCCTGATTGTTTTTGCAGCTGTGGCCTGGGTTTTCTCGCGCCGTGTATTGACTGCGCTGAAAGCCTAAACTGGCGATGAAAAGGCTATTGTGTGATGCGATAGCCTTTTTTTAAATAGTCATTGACCTTCCCATAGGGGGAAGCGTAATAATGCCTATCAAGATAATTTCAACGCAGCTCCAATAAGCAAAGCAAGCATCAAGAACAATGAGACTGTCCCGTCCATCCCGTATCATCGCAGCACTCCTGGTGCTGGTCAGCGTGCTGTTCATGCAGCTTGCGGTGGCAGGCTACGCCTGCCCGAGTTACGCTATTAGTCAGGACAGTGAGCAGAGCAGTGAACCGATGGCGATGGACGGCGGGCAGGAAATGGCAGGCTGCGCCGGCGCCGACAAGGCGCAACCCAGCCTTTGCCACGCCAACGACCAGGCCGGCAACCAGTCCCTGGACAAACCGCAGCTGCCGCATGTGCAGCCGTTCATGGCGGCGGCGCTGACGCTGGTATTCCAGCATGTCGAAGCAATCGACAATTCCACCGACGTACTTCCCAACTCGCTGCTGCTGGCGCGCACTACTGCACCGCCGTTATCCATACGCAACTGCTGTTTCCGCATTTAACTTCCCGGATCGCTTAGTTCGCTGTCGTTGTGCCGCGCGCACGACCGATATTGTCTATTGCTGTCTGGAGGTTTCATGTCATTCCTGTTTACCGCGCGCCGTCCGGTGCGCAATGCGCGTCTTCGGTTTTTCCTGAAGACCGGCGTGGCCGTGCTGGCCGGGTCGCTTATCCTGGTGGCCAACGTCTATGCGGTCGAGGCGCCGCTGACCCTGGTCGAGGCCCAGCGCCGCGCTGTGGTGCGCTCGCGCCAACTGGCGGCGCAGGATTTTTCAGTTACCGCTGCGCGCGACATGGCGGTCGCTGCAGGGCAGTTGCCCGATCCTGTATTGAAGGTAGGTATCGATAACCTGCCGGTCACCGGCCGCGACCGCGGCAGCCTCAACAACGATTTCATGACCATGCGCCGGGTCGGCCTGATGCAGGAACTCACGGGTTCCGACAGGCGCCAGCTGCGTTCCGCCCGCTTCGAGCAGGAAGCGCAAAAGACCTTGGCCGAGAAGAGCGTGGCGACCGCCGCCGTCGAGCGCGATACGGCGCTGGCCTGGCTCGACCGCTACTACGCGGATGCGATGGCGGCGGTGATCGCGGAACAGGGAGAGCAGGCGAAACTCGAAATCCAGTCAGCCGAAGGCGCCTATCGTGCCGGCCGCGGCAGCCAGGCCGATATTTTCGCGGCTCAGGGCGCACTGGCCGCGTTCGACGATCGCGCCAGCGAAATCCGGCGCCGTGTGCGCAACGCCAATACCATGCTGGCGCGCTGGGTCGGCAACGTCTCGGACCTGTCCCTGGCAGAAAAACCTGCCACCGACATAGTCAGGCTGGACCCGGCGACGCTGGACAGCGCGCTTGCGCACCATCCCCAGATCGCTGTGCTGACCAGGCAAGTCGAGCTGGCCGAGACTGAAGCAAAACTGGCGAAGGCCAACGAAAAAGTCGACTGGACGGTGGAAGTGGGGTTCCAGCAGCGTAGCGCGGCGTATTCCAATATGGTGTCTGTCGGCCTCTCGGTGCCGCTGCAGTGGGATCGCAGGAACCGCCAGGACCGCGAACTTTCCGCCAGGCTGGCGCTGGTTGAACAAGCCAAGGCCGAGCGCGAGGACATGCTGCGCGCCCATGTTGCGGAAACCCGCAGCATGATGGACGAATGGCAAAACGGCCGCGAGCGTTACGCCCGTTATGACAGCGAACTGATCCCGCTGGCGAATCAACGCACGCTGGCCGCGATCACCGCCTACCGTGGCGGCAAGGCCAGCCTGGCCGATGTGCTTGCAGCGCGCCGCAACGTCATCGATATCCGTATCCAGGCGCTGCAGCTGGCGGCAGAAACCGACCGCCTGTGGACGCAACTCAATTTTCTCTTTCCAACCGGCGATGCGATGGCGCACGCGGCGGTGAACCAGGACATCCAATGATCAACAAGAACATATTCCTTGCCGCCGCAATTGCCGCTCTTCTCGGAACCGGCGGTTATGGTTTGTAC
>NZ_JAQGLV010000054.1 GCF_028292705.1 Collimonas fungivorans | reverse complement strand
GCGCCGCGCGCGTTTTCCCGACCCGCTGCCGGTACGGCAATGGGACACCTGTCAATGACGGAAATGTCGCACCGGCTCGCTGCCGGTTCGCTGAGCAGCCGCCAGCTGGTGGAAGAAGCGCTTGCCGCCATCGGCGATCCGAATGGAGAAGGCTCACGCGCCTTCCTGACCGTCTACGCCGAACAGGCTCGTGCCGTGGCGACCGAGATCGACGCGCAGCGGCGCCGCGGATTGGTCGCCTCGCCGATTGCCGGCATACCTGTTTCAATCAAGGATCTGCTGGACGAGGCCGGACAAACTACCCTGGGAGGTTCCAAGGTCCTAGTCGGCCAGCCGCCCGCGCTGGTCGATTCGACCGTGGTGGCGAGATTGCGCAAGGCCGGTGCAGTCATCATCGGGCGCACCAATACGGTCGAATTCGCCTACACAGGGCTTGGCATCAATCCGCACTACGGCACGCCGAAGAATGTTTATGATCGCGCCACCGGCCGCATTCCCGGCGGTTCGACATCGGGCGGCGGCATATCGGTGGCTGACGGCATGGCTGCCGGCGCCATTGGCACCGATACCGGCGGTTCGCTGCGCATTCCTGCGGCGCTCAACGGCTTGGTCGGATTCAAGCCGACACAACGCCGGGTACCGCGCGAAGGCGTGATGCCGCTATCGACTACCCTGGATTCGGTCGGTCCGATCGCCTGGAGCGTTGCCGACTGCGCGTTGCTCGATGCGGTACTCACAGCCGAGACCGTACGAGCACCTCGCACGCCTGCGCTGCGCGGACTGCGATTCGCGGTGCCAAAGACGTTCTTCCAGAATGATTTATCCGATCCTGTAGCACGCGCGTTCACGGCCGCGTTGGCGAGGCTGTCGGCGGCGGGAGCCATCATCGTGGAATTGCCGATGGCCGAGTTTGCGCAGGCGCCGAACATCAATCCAAAGGGCATGATCACCGCCTCCGAGGCCTATGCCTGGCATCGCAAATATATTAAAGACGGCGCCGAGAAATACGATCCGCGAGTATTGGCCCGCATCAAGACAGGCGAGACCATCAGCGCGCCGGACTATGTTGAGCTTCTGACGCTCCGGCGCGAATTCGTCCTCTCGATTAACCGTGCCGCGGCCGGCTATGATGCGATGCTGATGCCGACAACACCGGACATTGCTCCTCCAATCGCCGATGTGATCAAGGACGACGAAAGTTACTATCGCATCAACGGACGCATGTTGCGCAACCCGTCGGTGGTCAACTTATTCGATGGCTGCGCGCTTTCGGTGCCATGCCACCAGCAGGGCGACGCACCGGTGGGGCTCATGATTGCGGGGATTCAAAATACCGATCACCACATTCTCTCGGTGGGGCGTGCAGTCGAGGCAGTTGTTTCGCCGCCTCGAAGCTGAGGTTGGTCTCCCGGTCAGACTGCATGGTCGAGCCGGGAGTTTGTGTTTGCCGGAAACGGCGTGGATGTTTGTTACATTCAAATGGGTCAAAGCAATTGCTTTATCCATCCGCAATGAGACGCCGTGCTTCCATAATCTGCGGCAAACTCTCTTCAATCCAATCGGCCAGCGCCTCCACTTTATTTCCGACCTCCAGCCCGAGCGGCGTGAGGCTGTATTCGACATGCGGCGGAACAACCGGATAGGATTTACGCAGCACGAATCCGTCGGCTTCCAGCCATTGCAGCGTCTGGGCCAGCATCCTTTCGCTGACGCCATTCACCTTCCTGCGCAAATCGCTGAAACGATAGGTCCCGCCCAGCAAGGCGACCAGGATCAGCACCCCCCAGCGACTGGTGACGTGCGTCAGCACCTCGCGTGACGGGCACTTGCCGGTAAATAAGTCGCCTCTCCTCATCTGGGCGGAGAGGGGCATGGTTGCCGCTGTCGGGCTGTCTTCATTCATGGGGGGTACTTACCTTTGTGTTGGTACTTACTAATCATAAGTTTGGATGATATTGTGCCAGTTCTTCTCTCGCATATAAAGGAATTTGACCATGATCGTCGTAACTGGAGCTTCCGGCCAACTGGGCCGTCTTGTCATCAAAGAGCTGCTTAAAACACTGCCGGCAAGCGAAATCGTCGCCGCAGTGCGCACTCCCGAAAAAGTTTCTGACCTCGCCGCCTTGGGTGTGCAGGTACGGCTGGCCGACTATGCCCAACCAGCGACGCTCGACGCTGCATTCAAGGGCGCCGGCCAGCTGCTGCTGATTTCGTCCAGCGAGGTAGGGCAGCGCCTGCCGCAGCATCGCAATGCGATTGACGCCGCCAAGCGCGCCGGTGTCGGCCTGGTGGCCTACACCAGCGTCCTGCGCGCCGAGACGTCGCCATTGGGCCTAGCCGCCGAACACAAGGCAACCGAAGCACTGCTGAAGGCGTCCGGCCTGCCGCATGTAGTGCTGCGCAACGGCTGGTACACGGAAAACTACCTGGCCAGCGCACCCGCCGCCCTGCAGCATGGCGCCTACATTGGCAGTGCCGGCGAAGGCCGGATTGCGTCGGCTGCACGTGCCGACTACGCCGCCGCAGCTGCGGCCGTATTGACCAGCGCCGATCAGGCCGGCAAGGTGTACGAATTGGCTGGCGACGAAGCCTATACATTGACGGAACTTGCGGCTGAAATCAGTCGCCAGTCGGGCAAGACGGTGGTCTACCAGAACCTGGCGGAAGCCGATTTCAAGGAAGCGCTGCTTGGTGCAGGCTTGCCTGAGCATGTCGCCGGTTTGCTGTCGGATTCCGATCTCGGGGTATCTAAAGGCGCACTGTTTGACGATGGCCATCAGCTGAGCCGGCTGATCGGCCGGCCGACCACGGCACTTGCGACGCTGGTCGAAGCAGCGCTCGCCTGATCCGCTCCTGTCAAGAAACCGAGGCCACCACCATGAACCAGAGTTGCAGGCATTTTTTCTCCGCCGCTGCCGTTGCCTTGTCCGCGCTGGCCATTATGGCGGTAGTCCCGAGCCATGCGGCTGGCAAAGGAACAAGCCACAAACAGCAAGTCGTCGCACTGCTCAAGAGCCTTGAAACGGGGGACTCGGAAGCTGCGTCGTCCATCAATCCGCAGAAATATATCCAGCACCACCTGACTATCGCCGACGGCCTGGCCGGTTTCAAGACGCTGTACGCTTTGCCCAAGGGCTCGGTCAAGGTAAATACGGTGCGCGTGTTCGAGGATGGCGATTATGTGTTTGCGCATACCGACTACCTTTTATATGGCCCAAAGATCGGTTTTGACATCCTCCGTTTCGAGCACGGCAAGATCGTCGAGCACTGGGATAACCTGCAGGAGACCCCGGCCAAGCCGAATCCTAGCGGCCGCTCCATGATCGACGGCGAGACGGCCGTTTCAGACCTCGACAAGACAGAGTCCAACAAGGCGATGGTGCGCAGTTTTGTCGACGACATACTGGTCAATCACCGGATGGATAAACTCGCCGGATATTACGACGGCGACAATTACATCCAGCACAATCCGCAGATCGCCGATGGACTGTCTGGCCTGAGCGCCGCACTGCAAGCCAGGGCCAAGGCCGGTCTCAGCATCAAGTACACGCGCATCCACAAGGTACTGGGCGAAGGCAATTTTGTACTTGTAGTCAGTGAAGGGATCGCCACGGATAAGCCGGTTTCCTTATACGATTTGTTCCGGGTACAGGACGGCAAGATTGCCGAGCACTGGGATGTCCACCAATCCATTCCGCCGCAGAGCGAGTGGAAAAACCAGAACGGGAAATTCGGTTTTTGAAGCCCGCCGGTTTTCGCCGGCAGG
>NZ_JAQGLV010000051.1 GCF_028292705.1 Collimonas fungivorans | reverse complement strand
GGCGTCACGACAGGCGGCGTGGTCGGCACCGCGGTTGCGGGAGGGCTCGGATTGCTGCTGCCGCCTCCTCCTCCGCCGCAACCCGAGACCATGACCGATACAGCCATCGCGATCACCGACAATGAATATCCGGCAGACAGTTCCTTGTTCATAACATCCTCAGAATATTTGCTTCTATCATTGGCCAGGCAGGCCATCCGTTTACTGTATTAACGGACGTCGTCTGACTTTCTTGAACGGCAAATCACGAGTTTGTCGGGACTGTCTCCCTACATTTTGATTCTAAAAGTACTGGCTCAAATGGCCACGCCTCTCATCACCAACCCGACCCAGTGCGAGGTCGATTCGTCGACCCCCGGCGCATTTTTCCTGGCGCCGCCGGCCTTGCCAAGCGATGAGTTGTAAACCAGCTTGTTTGCACGCCGCGTCAGCCTTTGCTTGATGCGCCCGGTCTGCTTGTCGCCGTACGCCACGATCTCGTGGAACATGGACTTCAGCAATGGATCGTCGTACATGTCTTGCTCCAGCTGGCGCCAGACGTCACACTCGTTCCAGCGCCTGAAGCGCATATACGTGGTATTCCATTTGCCGAACTCGGCGGGCAAGCTGCGCCAGATGGATTTATTGCTGATAATCCAAAGCACGGCATCGATAAACAAGCGGTTGTCCCGGCCCTTGGCGCCAGGATCGCCCTGCTTGCCTATCAACAAAGGCTCCAGTTTTTGCCATTGGCTATCTCGAAGTTTCATCTTTAATTTCCTGTCGTTGCCTAACCTGTCTTCACTTCAGACAAGTTCAGCGGAGTCAAACAAAGCCATGTCTGCGCTGCACATGAGTTTTTCTATATCGATCAGAATCAGCATGCGCTGTCCTACCGTACCCAGGCCGCTGAGATACTCCGCCGACAAGGCAGCGCCAAATTCAGGAGGCGGCTTTATTTCGTCCCTGCCCAAAGTCAGCACATCGGATACGCCGTCCACCAATATGCCGACCACACGCTCGGCGATATTCAGGATGATCACGACGGTCTGGTGGTTGTACTGGATATTTTCGAGACGAAACTTGATGCGCAGGTCGACGATAGGCACGATGATGCCACGCAGGTTGGTCACGCCCTTGATGAACTCGGGCGCATGGGCAATCCGCGTCACCGCTTCGTAGTCGCGGATTTCCTGCACTTTCAATATATCGATCCCATACTCTTCGCTGCCCAGCGTGAACACCAGGAATTTCTGTCCTTCCGACTCATCCTGTCCTGTCAGAAGCTTATTGCGATCATTGTCCATTTCATTCCTCTTCTTTCAAGATTTCCTAAGCGGCGGCCAGCAGCGGCGCTTTTTCACGGCCGGCGCGTTGCAGCGCGCCGACATCGACAATCAGGGCAACGCTGCCGTCGCCGAGAATGGTGGCGGCGGAAATGCCCGGGACTTTGCGATAGTTGGTTTCCAGGTTCTTCACCACCACCTGATGCTGCCCGACCAGCTGGTCCACCAGCAAAGCGAAACGTTTTCCCTCGCCGTGCAAAATCACCACGATGCCTTGGGTAGGATCGGTGCGTGCGTCGGCCACGCTGAATACGCGATGCAATTCCGTCAATGGCAGATATTCGCCACGCACGTGCAGCACCTGTTCTTCATTGCTCACCGAATGGATGTCCGCGGCGCGCGGCTGCAACGATTCGATCACGTAATTCAGGGGCAGGATGTAGACTTCATTGCCGACCTTGACCGACATGCCGTCCAGGATCGCCAGCGTCAGCGGCAATACGATCCTGGTGGTCGTGCCATTGCCCTGGCGCGATGCGATTTCGACATGGCCGCCCATTTCCTGGATATTGCGCTTGACCACATCCATGCCGACACCCCGCCCCGAAACATCGGTGATTTTTTCAGCGGTGGAAAAACCGGGAGCAAAAATCAGCTGCCAGACTTCGTCGTCGCTGATCGTGTCGCTGAGGACCATGCCTTGCTGTATCGCTTTGGCCAGGATCTTTTCCCGATTCAGGCCGGCGCCGTCGTCGCTGACTTCAATCACGATATTGCCGCCCTGGTGCTGGGCCGACAACAGCAGCTCGCCGACCGGGTCCTTGCCGGCGGCGATGCGCTGCTCGGGCTTTTCGATGCCGTGGTCCAGGCTGTTGCGCACCAGATGGGTCAAGGGATCGATGATGCGTTCGATCAGGCTCTTGTCGAGTTCCGTGGCTTTGCCGAAAGTCACCAGCTGCACCTGCTTGCCAAGCTTGTCGGTCAGGTCTCTGACCAGGCGCGGAAAGCGGCTGAATACGTAATCCATCTGCATCATGCGGATCGACATCACCGATTCCTGCAAATCGCGCGCATTGCGTTCAAGCTGCCCCATGCCGTTCAGCAGGCGCTCATGCAGCACCGGATCCAGCGTCGCCGCGGTCTGCGCCAGCATCGACTGGGTGATCACCAGCTCTCCTACCAGGTTGATGATCTGGTCGACCTTTTCCACATCGACGCGGATCGAGCTGGATTCCTTGGCTGCCGCAGGTGTGGCGGGAATGGCTGCAGCGGCGACGGCCTTCGGCAGCGCCGCGGCTGTCGCGATCGCAATCACTTTCGCCGGTTCTGCAGCTACTGCAGCCACTGGCTCGGCTGCCGGCTGCGCCGCCGCTTCCTGCACGATGTCAATCTGGTCGATGTCGATGATGAAACAGCACACGGCGATGATGTCGTCCGCTTCGCAGCTGGTTTCCAGCCACAAGGTCAGGCTGTCCTCGCCTTGCGTCTGCGCCACCACCTCGCCCAGATTTTCCAGTTCCGCACTCAGCAGCTTGCGGTCGCTTTCGGAGATCCTGGAAAAACGCACCCGCAGCTGCGAGCCGCCGGCAACAGCGGGCAATGGCGCAGCCACCGGTGCCGACGCAGGCACCGCAGCCTTGCCGCCAACACCGGCGTTTTCCTCCTGCGCCAGTTGTTGCAACACCGCGCAAATCCGCGCGACCATGTCGGGATCGGGTTCAGCGCCGGCCCGGTAAGCACTTATCTGTTCTTGTAGCACGTCTTTGGTTTCCAAAAAGGCGTCGATCATTTCCTTGCGCAGTCGTATTTCCTGATGACGGGCACGGTCCAGTAAATTTTCCAAAAGATGCGTGGTATCGGTCAGCGCAACAAAACCGAAGGTGGCGGCGCCGCCCTTGATCGAATGGGCGGCGCGGAATATGGCGTTCAGATGTTCGCTGTCGGGTGCGTCCATATCCAGCCCCAGCAGCAATTGCTCCATCTCAGCCAGCAGTTCGTCCGCTTCTTCAAAGAAGGTCTGGTAAAACTCGGTAATATCCATATCGTTCGTGATCTCCTTACTGCGTGCTCTGATTGTCGGCTTGGCGTTATTCGGTATCCAGCAAGCTGGCGACCACTTCCAGCAAGGTTGCAGGTTCTATCGGCTTCCTCAGCCAGCCACTGGCGCCGGCGGCGCGCGCGTCGGCTTTTTCGGCATCGCTGGCCTCGGTGGTGAGCACCAGGATCGGCGTCTCGGCGTGATTTTCCATCTGCCGCAATTCTCGAATCAGCTGGTGGCCGCCCATGGCCGGCATATTCCAGTCGGTCAGCACCAGGTCGACCGCTGCAACCCGGGCCTGCTGCATGGCCGCTTCGCCGTCCGCCGCCAGCAGGACCTGGTAGTCGCCGTCGGCCAGGGCCGCTGCAATCAGCTTGCGCATGACGGCTGAGTCATCCACCACCAATATTGTCCTAGTCCTCATATGGCCTCTGTGTCATGGCTGCGCCGCCGCGGGAGACTTGGGCGCGCTGTCGCGCAGCTGGCTGGCGCTGTCCTTCTGTCCGTCGAGCTTGATGCCGGCATTGCTGCCGCTGCTGTTTTCCTGTTCGATCTGCGCCTGCGCGCGCCGGTTCAGCACCACGATGCTGATGCGCCGGTTGATTGGATCGAGCGGGTCGGCCTTGTTCAAATCCATGGTCGACGCCACCCCCATCACGCGCAGCACCTTTTGTTCCGTCATGCCGCCGCCGATCAGTTCGCGGCGCGATGCATTCGCTCTGTCGGCCGACAACTCCCAGTTGCTGTAATACTTGGAACCCAACACATAAGGAGTCGCATCGGTATGCCCGGCCAGGGTGATCTTGTTCGGCAATTCATTGAGCACCGGTCCGATCTCGCGCAGGATGGTGCTCATGTAGGGCTGCACCTTGGCGCTGGACAGGTCGAACATCGGCCGGTTGCGGTTATCGACGATCTGGATCCGCAATCCTTCGCTGGTGATGTCGATCAGCAGCTGCGGCCGGAACTGCTTGAGCACCGGGTTCGCATCGATTACCTGCTCCAGCCGTTTCTTCAGCGATTTCAGCCGTTCGGCATCGGCGGTATCGGGATTGCTGCGCTTG
This sequence comes from Collimonas fungivorans, assembly GCF_028292705.1. GTDB lineage: Bacteria > Pseudomonadota > Gammaproteobacteria > Burkholderiales > Burkholderiaceae_D > Collimonas > Collimonas fungivorans_B. Next base: position 9,399 of record NZ_JAQGLV010000051.1, on the reverse strand, counting down.
TCGTCGCCGTCCACCTGGGTAAAATCGGTGCCGCCGCCGGGAATCACGCTGCTGCTGGTGCTGCTTTTTTCACCACCGCTGATGGCGACCTTGAGCGGCATCTTGAAATACTCGGCAATGCCCTCCCGCTGCTTGGGAGAGGAAATCGACAGCAGCCACATCACCAGGAAAAACGCCATCATCGCCGTCATGAAATCGGCGTAGGCGATCTTCCAGCTGCCGCCATGCGCCTGATGCTTGGCGGCGCTTATCCGCCTGACGACAATCCGCTGCTTGACCTTGCTCATGCCGCCTCCGCCCCAGGCCGGCGAACACTATCGGCTTTTGACTTGGCGCACATGGTCATCCAGCTCCGTGAACGAAGGGCGTTCGGTCGAGTACAGCACCTTGCGGCCGAATTCCACCGCCAGCTGCGGCGCATAGCCGTTCAGGTTGGCCAGTAGGGTGACCTTGATGCACTGGTACACCTTCACCGATTCCGCCACCTGGTGTTCGATCAGCGTCGCCAGCGGCGACACGAATCCATAAGCCAGCAAGATCCCCAGGAAAGTGCCTACCATCGCATGCGCAATCAGCTCGCCCATTTCCGACGGCGGCAGGTTGGCCGACGCCAGCGCATGCACCACGCCCATCACCGCCGCCACGATGCCGAACGCAGGCAAGGCGTCGCCGACCTTGGCCAGGCTGTGCGCTGGCACTTCAGCTTCGTGCTTGTAGGTTTCTATTTCATGATCCATCAGCGATTCGATTTCAAACGCATCCATGTTGCCGCTGACAATCAGGCGCAGGTAGTCGGTAAGGAATTCGATCACGCGCGGGTCGTGCTGCACCAGCGGATACTGGACGAAGATGGGGCTGTTCAAGGGATCGTCGATATCCGCTTCCAGCGCCAGCATGCCGTCTTTGCGAGCCTTCGCCAGCAATACGTAGAGCAGGGCCATCAGCTCCATGTACAAGGCTTTGTCGTGCTTGGAACTGCGCAGCAGTTTCGGCAGTTCCCTGACGGTGGCCATGATGGCCTTGCCATCGTTGCCGACCACAAAAGCGCCGACCCCGGCGCCGCCGATCATCAGCAATTCGACCGGCTGGAACAGCACGCCGAGATGACCGCCCATCATGGCATAACCGCCAAACACAGAAGCTATAACGACGATATAGCCAACAAAAACTAGCACTTTTGATTCCCCTTGAAATAAACCTTATGCGGCCGTAGCCAACGCTGTCGCCGCCAAGCTCAGGCCAGGCCGCCTTTGGCAAGCCCCGCAAGCCGCCGTACCGGAGGCAGCGGCATATATTCGCGCCCTTGGACAAGATCGGTTCCGGAGGCAACCGGGGAACTCAGCTTGCGCGTCTTGCCGGCGCGCGACGGCGGCCGGCACAAGACGCAGACGAAACCGTTCTGCAGGTCATGGGCATGGGCGACGAAGTGGCCGTTGCAGCGACTGCAGGTACTTAGCTGCAGCATGCCGCTGTCGAAGAAACGCGTCAGCGTCCAGGCCCGCGTAAAGTCGAGCACCGGCTTGCCGCCTTGGCGCTCAACCTGCTCCAGGTAGAGCCGGTAGCTCTTGACCACCGCAACGATCTGCTGGCCGTCGCCATGCGCCAGCATGAAACGGTAGATGTTGTAGAACATCGACGAATGGATATTCGACAGCCAGGTCATGAACCAGTCGGTGGAAAACGGCAGCAATCCCTTGGGTGGTGAAATGCCTTTGATTTCCTTGTACAGCTTGATCAGGCGGTCGCGGCTCAAGGAGGTTTCCGATTCCAGAAACTGCAGGCGCGCGCCGAGTTTGATCAGGTCGATGGCGAGCTGGATTTCCTGGGCTTCCAGGATCACGCTTTTGTTAGTAGCCATGGTTGCCGGCCTCGCAGATGAAAGCCGTTGCGGCGCAAGAATCAGGCCGCTTCATCGGATGCCTTCCAGCGGTTGTCCGGCCAGCAGGATGGACGCATGCGCCTGTTGCAAGGCATGGTCTTTGTCGGTATGCGTCAAAGATGAAAGAATCGCGTGGTCGTCGAACCGGAAACGGCACAACAAGAGGCTGGATGCGGCCAACTTCACCACCTGCGACAAAGAGAGGTTGCCGAGCAGCTCGGCCAGTTCACGGCTCAATCCCATACGAAACATGGCTGTCGCTTTATCCTCGCGCAACAGACGTTGTGCCAGCAGCAGATAAGACAGGTTGACTTCGCTTATCTCGTTTACAAATCCATTACTGTCCATGCTTTCCCCCAGACTGAAACTACTTATGAATGTTTACGGCAATTGGTGAGCAATCTTTTAGTTTTTGTCTTGTCCGCTGCTTCTAGGCAATTATGAAATGTTTCAAAAAAGAAAATAAGTCGGTAAGGTTCTCGATATGGATGAAATATTTGGCTGAATCGATGTAGGCATTGTTCCTACGTCAGCACCGCATTGCACGGCAGCCAGGGAAAAGCGATGAAGAAAGGGAGCGCTACAACGGCTTTGCCAGCGGCATCGCACGGCTTGCGTTGAGCTGTAAAGCCAGCCGTTCCAGCGCATTTTGCAAACGGCTGTAAGCGTCTTCCATAGACTCAGACGGGTTATTGCGCGATTGGTTCTCGATTTCTGCCGCGGCTTGCGAAATTTCTTTCAGCTGCAGTACCGCGGCGGCGCCGCGCAAGCCATGCGCGATGCTCGCTGTCTCCGCCCATCGCTGGTTTTTTATGCTGAGCTTGAGGCTGGCCAGCTGCAGGTAACCGAATTGCAGCAGGTCCGTCAGCAAATCGTCGGGCGCGGCAGGTGTTACGGTCGGCATTTTTTGCGCAACTATCGGCGCCAGCGTTTGCCGCAGCTGCGCGCGGCTGATGGGCTTGGTCAGGATGGCGGTGCAATCCAGGCCTCTCGATTCACGTTGCAGGTAGTCGAGCGACATGCCGCTGTACAGGATCATCGGGATCGCCGGCAAGGCTGATGTGTCGGCTTCCCAGCGCCTGACCCGGTGCAGCAGTTCGACGCCGGTCATGTCTTCCAGCACATAGTCGGTGATGACCGCCACCGGCCTGGTATGCGTCAGCCACAGCAAGGCTTCGGCGCCGGTGGCGACCAGTTCGCTCTGCCAGCCTTCCGCCGCCAGCTGCGCCTGCAGCATGCGGCGGTTGATGGGATGGTCTTCAACCACAAGAATTAACGCGGAACGCATCGTCGCCTCCTAGACAAGGAGAAGATATCCTGTTTTGGCGTTGACCATGGGGAGCGGCAAGCCGGCAGGAAATGCGCCGGCTGCAATATCGGCCGCAGTCTCGGGCATAGCCGCGCCAGGTCCAGGCGCCATAACAGCATCATCGGCACCCAGTGTAGCAAACCCGCGATCCGCCATGGATGGGACGCGCTCAGCGCGCATTCAGCGGAATGCTGAGATTGACCACGGTGCCGACGCCCACCTCGGAATCGATGCGGATGCTGCCGCGGATCAGGTCGGTAAACTCCTTGGCCAGCGACAAACCCAAGCCCAAGCCACGGCTGCGGCCGGCGCGCACCGATTCTGCCTGGTAGAAATATTCGAACAGATGTTTCAGCTCGCCTTTAGAGATACCGGGGCCGGTATCGAGCACCCTGATCTTGAGCTTGTCCCTGAAGGTAGTGACTTCTATCGTGACGCCGCCGGTGACGGTGAATTTGACGGCGTTATCCAGCATGTTGTTGAGTATCTGCGACAACCTGACGCGATCGCACAGGAAATTGCCGGGCAAATCCGGCGCCAGCCGCATCTGGAAACTCAGGCCCTTCTTGTCGGCATTGATTCTGTGCATGGAGCCGACGTATTCGAAATAGCTCAGCGTATCGATATTCTCGTGAAATATCACGACCCTGCCCGCTTCGATGCGCGCCAGGTCAAACAAGGTGTTCAGCAAGCCATGCAGGTAGATCGCGCTCTGGTGGATCAGGTCGCCGAACTCGCGGCTCTGCGGATCGCTGCTGGTGTCCCGCACCAGCTCGGAATAACCGTGGACGCCGCTCAAGGGTGTGCGCAGCTCATGCACCACCGTCGCCAGGAAACGCGATTTGCGCTTGTTGGCATCGCTGGCGCGGCGGCGCAAGGCATCGTATTTGCGCACCACTTCGTATTGCCGCTTGATGGTGCGATAGGCCAGGCTCATCAACAGCAGGATCAGCAGAGTCGGCACGCAGGCGTACATGATATATCCCAGCAGCTTGGGGCTTTCCTGTCCCGGCAACGGCTCGGGGTCGGGCAGTTTCACCGACAGCAGCAGCGGATAAGGCTCCAGCTTGCGCGACACCCACGAATGCTGGTCGTCAAGCGCCTTCTGGTCGGCGAAAGGCTGGCTCTTGCTCAGTTCGCTGTCGTCCAGCTCCATCACCGTTTCATCGATCCGGCGCAAGATCATTCGTTCGTTGGCCGGCGGTCCGTCGGCGGCAATGCCGTCGCTGCCGACCACCTGCCGCTCGCCGGCGCGGATCCGGTCCAGGCTCGCATACAAGGCCGGCAGGCGGTCTACCGTGAATTCCAGCTCGACGATGCCGGCAAAATCTCCTTTGGAAGAAAAGATGCGGCGCGCCATATGCATCACCCATTGGCCGCTGCCAGGCAATTTGCGCGGACGGGCAAAGCGCAAGGTGTCGTCCAGGTGGTCGCGCTGGGCGACATACAGTTCGTTGCCGCTCCAGTCGGCGGCCGCCGCCGGCTTGGTCGATGCAAGCAGGCGCCCGCCCTGGTCCACGATGTTGAGCTGGGTATATAAACCGCCGAATATCTTTGTATAGCGCAGCAGGTCGATTTTTCCGTCGGCTATCTGGAAATCGTCGCGCACCAGCCGCAGCAAGCGGTCGCGTTCGTCAATCGAACGCAGCAGCCGCTGGGTAAAGTCGCGCACCACGATGGTGTGGCTGAGCTGTATGGTTTTGACATCGCGCTCGTAATCGGAACCGATCTGGTAACCGGCATACAGCCAGACGTAGCCGATGACCAGGATCGCAGTTACTGTAATCGCGTAGACAAGGCGCATGAAACGCGAGCCGCAGAAAATGCTGTCCGTCTTTGAAGCGGCTAGCAGGCGGCGCCAGGCAGAGGTAAATCTTTGCATTACGATGGGCATACAATCTATTGGAAACTGTGACAGATATTACCGCCACAATACGCGAAGCCCGCCGGCGACCAGGGTACGGCGCCGGCGCAACTTGAACGTATCCGCTATTATCCAGCATCGTAGAACGCCGTCACCTGTCAATTTGTGCTAACCAGGACAGGCCGGCCGCCGGCATGATGCTCTTCTGGCATGTCCGGCAATGCCGCAGCTTCGGTAAAATCTTGTCTTTCCTGCACGCCCGGATAGGCTTGCCCGGCCTCCTCCGCCAGCTGAAAGATGCTGACCGCCTGCAGCAATTCCCCAGCCTGCTCCTGCAAGCTGTGCGCGGCGGCGGCGGCCTGCTCCACCAGCGCGGCATTCTGCTGCGTGGCCTGGTCCATTTGTCCCACCGCCTGGTTGACCTGGTCGATGCCGCTGCTCTGCTGCTCGCTGGCAGCGGCGATTTCGGCCATGATGTCGACCACGCGCCGGATCGACGCGACAATCTCGCTCATCGCGGCGCCGGCCGCGTCGACCTGCCTGCCGCCGGCGTCCACCTTGTCGACCGAGGCGCCGATCAAGACCTTGATGTCCTTGGCGGCGAGCGCCGAACGCTGCGCCAGGTTGCGCACCTCGGCAGCCACTACCGCAAAACCCCGCCCCTGTTCGCCGGCCCGCGCCGCTTCCACCGCGGCGTTCAGCGCCAATATGTTGGTCTGGAATGCAATGCCGTCGATGACGCCGATGATGTCGCTGATCTGGTGCGAGCTGGCCCTGATCAGCGCCATGGTGGCAACCACCTCGGACACCATCTGGCCGCCGCTCAACGCCATCGACGCGGCATTTTCAGCCAGCTGGTTGGCTTGCCGCGCATTGTCGGCGTTTTGCCTGACGGTTGAAGTCAGTTGCTCCATCGACGCCGCGGTCTGCTCCAGGCTGGCGGCCTGCTCTTCGGTGCGGCTAGACAGGTCCTGGTTGCCGGCGGCGATCTGGCGCGAGGCGGTGACGATGCTTTCGGTGCCGTTGCGCACCCGGCTGACCGTGTCGCGCAAGGCAAGGATCATCTCCTTGATGCCCTGCAGCAGCTGCCCGGTTTCATCCTTGCCCTTGACCTCGATGCTGGCGCTCAGGTCGCCTTGCGCCACCCGCTGCGCCACGGCGACTGCCGCGTGCAGCGGCTTGACGATGCCGCCGGTCAGGCGCCAGGCAAACGCCGCGCCGAGCAGGATCGCCAGGGCGCCGAATGTCACCAGCAGGTTGCGGCCGGAGCGATAGTTGGCGGCGATATCCAGCGCGGCGTCATCGATTGCCTGGCGTTGTCCATCGACGAACTTCTGCAGCTTGCCCAGGTACTCCTTGCGCGCCGGGTCCAGGTCCTTCTCTATCATGGCCGCCGCGCTTTCGGCGCTGCCGTACTGGCGTGTGGTCAGCACGGTATCCCGCATTTCGATATAGGCGGCGCGCGCCGCGGCGATCTCTCCCAAGGCTTGCCGGCCCTGGTCGTCGGACAATCCATGCAACTTGGTTTGCAATTCCGATGCGCGCTCGGATGTCGCGCTCATTTCCGATTGGAGTATTTTCTGGGTTTTACTGTCATCGCTGCGCACCACCGCCATCGTGCGCACGGCATTGACTGCCACCGCATCCTGCCATTCCGCCGCCAGCCGTTCCCGCACCAGAAATTGCGACACCATGGTGTCGACCGCGGCGCCGGTCTGCTGCAAACGCCAGATGCCTATCCCTGTAATGGCTACCACCAGCAGCAATATGGCTGTAAATCCGACGCCCAGCCGGACTCCTATTCTTGTATTTGTAAAATTCATGTCCCCTCCATGTTCAGCGGTCCGGCGGCCCTGGCGGTCAGGCGCTCAGGCTGTCAGCTTGTTGATCAGGCCGATCTCATCGCTGGACATCAGCTTGTCGATATCCAGCAGGATCAGCATGCGGTCGTCGAGCGTGCCAAGGCCGATCAGGTAATCGGTGTTGAGCACCGTGCCCATTTCCGGCGCCGGCTTGATCTGCTGGCTCGACAGGGTGATGACATCGGACACGCCATCGACCACCATGCCTACCGTGCGCTGGCCAAGATGGAGGATGACGACCACGGTAAACTGGTCATAGCTCGAGGCCGCCAGGTTGAACTTGATGCGCATGTCGATGATGGGCGTGATCACCCCGCGCAGGTTGACCACGCCTTTCAGGAAATCGGGCGCGTTGGCGATCTGGGTGACATTGTCGTAGCCGCGCAGCTCCTGCACTTTAAGGATATCGATGCCGTACTCCTCCTTGCCCAAGGTGAAAGTCAGGAATTCCTGGCCGGCGACCTCACGCTGGACAGTGGAACGGCGTATCTGGGTCGGCGTTTGAGCGGCAAGCGTCATGGACTTGATCCTTGAGAATTGAAATGCACCTGTCGCGCCGGATGGAAAAAATCCGGCTTGCACAGCACTTTGGTGACTCAATATAAACAGGAGCAAGCGCTATCGATATAGCGAAAAGGACTTGAAACAGCCCTCTATTCGAGCAAACCGTGCTCGATGGCGTAGCGGGTCAGTTCGGCATTGGTGCGCACGCCCATTTTCTCGAACACACGGGAACGATAGACGCTGACGGTCTTGGGGCTGATGGAGAGGTTTTTTGCAATCTCGGTGCGGGTCTGGCCCGAGGCGATCATGCGCACTGTCTGGAATTCGCGGTTGGACAATTGTTCGTGCGGCATCAGGTCATCTTCTTCAATGACGTGGTTGGCCAATGATTCCGCCAGGCCCTTGCTGATGTACTTGCGGCCGCGCGCAACCACCCGCACCGCTTCCACCAGTTCATCCGGCGCGCCATCCTTGGTCAGGTAGGAAGCCGCGCCGGCCTTCAAGGCGCGCACCGCAAACTGTTCCGGGCCATGGCTGCTCAATACCATGATGCGCAGCATGGGTTCGCGCTTCTTGAGCAGATGCAGGATTTCGATGCCGTCCTTGCCCGGCATCGATATATCCAGCAGCAGGACATCGCATGGCTGTTCCCTCAGGATATCGGTGATGCCGTTGTAGTCGCTGGCTTCGCCGATCACGACGATGCCCGGGCTGGCGTTCAGGATGTGCTGCAGCCCGCGCCTGACAATACGATGATCATCAGCGATCAATACCCGAATCGGTGATGCAACTTTCATTTCCATGACTCTTTGAACAATCTCATTTCACAACCGAGGACTGTGCATTATCGATCTGCGGCCAGGTCCGCACAATACGGGAGCGCGACTATATCAATAATATGCACACATTTTGCTCCGGTGCAGATGAGCGATATTAAATAATCAATATCTGCATGCACTATCGCGACATTCACGCAGGCGCCGACCGCTCCTGCTCATTTTCCAAGCTGTATACCCAGGCCAGCAACTCGGCTACCGCCAGATAAAGCTGCGGAGGCACCTGCTGGTCGAGGTCGACGTGCATCAGCAGCTTCACCAGGTCGGGTGACGCATGCACATACAAGCCGTGCTCGCGCGCCTTTTGCATGATGGCCTCGGCCACGGCGCCGTAACCTTTTGCCACCACCAGCGGCGCCTGGTCCTGATGCGCGTGTGATAACGCTACCACGCTTTTACGGCCTGAGCCCTCAGTTTCCACTGCTGCCCGCCTGCTTGCCGTTGCTGGCTGCCGGTACCGCGCCAGTTTGCCGCGCTGTCCTGCAGACAAAAAACATTACTCTAATACAATTATTTGTTTTTGTTGTCATTTTTTGTATCCAATGGATTATCCAAGCCGGCTTGTGGCAATTGCGCCACTTGCAAACCGCTCAAATGCAGGCCGGCCGCAGAAAATCGCTGCAGCAGTTGCGCGCTGCCGGCCTGCATGAAACCGAGCGTGGCCGCCTCGGCCGCGCCCAGCTCGGCGCGCCAGCCATGGTTCGCCAGGCTCAGGCGAAATTCGATGCGGCCGAGCCGGGGCAAGGTCATGCTGAGGGAGGTACTCCAGTTGCGCGGCGCGCTGTCGTCCGGCTGGCGCCGCCCCTGCTCCGTAATTTCCCATTCCATGCCGGCGTCCGGCCAGGCTTCGCCGCTCCAGCGGAATTGCGACAGCGCCAACAGCTCAAGCTGCTGGCGCACCAGAGGGATCGCTTCGGCAGCGATGCTGGCCGTGGCATGGCTGGCAGAAGGGAGAGGAGCGGCGGCAGCGTCTGCATCTGCCGCCGCCGGCGACAGGACCAGCTGCGCCTGCGGCTCGTGCTGCAGCTCGGCCAGCGAGCGCTCACCGGTGAAAAATTGCAATAGATGGGATTCGTAAAACAGGCCGCTGCCGGCAACGCTGCGCGCCAGGGCAGCCGCCAGTTGCTGTGGTTCCGGTCCCGATA
>NZ_JAQGLV010000050.1 GCF_028292705.1 Collimonas fungivorans | reverse complement strand
CATCGCATGGCCCTCTTTCCCTCTTCAAATCCGGCAGTTGACCACGCATTTGTTGCAAATAATTTCCATCCAGCTATCTATTTTCGAATTTTATGTTGCAGAACCCGTTTTTTAACCCTTACGGCGCCCACAAAGATTGATGCATGGTCCTGTTAGCCGCATAAACAAAGGCCCTTCCATAATGATCGATAAATTCGAACATACACCCCTATTTTTTCCGTTTTTCTTTTGATTTGGCAACGCGCATACTTCCTCCAGTTGCTTCAACACTGCATCCATCGCAACCATTCTTCATAGTGAAAAATGGCGCTGCCTGCAGTCACTGACGGAGAAAATCATGCTTCAAATTCGTAAAAGCGAAGAACGCGGCGTCGCCGATCACGGTTGGCTGAATTCGCATCATACATTTTCGTTCGGCCACTATTTCGACGCCGAACATACCGGCTTCGGACCGCTGCTGGTGATCAATGAAGACCGCGTAAAAGCCGGCCAGGGTTTCGGCACCCACGGCCACAGCGACATGGAAATCATTTCCTATGTGCTGGACGGTGCGCTGGAACACAAGGACAGCATGGGCACCGGTTCTGTCCTGCATTACGGCGATGTGCAAAGGATGAGCGCGGGCAGCGGCGTGCGCCACAGCGAGTTCAATCACTCGGCTGCCGCGCCTGTGCATTTCCTGCAGATCTGGATCAAGCCGAATGTCACTGGCATTCCGCCCAGCTACGAGGAAAAGCATTTCACGGTCGCGCAAAAGCAGGAACAGCTGCGCCTGATCGCATCGGCCGACGGCCGCGGCGACTCGGTGCTGATACATCAGGATGCGTCGATCTATGCAGCGATCCTGAACGGCGGCGAGCCGCTGCAGCACACGCTGGCAGATGGACGCAACGCTTATGTGCATGTGATACGCGGCCGCGTCAATGTCAACGGCGTCGAGCTGAACGGCGGCGATGCGGTGAAGGTGACGGCCGAGAATCTGGTCACGCTGGCCAATGCCGAAGCCGCAGAAGTATTGCTGTTCGACCTGCCTTATTGATCTGGCGGGCGCAGCAGAAGCTCAACAGGCCGGAACAGCGCTACGATGTCCGGCCTGTTTTTTTAGAGCGCTCCCGGCACATGGCGGATCAGGCGCGCCATGGCGTCGCTGTCGCGCATGCGCTCCATCCACCAGCTCAAGGCGGCGCCGTCGTCGCCGGTGCGCCACGCCAGCGAAAAGATTTCGTCCGGCTTCGGCTCTTCCACTTCTTTCACGACAAGGGCGCCAGAGGCAATCGCCGCGCGTGCGCACGGTTCCGGTAAAAAACCGAAGCCGATGCCCGCCAGCTGCAAATCGTATTTGCTGCGCATGTCAGGCACCGTCAGCGTGTCTTGCCCAAACAGCAGGCCCACCGTGCGCGACGCCATCTTGCGCGCCGAATCGGCCACGCTGATGGCGCGGTGCGGCAGCAGCTCGGCCTTGCCCAGCACCCGCTTCACCTTGGCCAGCGGATGCGTCGGCGCCACCACGAATACAAAAGAGATCGTACCCATCTGCTCGGCGATGTAGCCGCCGCCCGCCGGACCCTGCCCCGGCGCTGCGATCAGCAAATCGACACGCCGTTCCAGCAAGGCTTCCCAGGTGCCGGCCAGCGATTCCCTGGCGATGCGCAAGCGGGTTTTATCGGCGACGCTGCAAAAGGCGGATATGTCGGACTCCAGCGCCGCTACCGAAAACAGCGAGTCGATGCAGACCGTCAGTTCGGTTTCCCAGCCGGAAGCCACGCGGCGCACACGATGCTCCAGGTCTTCCGCCGCCTTCAGCAGATAGCGTCCTTCCTTCAGCAATTCGGCGCCGGCGCGCGTAAGCGCCACCTTCGGCCCCTGGCGCTCGTAGACCTGCACGCCCAGGTCCTGTTCCAGTTTCGATACGGTGTAGGAGATGGTCGAAGGAACCCGGTGCAATTCGCTGCCGGCGGCGGAGAACGAACCGCGGCGGTCGATGGCGTCAAGGATCAACAGCGCATCGAGACTGATTCTGAACATGGGGCTCCCGACAAAGAGGATAGAGAGGAAAGAATTAGGAATCGATCGCGTAGCCGGCCGCGATCCAAGCGTCGATGCCTCCTGACAGCGGCCGCACCTTCTTGTAACCCCTCAGCATCAGCTGCTTGGCGACCAACGCCGCCGAAGCTTCGTTCGGGCAGGCGCAGTAGACGATCACCTCCTGGTCCACCGGCGCATCGAACACGAAGCTGTTGATTTCCTGGTGCGAGATGGTGCGCGCGCCAGGGATGCGCCCGGCCTGCTGCGAAGCCGGCGAGCGGACGTCGACGATAGCCGGCGTGATGCCCTGCTTGAACAGCTGGTCCAGTTCCGCCACCGAGATGCGCGCCATGCGCAGAGACATGCGGAAGCGCCGGCGCTGCCACCATTTGCTGGCGACGAATATCGCAAAGCCGGCGGCGACCAGCATCATGCCGTACTGGCCGAGCTCGGTCAGCACGCTCAGCAGGTCGTCGATGGTGGTGCTGAACAGCGAGCCGAGGAAAATCGCCAGGCCGGCCCACAAGGCTGCGCCTATGCTGTCGTAGAGGATGAAGGTAGTGCGACTGGTGCCGATGGTGCCGGCCAGCGCGCTGGCGATGGAAGCAAAACCCGGGATGAACTTGGCGACCAGCAGCGAACGCGCGCCCCAGCGCGAATAGATGGATTCGGTTTGCCGCACGCAGGAATCGGGGGACAGCGAAATCCGGCACAAGGTAGACAACACTTTCCTGCCGTAACGCCGGCCGGCCATGTACCAGAGAAGATCGGCGATCAGCGCCGCCGCCACTGCCGTCAGCAACAGCACCGGCGCAGAATATTCGCCGCGGTGCATCAGGGCGCCGGTAATCACCAGGGTCGGATAAGCCGGCACCGGCGCTCCCAGCTGTTCGGCCAGCACATTGAAAAAGACGATGACCAGCCCATATTGCTCAATCAAATGAAACAGGTAGGTCATTTCTTTCGTCGCCTCGTTACATATCAAGGATTGCCAGATCGGCAATATCGGAATATCTCCGTAATTCCTCGACCATTATAAAGTTGATGGCGATCCCGCTTCGCCCTTTTCTGAAAGATATTCCGTGACCGCCAGCCAGACCAGCAGCGCCGCCGGCAGCAGCAGGGACAGGAACAGCAGGTACTTGTAGGCAAAGGCGCCGCCGATGGCGCCGACGCCGAACATCACCACCGGCCAGAAGAACTTGATGCAGCGCTGGCGCACCACTTCGTCCGCCGCGCCGCGCAGGATGTCAACCAGGTCGATCACCAGCTGGGTGACATTGCCGGTCATGACCGTGGTTGGCGTCAGGTGCTGCAGCACCAGGCGGCTGCTGGCGTTCTGCACGCCCATGCAGGCGGCGCCGCAGATGCCTGCCAGCAGGGCCAGCGGCGCTTCCGTATCGCCGAGCGGTTGCGCCAGGCAGCCGGCGCCCATGAACCCCAGCAAAAAAATCAGCTGCAGCACCAGCAGGTAAGGCATCGGCGGCCGGGTGCTGCGCTCGAGCCAGATGAGCGTGACGCGCGTCAGCGCCACCGCGAGTATGAAGGCCGGGAACGCCAGCAGCTTGATCAGCACACCATGCGAATGATTGGCCAGCTCGCTGCCGATCAGCACGAAGTTGCCGGTGACGTGGGCGGTGAACAAGCCGAACAGGGCGACGAAACCTACGGTATCGACATAACCGGCCAGGAAACTCAGTACGACCGATTGATGGGTCCTGCGATTGCTTGCCTGCATCCTGCATCCTCCGTCAAACTTAGGGCCGGTTAAGCTACGATTTTTGTTTTGTATAGCGCATAGTAATCCTCAAATCGTTCCCCGGCCGGACTTCTACCGGGCCGTCCGCAATAAGCCTAAAAAGCGAAGCAGCTGCAACCCAACGCGCCCCAGAATCCCGAATAGTCCGAAATCGGCACTGTCGATTTTCTTGCCGCATCGTGCGCATGGGCGTGCACGCCGCAGGCGCCTGCACATTGATGCGGCAGGGCCTGGCGCTGCTGCGGCACCGGACGATAGTGACCCGGCACATTCTTCACCGGCGACCAGTCCGGCAATACCGGGATCGGCGGCGGCGCCAGCGGCCCGAATTCTGCCGCGCCGTAGACAATCTTGCCGCCCACTACCGTCAGCACCGACTCCAGCGCCTTGATGCTGTCTTCGTCGACGCTGAAGAAGTCTGCCGACAATACCGCCAGGTCCGCCAGCTGCCCTTGTTTGATGCGGCCCTTCTTGCCCTGCTCGCTGGAGAACCAGGCGCTACCGTTGGTCCACAGTTCGAGCGCGGTTTCGCGCGACAGCCGGGCGGCGCTGTCATACAGCTTCATGCCGCCGACGGTACGTCCCGACACCAGCCAGTACAGCGCGGTCCAGGGGTTGTAGCTGGCCACCCGGGTGGCATCGGTGCCGGCGCCGACCGGCACGCCCATCTCCAGCATGCGTGCTATCGGCGGCGTGTGGGCGGCAGCTTCAGCGCCGTAACGGTCGACAAAATATTCGCCCTGGAACGCCATCCGGTGCTGGATGGCGATGCCGCCGCCCAGCACACGCACCCGTTCGATATTCTGCGGCGTGATGGTTTCCGCATGGTCGAAGATCCAGTGCAGGCCGTCGAAAGGAATTTCGCGGTTCACTTTTTCAAACACGTCCAGCATGCGGCTGATCGATTCGTTGTAGGTGGCATGCAGGCGGAACGGCCAGCGCTGCGAGACCAGGTGCCGCACCACTTTTTCCAGTTCGTCTTCCATGCCGGCCGCCAGTTCCGGCCGCGGTTCCAGGAAGTCTTCAAAGTCCGCCGCCGAAAACACCAGCATCTCGCCGGCGCCGTTATGGCGGTAGAAATCGTCGCCCTGGCCGGGTGTGACCATGCCGGTCCATTTCTGGAAATCTTTCAGCTCCTGCCCTTTGCGCTGGGTGAACAGGTTGTAGGCGATGCGTATCGTCAGCTGCTGGTCGCGCGCCAGCTGGTCGATGATGGCGTAGTCTTCGGGATAATTCTGGAAACCGCCACCGGCGTCGATGGCGCTGGTGAGGCCGAGCCGGTTCAGCTCGCGCATGAACTGGCGGGTGGAATTGACTTGCAGCTCGTGCGGCAAGGCCGGGCCCTTGGCCAGGGTCGCATACAGGATCATCGCGTTCGGCTTGGCAATCAGCATGCCGGTCGGATTGCCGGCGGCGTCGCGCTGGATTTCGCCGCCCGGCGGATTCGGCGTGTCCTTGGTGTAGCCGACGGCGCGCAAGGCGGCGCGGTTGAGCAAGGCGCGGTCGTACAGGTGGAGGATGAACACCGGCGTATCAGGCGCGGCGGCATTGATTTCTTCCAGGGTCGGCATGCGTTTTTCGGCGAACTGGAATTCGGTCCAGCCGCCAACCACGCGCACCCATTGCGGATGCGGCGTGCGCAGCGCCTGCTCTTTCAGCATGCGCAAGGCGTCCGCCAGCGAAGGCACGCCTTCCCAGCGCAGTTCCAGGTTGTAGTTGAGGCCGCCGCGGATCAGGTGCAAGTGGGAGTCGTTCAAGCCAGGGATCACGGTGCGGCCGTTCAGGTCGACCACCTGGGTCGCCGCGCCGCGGTGACGCATCGCCTCTTCCGCATCGCCCACCGCAACGAATTTGCCGTCCTGTATCGCCACCGCCGTCGCCAGCGGCTGCGTCTTGTCGACCGTATGGAAGCGTCCGTTCAACAAAATCATGTCTGCGCTCATGGTTTTTTCGGTTGGCATGATATCTCCTTATGCAATTAATTCGACATTAAAAACAGGAATCGATTTCTTTTGACTGGCATTGATCCAGCGCCAGTGAATTGCAGTATGGTCGAGGGAAAATTAAAAGAAAAACGGAAAATTTATAGGCAAATAATCGAATTTATCGATTATTGATTTAATGATATTTTTAATAAACAGACCGCCCGCTTCAGGCCATCTCATCCAGCAGCGTATGGCCGTATACCGTGAAGCGGCTTTTGCCCTGGCGCTTGGCCTGGTACATCGCTTCGTCAGCCTGGCGCATGGCAGAATCCCACTCCATGTTTTCAGCCTGGCACAGGGCGATGCCGATGCTGCAGCCGATACCGTCGCCGATGGCGGCGACGCGGCTGACGATGCGGCCGGCGACTGCGGTGGCGGTGGCTTTGATGGCGGCGGCGGGCGCCACCAGGCACACCACGAATTCGTCGCCGCCGACACGGCCGGCGATATCGCTGTCGCGCAGCACCGACCTGAGGGCGGCAGCCACCTCGATCAGCACGGTATCGCCGCGATCATGCCCGAGGTCGTCGTTGATGCGCTTGAATCCGTCCAGGTCGATGAACAGCAGCGCCACCGCATGGCGGCCCGGCAAGTCGCGGCTGCGCAAGGTTTCCGCCAGTTCCAGGAACAGGGAACGGCTAGGCAGGCCGGTCAGATCGTCCAGCCGCACCTGGTCCATCCTGACTTCCAGCATGGCGTTGTTCAGCGCCAGCAAACGGGCATCCTGCACCGTCTTCAGATAGACCTGGTTCATTTCGCGCAGGTAGATCAGCAGCAGCAGCGTGGCGGAAACCAGTGCGTTGCAGCGGCCGACATACCAGCCCACTGAAAACTGGCTGCCGCCGGCCATGGTGATGGCGTTGTCGCACAGCAGCGCAACCAGCGCCACCCCCAGCCATACATGCAAGACCGCCCGGAAGCGGGTGGCCTGCCACAGCACCAGCAGGGCTAAACCGGTGATCCCTTGCAGCAAGGGGCCGACGCCGCTGGTGACCACGCGATGAAAGTTACCGTTGTTGTCGAGCACCGGCAATTGCTCATGGAATGCCGTGACCAGGGCCAGGCTGGCGACCAGCGCCGCCGCCACCGCCGCCATCAGCCATTGCGCCATGCGTTCGGGATGGTAATGCGCCAAGGCCGGGCTCCACCAGCGGCTGGCGGCATAGGCCAGTATCCCCAGCGCCAGGCCGGCATGCCAGAAAAACCATAGCCAGATCGTGGTCTGCGGCCCGCCCAGCAATGCCCCTTGCGGCAGGAACATGTCAGGTAAAGCCAGGAACTGCAGCAGGAAAATCCCGGCGCAATAAAAGCAGGCGGCGCCGATATACAGCAGATCGAGTGTCCTGGTGGCGCGGTAGTGGGCAAAAATCAGGTAAGTGATGATGACGTAGGCGACCACGGTCGCAGTCTGATAGGAAGGCAGGAAGGCCGGCACCCGAGGCCCCATGACCGCTGCCACCGGCAGCAACAGCAGCGTTCCCAGCACGATCCCGACGCAGACCCACAATGCGCGCCGCCGCTGGCGGCTACTCGCCTGCCGCGTCGCCGGCGAAGCGCTGATAGGATGCCAGGCCGGCTTGGACATGGCTTTGTTGCCTGCATTACGTGCATTATGTGCGCGGTCGGTCATCGCCTGTTCTTTAAGCCCTTGACTGATTGAATTTCCATAAAGAAATCTTACCCATGAGCATCAAAATAATAACGTGAATACTTGTGCCGGGCTAATACAGAAAAGCTATTACTTGTGCTTTCAAAAGAGAAATTGGACTTGTCATACAATGGCTCTTTTACCTTGAGACCATGCCATGCGCGCTATCGAAATCACCCATCCCGGCGGCCCGGAAGTATTGCAGATCTGCGAACGCCCCCTGCCCTCGTTCAAGCCAGGTGAAGTCCTGATCAAGGTGCAGGCCGCCGGCATCAACCGGCCGGACGTGTTCCAGCGCACCGGCAACTATACGCCGCCGCCCGGAGCTTCCGATTTGCCAGGGCTGGAGATCGCCGGTGAAATCGTCGACGGCGATTTCACCGGCAGCCCATACAAGAAAGGCGACCTGGTATGCGCCCTGGTGCAAGGCGGCGGTTACGCCGAATACTGTTGCGCACCGACCGCCCAGTGCCTGCCGCTGCCAGAGGGATGGAGCGCGGTGGAAGCGGCGTCGCTGCCGGAAACCTTTTATACCGTCTGGAGCAATGTCTTCGACCGCGCCAAACTGGCGAGCGGTGAAACCCTGCTGGTGCAGGGCGGCAGTTCCGGCATCGGCGCGGCGGCGATCCAGATCGCCACGGCGCTCGGCCACCGGGTATTCGCCACCGCCGGCTCGGATGAAAAATGCCGCGCCTGCGAAGCGCTGGGCGCCGAACGCGCGATCAATTACCGCACTGAAGACTTCGCCGCCGTCATCAAGGCTGCGACCGACGGCAAGGGTGTCAACGTGATCCTGGACATGGTGGCCGGCGATTACGTGCCGCGTGAAATCAGCTGCCTGGCCGACGACGGCCGCCTGGTTTTCATCGCCACCCTGGGCGGCAACAGCGCCAATATCGATTTCCGCCACATCATGATGCGGCGCCTGACGATTACCGGCTCGACCCTGCGGCCACGGCCGATCGCCTTCAAGGCTGCCATCGCCGCCCAGCTGCAGGAGCGCGTCTGGCCGCTGCTGGCGGCAAAAAAAATCAAGCCGGTGATCTTCAAGACCTTCCCGCTCGAGCAGGCGGCGCAAGCACATGCGCTGATGGAAAGCAGTTCGCATATCGGCAAGATCATGCTGACCGTATAAGCCGCAACAAAATAAAAAAAGCAGCCTGACGGCTGCTTTTTTTTATGGAAGATCACGGTGCTAATCCAGCGGCACCGCACGATAACGGTTGACCTCGGCTGCGCTCACGATCGGCGCCTTGTTGCCCCAGCTGTTGCGGATATACGAGACCACTGCCGCCACTTCGCTATCGTTCAAGGCCGGCCCGTAAGGCGGCATGCCGTAGGGACGCGGATTGGCGGCGGTGCTCGGCGCAAATCCGCCGTTGAGGACCACCCGGATCGCATTCACCGGCGCCGGCATGGTGATCGCGTGATTGCTTGCCAGCGGCGGATAAGCCGGCCACTGGCCCTTGCCGGAAGCCTGGTGGCAATCGATGCAATGGTTTTTGTAGATCTTCTGGCCCAGCTCCATCACCCGCGCCACTTCGTCCGGACTGGCGCGTTCCTTGGGCTCCGAGGCTTCCTTCTGGCGCGGCAAGGATTTCAGGTAGACCGCCATGGCGCGCACATCCTGGTCGCTCAGGTGCTGCAGGCTGGCGCCCACCACCTCCGCCATCGGTCCCAGCACCGTACCGCGCGGCGAGACGCCGTTTTTCAGCAGGCCTGTGATGTGCTCGATATCCCAGTCGCCAAGGCCGATTTCCTGGTCCGAAGTCAGCGACGGCGCATACCAGTTCACCACCGGGATAAAACCGCCGCCCAAGTCCGCCTTCAAGTCGGTGCCGCCCAGGGCATTGCGGGTGGTGTGGCAAGCACTGCAGTGGCCCAGCCCCTGCACCAGGTAGGCGCCGCGGTTCCACTCGACCGATTGCTGAGTCTCGTCCTGATACGTGCCAGGCCGGAAATACAGGGCACGCCAGCCGTAGAGCAGGAACCGGTTGTTATAGGGAAAACGCAGATCGTGCTGACGGTTCTTCTGCTGCACCGCAGGCACGCTGCGCAGATAGGCGAACATGGCGTCGGCGTCGCTGCGCGTGACCTTGGTGTAGTTCGTGTACGGAAAAGCCGGATACAGCAGGCTGCCGTCTTTCGATTTGCCGTTGTGCAGCGCTTGCCAGAAATCGTCGGCCGACCAGGAGCCGATGCCGGTTTCCTTATCGGGCGTGAGATTCGGCGCATAGATGGCGCCGAACGGCGTCTGTATTGCGCGCCCGCCGGCCAGCTCCTTGCCGCCGCGCGCCGTATGGCAGGCCATGCAGTCGCCGCCCTGCACCAGGTAAGCGCCGCGGCTTATCTGCTCGGCAGGATTCACTATAGTTTGCGCCGGCTGCGGCGGTGCGCTGCGGTCGTCGGCATTCAAGGCCACCACGACCACGACAGCCGCAATGATCAGTAACAGCAAACCAGCCAGCACCCACTTGAGTAGTCGTTTCATTCTGCGCTCTGCTTCATCAAGGGTTGGCCGGAGGGAGGAGGATGCTGCCGCAAGCCAGCGGCAGCTTGGCCGTGGTGGGAGCGGCCGCAGTAGCGTCGGCAGGCACCGGCTGCGCCGCCAGCCAGGACGCCACCGCGCCGATGTCTTCCGCACTCAGGCGCTGCACTACCTGCGCCATGCAGTCGGGCGCCACGGCGTGGCGCGCGCCGTTTTTCCAGGCGCCGATCTGGCCCACCAGGTAATCGCGCGGCAGGCCGAGCAGACCTGGCGTGGTCGGCAAAACGCCAGTCATGGCGCTGCCATGGCAGGCGATGCAGGCCGGGATCTTCTTGGCAGGGTCGCCCTGGTTGACCAGGGTTTCGCCGCGCGCCCGCGTCGCGCTCGACGGATCGGGCGGCTGCGGCGGTGGATAAGGCGGATGCTGGTCCGCAAAATACTGGGCGATTTCCTGCAGGTAGGCGTCCGACAGATGGTCGACCAGGTAAGTCATCATCGGATACTGCCGGCGTCCTTCGCGAAAATTGTGCAGCTGGTTGTAGAGATAACCGGCCGGCTTGCCGGCGATGCGCGGGTAATAACCGTCGTTGGTAGCGCGTCCCTGCTCGCCATGGCAGGCGGTGCAGGCGGTGAGGCGTTGTTTGATGGTGTCTGGGACCGGACCGGCATCTGCCTCGGCCGCAGTGGCGAAGACAGGCGGCAGCGCGGCCGCAAGGAAAAACAGGAACTGTGCGCCAAGACGGCGCCTGGCCGGTCTTACCGAAAGAATCGACATGATTTTCCTGCTTATTGTTGGATTTTTTGGGAAGGCGTTCTCAGTGCGATTATAAACTAGCAATTCGGGTCGGCAGCCGCCGCAAAGGCTTTTCCGGCTGGACAAATTGTCCCAGCCCGGGGACGGTCATTTCGGCGGTTTCTGCGGCACCAGCGGCTGGTCGATGGTGGTGCCGGGCTCGTTCACATACATCTGCTCTTCGACGATATCGAGCTGCTGGCTGCCATCCAGCGCGTGTCCGGTCCAGCGCTCGGCGGGATTCACCGGCTGCATTTTTTTCTGAATTTCTTTCTGTATTTCTTTCTTACTGTGCTTGGCGCCGGTCGCTACATGCTTGGTTTTTTCCACAGCAGTCTCCTCCATGTATTGGCCAGCTGTCGCTGGCCTTTTCAATATAGGACGTATGGCGCCTGGCGCATAGCAAAGAATCCGGCGCGCCAATAAAAAACGCCGGTCCAGATTCTCATCTGGACCGGCGTCTGCCGTTTAATTCAGCCTCGGATCAGCGGTCGTAGTAACCGCCCCGATATTGCTGGCGATAGTAGTCGCGGTTTTCCACATAGACCGGAGCCGGACGGTAATACACCGGGGCTGGCCGATAATAGACCGGCGCAGGCTGGTAATAAGTCGGCTGAGGACGGTAGTACACCGGCGCAGGCTGCGCATAATAGCCTTGGCCGCGATCGTAATAGCCACGGTTGTCGTCGCGATAGCCGCCGGAAGTCGCGCCCACCGCGGCACCCAGCACGCCGCCGACGATCGCGCCGTTACGGCCGCCCACGGCGCCGCCGATGACAGCACCGGCCACCGCGCCGATGGCGGTGTTGGCGCCATCGTTGTAAGCCAGGGCAGAGGTTGAAACCGCAGCAGTCGTGCTGGCCAGCAGCGCAACACATATCCATTTTTTGTAAAGCATGATTGACTCCTTCAAGGGTCGTATAGTCACAGACCGCTAAGTCCACGGCTGTTGATTTGAACTATAGACCAACTTTCCGGGAAAGCATGCAAACGATACATACTTTTACATCTGAACAACATGCTTACAAAGTCAGTGCAGCTTGACTGAGGGCTTGGCATGCTTCATCAGGCTGCTGGCGGCAGCGGTAACGCCGGTGCGTACCGGCCCCAGCAAGGCGTTCAGGTGCATCAGGTGCAGGCTGGAATACATCATGCGGGCGAAGAAACCGTCGACAAACCAGCCAAGCTTGGTCAGCGAGCCCATCAGGGTGCCGACCGAGGTATTCCGGCCGAACGACACCAGCGAGCCATGGTCCTTGTAGACGTAGGGCGTATCCAGCGCCGCCTGTCCTTTATTCGAGCGCACGAACATCTCCAGCAGGTAGTCAGCCTGCTGGTGCGCGGCCTGGGCCCGCGGCGGCACCATTTTGCCGTCGGGACCGACGCAAGCCGCGCAATCTCCCAGCGCGTAGATATTCTTGCTGCCGGCGACCTTGAGCATACCGTCGACTTCCAGCTGGCTCGATTTGGTCACCGGCAAACCCAGGGTCTTGAGGAAATCGGGCGCCTTGATGCCGGCCGACCATACGCACAGGTCGGACACATAATTGTTGCCGTTGGCGTCGGTCACGAAATTTTCCGCGATGGCCGCGACGCGGCAATCGGTGACCACCTTCACTTCGCGTTCCTGCAGCAGCTTGGTGGCGGCCTTGGAAACCCGCTCGGTCAGCGGCGCCAGCAAACGCGGCGCGCCTTCCAGGATAGTGATGCGGACGTCGCGGTTCGGGTTCAGGTGCGGAAAATCGTAGTCGGTGTAGACGCTGCTGGCGTCGCGCAATTCCGCCGCCAGTTCGACCCCGGTGGCGCCGCCGCCGACGATCACGATATCGACGCCCGCCTCCGGATTCTTTTCTTTCTGCAGGTCCGCCAGCGCCAGCATTTTCAGCAGGCGCAGCCGGAAATGTTCGGCGTCTTCGGTCGTGTTGAGCGAAATCGTATTTTCCTCGGCGCCGCTGATGCCGAAATAATTGGAAACGCTGCCGACCGCAATCACCAGCTTGCTGAAGCCGATCTGGCGCGGCGGGATCAGTTCCTGCGCCGATTCGTCCAGCACCGCATCCACCGTGATCGTGTTGTTGACGCTGTCGAGCGCCGTCATGGCGCCGTAGACGAAGCGGAATTTATTGTCATGCGCCAACATCTGGTAAGACAGGCCTTCCTGATGGATATCGCGCGTACCCGCAGCAACTTCATGCAGCGACGGTTTCCAGATGTGGTACAGCGCCCGGTCCACCAGCGTGACGTGGCCGCTCCCCAGCTTGCGGCCGAGCTTGCAAGCCAGCTCCAGGCCGCCGGCGCCGCCGCCGACAATCACGATTTCATCCGACATCCATTTTTCCTTCGACTTTTTATTGATCAATCACGTTGCGAAACGCTGAAGCTTGCGCAGTCCAGAATCGGCGCACTACGCGCCAAGTCTACTTTTATAGTGCTGCATAGCGCAATAGTGCCGTAGTTTTGCCGCTTTTTGATCAGGCGCCGCCAATTTGCAGTATTCGGGGGAAATCGGCAATGCGCCAAAAACGGCATGGAGAGAATCCGAAAATCCGCTTTCATCATGCAAAACCGGCGCTGGAAAACATCGCAGCAAATACCCAAATGGCCTCTGGTTGACAGCCCCAGACTGCGCTATGATGAAACCAGAGACCATTGCAAATATAATTTTCAGGAGGGTATATGTACCGGAAAATTCTCGTCGCCTACAATGGCACGCCCGAAAGCCGTTCTGCCCTGTATTCCTGCATCCAGCTGGCGCCAGGCCCTGACGTCGAGGTCCACCTGCTGGGGGTCATCAACCTCGCCACCTACCTGATGGCAGGCGAATTTGTCGCCGAATCCGCCATCAGGGCTGAAAAAACCCTGCTCGAACAAGAACTGATCAAAGGCCACAAGCTGCTCAGCGACGCTGGCATCAAGGCAATCGACCATTTTGAAAGCGGCGAACCGGTGAATGTGATCAGCGACCTGGTCAGCAAACTGGCGATAGACCTGGTGATCGTCGGCCATTCACGCAAGAAACCGATGGCGACCCGCTGGTGGCGCGGCTCGGTCGATACCCTGCTGGTCGAGAAAGTACCCTGCAGCGTACTGGTGGCGACCGATCCCTGCCCGCCGTAAGCCTGCACTGCACCAGGCTGGTGCTCCCAGCCTTCCGCACTGCGATCGCCTGCTTATGCCTTAGGCGCATCCGCCTGCTCCAGCACCGGCAATTCGATCACCACCGTCGTGCCCTTGCCTTCGCCGCCGGCAAAGCGGACTTTCCCGCCCAGGTAAGTGGCCCTTTCATGCAGGCCGCGCAAACCGTGGGTGGTGGTGTTTTCAAAACGCTGCTGCGACATGCCGACGCCGTTATCGCGCACCGTCAGCGCCAGCCGGTCTTCGTCGATGTCGAGAATCAAATCGACCTGGGTGGCTTGGGCGTGCTTGGAGACGTTGTTCAGGATTTCCTGCAGCATGCGGTAGACCGCGATTTCGATCTTGTGATCGACCGCAATGTCTTCATCCGGCAAGCTGGATTTGCAGACAATCTCGGTGCGCCGGCCGAAATCTTCCAGCTGTTCGACAATCGCCGCTTTCAAACCGAACAGCTCAAGCATGTTCGGCCGCAATTCGATCTGGATCCGGCGCGTGGTCGCCACCAGTGAGCTGAGCAGGGTTTGCATCTGCGCCTGGCGCTGCTGCCAGTGCTCGTTCTCCGGCAGGATCTTGTAGACCCCTTCCAGGTGCATGCTGAGCGCCGTCAGGGACGCTCCCATATTGTCATGCAGCTCGCGCGCAATCGCCCGCTTCTCTTCTTCCCGTATGGTTTCCATGTGGTTGGCCAGTTCGCGCAGCAAGGCGGTGCGCTGGGCGATGGTGCGCTCCAGCTCCAGTTCGCGCTGCCTGAGCGAATCTTCGGCGCGCTTGCGCTCGCTGATGTCGGTGGCGATGCCGACCACGCCCATGACCCGCCTCTGCTGGTCGAACCATGGCGCCTTGGTGGTCTGGAATGTCACCATGCCGCCTGGCAGCTGCGCCGTCTGCTCCAGCGTTTCCGAGACCCCGCCGCTCATGATGCGGGCATCATCCCTGTCGATGCGCGCCGCATCTTCTTCGCGCGCGAACAGTTCGCTGCTGCTGCGATGCTTGGCCTCTTGCCACTTCAGCCCAAGCTGGCGCAAATAAGCCGGGTTGGCGAAAATCAGGCGCCCCTGGCGGTCTTTCACGAAAATCGGATCGTTGGTATTGTCGCTCACGGCAATCAGCAAGGCGGTGGCTTCGGCCAGCTCCGCTGCGCTTTGCAGGCGCGCTCCGTATTCGCGGTCGACCTTGCCGGCGGTGCGCCAGAAAATGAACAGCACCAGTACGCCGTCGATCAAGGTCAGCAAAGGCGGCACCGAGGTGCGGTCGTAGAATCCCTGGCGCGCGCCCCAGTCCGCCAGCCAGTGCAGCGCGACCAGCAGCACCAGCATCTGCGGCAGGGAGCGGCGCAGCATCTGCCCGCCCGGCGCATGGCGCGTGATGATCGCCATCAGGCGCCGGTGCGGGCGCGACATCAGCAGCGCCATGCCGAACAACAGGAAAGCGATGGCCGACAGCCAGGGAATGCTGGTGGCATAGACCATCTGGGTCATTGCCGCGACGTTGTACAGGTAACCCAGCAGCGGGATTGCGCTTAAGAATGTGAGGGAGATCGCCAGGTATTCGGCCAGGTGGCTTTCCTTTTTGCCGCGGCGGTCAAGCAGGAGCAAAGCCAGTCCGCACAAAATGAAACCGATGGCCACCATGGGATGCAAACCGCTCGGGTTGCGCAAACCGGGCTGCGGCGCCAGCGCCGAAAGGACGATCTCAAGCCAAGCGGCATTATGGAAGGCTTCTTGCCAAAGCGCGGCGCCGGCAAACAGCAGCAGCAACACAGCCAGCGCTTGCGCTATAAACCTGATCGCTTTTTGCGGCCTGGCCGCCAGGCATTGCAGCAGCAGGCTGCCGGCAGCCAGTAAAAACCCGGCCGCGGTGTTGGCCCGCATCAGCGGCAGCTGCGAAGTCGGAAACGGCAGCGTTACCTGGTAGACGCAGGCAATCAGCACCACGGCGGAAACGATCATCAGCGCCGCGCTCACGACGATGGCGGCGATGGTGGTGCGCGATACATAGGTGCGCGTCGCGGCGAGACTTTCCAGCGCGCGTGTCTTCAGCAGATCCTGGTAGTGAGGATTGCCTAGCCCAGCCTCGTGGCTGTCTGTCGTCAAGTCGCCTCCCGCAAGTTCATGTCGGTCATTATGTCCAGCAGAGGTCATGGCAAAAAAGGGCAGCATGAAAGCACAAAACCCGCCGGATGCCAGCGGGTGAGTATGACTGAAAGCGTTTCAAACAGCCAGCGGACGGCAACCGCCCGATCAGTGATCAGGCAGCCCTGTCCCCAATGCTGCCAGCAGATCGCGCAGCTTGGTGAATTCGGAACTTTTATCGAAGAAGAAACGCACGCCGTATTTCGCGCCGGCGCGGCGAAAAGCGTTGCTGACGTTATTGCTGAAGATGATTTTCAGGGAATTGAGCGGTTTGTGCGATTCCGCCAGGGTACGCAACAGGCTCATGCCATTGCCCTCCTTGAGTTCGATGTCCAGGATCAGCACATCAAATGGCTCGGCATCGATTTTTTTCAATGCATCCCCTTCCCCCTCGGCAAACCCGGCAAATACCACACCGGGAATTTCGCTCAAGGTATCAATCATCAAATCCCTGACAGCCACTGAATCTTCCACCAGAAAAATCCGCAACGGCGTGGCGCCGGATTTGGCTATATCGGAGGTTGTTGTATGGTCCATTTTGTTTGGCGACTATCTTGCAACATCCCTCGCTTCAATTCATGCATTGCGCCAGGCCGGATGGGCAACTGGCATTTCTTGCACACGGCACGATCGCATCCTCTAGTCGATCAGGTTGTTCTTGATCGCATAATAAATAATATCCGCGTTGCTTGCCATGCTCATTTTCTGCAGCACGCGGGTACGATAAGTGCTAATGGTCTTTACGCTGAGACAAAGCTCCTCGGCAATCTTGGTCACCCCTTCCCCCTGGCTCAGTTTATAAAAAATCTCGTATTCGCGCGCTGACAGTGATTCATGCAGCGGCGTGTTTTCATTGCTGGCGGGATCGGCCGTCAACAGCTCGGCCACCGCATAGCTGATGTACTTGTGGCCTTGCAATATGGTCTCGATCGCCTTCACCAGTTCCGTCGCCAGCGCCTCTTTCTGCACGTAACCGTCGGCGCCGCTGCGCAGCACCTGCACCGCATAACGGCTCTCCGGATGCATGCTCAGGATCAGCACCGGCAGCAGCGGCTTCTCGCGCTTGATCTGTTTCAGCACTTCGACCCCGCTCTTGTCCGGCATCGCGATGTCGAGCAGCACGATGTCGTAATCCTGCGAACGGATCAGCCGGATCGCTTCCTGCGCATTGGCGGCTTCCCCGGTGATTTCCATCTCCGGGATGTCGGCAATAAAATACTGGACGCCGGCACGGACTACCGCATGGTCGTCAACCACCAAAATTTTTATCATCTATTCAACCGTCGCAATCAGATAAGTTATCCGGCCAGCATGTGACGTGGTCCGACTGCCGTCAATGTAAATGCTATAAATCCAGTGTATATCCGTTTCCTGCATCTGTTCAATACCTCATCTTGCACTTCGCCCGGAATTCCTGTCCGCCGGCCGCTTCCATTCTGGCTCCGGCCGGCGGACAGGCGGAACCTATTTCAGCAAGATATTGTTCTTCACCGACTTCACGCCCTTGACCCCGGCCGCCACTGCAGAAGCCCTGGCGGCATCATCCCGCTGCGCCACAAAACCGCTCAGCTGCACCACGCCCTTGAAAGTCTCGACATTGATTTCAGCCGATTTCAAGCTTGGCTCGTTGAAGATTTCAGCCTTGACCTTGGTCGTGATGACGGCGTCATCCACGTAGCCGCCAGTGCCTTCCTGGGTAGAGGTCGCAGCGCAGCCGACCAGGGACACCATGCAGAGTGCGAAGAAAAAAGCCGAGATGCGTTTATGAAAAGTGGTCATGGGAAGTTCTCCTTAAATTGGTGCTGTCAAAATAGCTTGCTTATTATTTACCGGCGTCTGCCTTGGCTGCGGCGACGCAGTCATCCTTGGCAGCGCCTGCCAGCGCATCGCACTTGGCCATCGCAACCTTGTATCGCGCATCGGCCCGTTCTTCCCGGGCATCGGCCTTGGACTTGGAAACATCTTTCTGCGTGTTGGCGTCGGCTACTTCGTTAACCTTATCTGCCTTTGCCTGCTTGATACAGACGTCCTTGGCGTTACCCGCCAGGCCATCGCATTTTTCCTTGGCTACCGCGTAGTCGGCGTCAGCCTCCGATTTACGCGCGCTGGCTACGGCTTTCGGGGTATTTTTATACTCGGCTTTTGCATCTTGCTTGGTGTGCTCACGCGTGGCCTCGGCTTGCTTGAGGCAAACGTCCTTGCCGTTGCCGCTGAGCTGGTCGCATTTCACCTTGTCCCCCTTGTAGGTGGCGTCAGCCAAGTCTTGTGCCGCCTTGTAGCTGTCTTTGGCGCTGTCTGCCGCCAGGGCCAGCGAGGTGCCGCTGAAGCCGGCCACGCCGATCAGCATGGTGGCGAGGATTTTATTGATAGTCATGTCAATGTCCTTTCTTCGACTTATGAATGTCATTGCTCAATCATGGTGAAAAAGGCATTCAGAACTGATCCTTCTGGCGCTTTTCGAACTCGTGGATCTGTTTTTCAACTTCGTCCTTCTCGATCCCGTAGGCTTCCTGGATGCGGCCTGCCAGCTGGTCGCGCTTGCCGGCGATCTGGTCCAGGTCGTCGTCGGTCAGCTTGCCCCATTGTTCCTTGACGTTGCCCTTGAATTGTTTCCAGTTGCCTTGAATAGTGTCCCAGTTCATTGTGCACTCCTTAATAGTTGTCAATTCGGGTTATCAATTCGGGTTGTCAATTCAATGCCTGGCCGGTTTTTATTAACGCGGCTGGCCTGACATGCAAGGGCGCTCTGCGGAGCGATGGCGCCCGGTCGGCGCTGATTACTACCCTTGCATCGGTGAGTCCATACTAACCAGCCGCCCCATGCGGCGCTATAGGACAGGGACCGATGTCCTTGTAGGACAAACGGAAGCGCCGTCCGCACGAAATGCGCTGCCAATGTGTAAAATTGTCAGCCTGCTACTGCCCGATGCGGTTTTCCACAAGCGAACCGCCATTGCAGCCGCAATCTTAAAAGGAAGGAAATCATGAGAGTCAGTCGTTATCTAAGTTTCTGGGCAGTGCTGTCGCTGACTTTGCTGCTTGCCGCCGGCGCCGCGGCCGGCAAGATGGGATGGTGGTGGGCACTGCTCCCTGCCCTGCTGACCGGACTCGGCATCTGGGACATGAACCAGCGCAGCCACGCGATCCTGCGCAACTATCCGCTGATGGGACATTTCCGCTTCCTGTTTGAAATGATCCGCCCCGAGATGCGCCAGTACTTTTTCGAGAGCGACAACGACGGCGCGCCGTTTACCCGCAAGGAACGCAGCCTGGTCTACCAGCGCGCCAAGGGCGAAGTCGACAGCCGGCCGTTCGGCACCGAGCTGGACGTCAAGCTGCGCGGCTATGAATGGGTCGGCCACTCGCTGGCGCCGACCATCATCGCCAGCCACGATTTCCGCGTCACGGTCGGCGCTGAACGGGCGCAGCCGTATTCGATGTCGGTCTTCAATGTCTCGGCGATGAGCTTCGGCGCGCTGTCGGCCAATGCGATCCGCGCGCTCAACCGCGGCGCCAAGAAAGGCGGCTTCGCACACGACACCGGCGAAGGTTCGATCTCGCCCTACCATCGAGAATTCGGCGGCGACCTGCTGTGGCAGATCGCCTCCGGCTATTTCGGCTGCCGCAATGGCGACGGCAGCTTCAACGAAGAAAAATTCGTGGCGCAAGCCACTACTCCGCAAGTCAAGATGATCACGGTCAAGCTGTCGCAGGGCGCCAAACCAGGCCACGGCGGCGTGCTGCCGGCGGCCAAGATCACGCCGGAGATATCGGCCACGCGCGGCGTGCCGATGGGCGTCGACTGCATCTCGCCGGCCACCCATTCGTCGTTTACCAATCCTATCGGCCTGCTGGAATTCATCCAGAAACTGCGCACGCTGTCGGGCGACAAGCCGGTCGGATTCAAGCTGTGCGTAGGCCATCCCTGGGAATTTTTCGGCATCGTCAAAGCCATGCTGCAGACCGGCATCCTGCCTGACTTCATCGTGGTCGACGGCTCCGAAGGCGGCACCGGCGCGGCGCCGCTGGAGTTTGTCGACCACGTCGGCATGCCTTTGCAGGAAGGTTTGCTGCTGGTACATAACACCCTGCTCGGCGCCGGCCTGCGCGACCGCATCAAGATCGGCGCCAGCGGCAAGGTGATCACCGCCTTCGACCTGGCGCGCACGCTGGCGATCGGCGCCGACTGGTGCAACTCGGCGCGCGGTTTCATGTTTTCGCTGGGCTGCATCCAGTCGCAGAGCTGCCATACCGACCGCTGCCCTACCGGCGTCGCCACCCAGGACACCGGCCGCCAGAAAGCGCTGGTAGTGCCTGACAAGGCCGAGCGCGTGTACCGTTTCCACGAAAGCACGTTGCACGCACTGCAGGAACTGGTGCAAGCCGCCGGCTTGCCGCACGCCTCGGCGCTACGCGCGCATCACATCGTGCGCCGCACCTCGGACCATGAGGTGAAGCTGATGTCTGACTTGCTGCATTATCTGCAGCCGGGGGATTTGCTGAACCAGAAATACCGCTATCCGGTATTCGAGAAATACTGGCCGATCTCGCGCGCAGAGAGTTTCCATCCTGCGGCGCCGATCCAGGCCAGCGTCGGATAAAAAAAAGCCAGGGTTGTTAACCCTGGCTTTTTGTTTTCTGGCGCTGGTTCAGGCCTCGGCATCCGGCTGGTTCTGCGGCGCCGCCTTGATAAAGGCATCCAGTTCCTGGCAGTTCTGGTAGATGCCCATCACGGTCGGCATCGCCGACAGATCGCATTTCAGGCGCTGCGCATTGAAAATCTGCGGCACCAGGCAGCAGTCGGCCAGCGTCGGCGTATCGCCGAAACAGAACTTGCCGGGCCGGCCATCGCGGGCCAGCGTCACTTCCAGCGCCGCCAGACCGCTTTCGCACCAATGCCGGTACCAGGCGTTCTTGGCGTTTTCATCGATTTTCAGTTCGTGCACCAGGTAACGCAATACGCGCAAGTTGTTCAGCGGATGGATATCGCAGGCAATCGACAAGCCAATGCTGCGCACAAAAACCCGGTCCAGCGCGTCCGGCGGCAGCAAGGCTGGCGCGGGCTGGATTTCTTCCAGGTATTCCAGGATCGCCAGCGACTGCGTCAGCACCGCCTGGCCGCCGGCGGCGTCCTCGACCAGGGTCGGCACCAGGCCGTCGCTGTTCAGGGTGCGGTACATCTGGCTCAGCTGCTCGCCGCCGTGCTTCAGCAAATGCACCGGCACGGTATCGTAGGACATGCCTTTCAGGTTCAAGGCAATCCGTACCCGGTAGGAGGCGGAGCTGCGGAAATAACTATACAGTTTCATCGATATCTGCTCAGACCAGGCGTACGCGCAGATCGCCGACGCCGGCTACCGAGCCTTCCAGCAGGTCGCCCTTGCCGACAGCCGCAACGCCGGCCGGGGTGCCGGTAAAAATCAGGTCGCCGGCCTGCAGTTCAAAGTAGGCAGACAACTGCTCTATGGTCTCGGCGATGTTCCAGATCATCTGGTTGATATCGCCCTTCTGGCGCAACGCACCGTTTACATCCAGGTGGATATCGCCTTGCTCGATGACGCCGGTGGCGCCGACCGGATGGATGGGTGAAATCGGCGCCGAATAATCAAAGCCCTTGCCGGTGCACCATGGTCGCCCCAGTTTCTTGGCTTCGCCCTGCAAATCGCGGCGCGTCATGTCGAGCCCGACGGCGTAGCCCCAGATGTGCTTGACCGCTTCCGCCGCCGGGATGTTCTTGCCGCCGGTGGATAAAGCCACCACCAGCTCGATTTCGTGATGCAGGTCCTGCGTCATCGATGGATAAGGCATCTCGCCTATGCTGCCGTGGGCGACCGGCAGCACCGCATCGGCAGGCTTCATGAAGAAGAACGGCGCTTCACGGCCGCTGCTGCCCATTTCCTTGGCGTGTTCGGCATAATTGCGGCCGACGCAATAAATCCGGTGCACCGGAAACAATTGATCGCTGCCGGCTACGGGGACGGCTGCTGCCGGTTTGGGAGGAAAAACGAATTGCATGGAAGCTCCTTTTTCAATACCGCCGTCATGCCGGCAGCAAACAATGTCTGAACTCACGGTCTGTTGATATTTAACTCTTGCCGAGAAACTGCCCCAGGCGACGTACCGCTTCTTGCAGGTTCTCCATCGAGGTCGCGTACGACAGGCGGATGTAATGCTGCGCGGTGTAAGGGCCGAAATCGAGGCCGGAAACCATGCTGACGCCGGCCTGGTTCAAGACTTCCTTGACGAACTTGTCGGCGTCGTCGCCTTCCTTGCACAGCGCACTGCAATCCGCATACACATAAAACGCGCCGTCCGGCATCACCGGCACCTTGAAACCCAGTTCGACCAGCGCCGGCACCAGGTAATCGCGGCGGCGCTTGAATTCGCTCTTGCGCTCTTCGTACAAGGCCAGCGAAGCAGGCTCGAAACAAGCCAGCGCTGCGTGCTGGGCAATCGCCGAGGGGCAGATGAACAAGTTCTGCGCGAGTTTTTCGATAGGCGCCACCAGCGATTCCGGCAGCACCAGCCAGCCGAGACGCCAGCCGGTCATGTTGAAGTATTTGGAGAAACTGTTGATGACGATGATGTCGTCGCCCAGCGACAGCGCCGAAAACGGTTCGCCTTCGTAGCTCAGGCCCTGGTAGATTTCATCGACGATGGAGAAACCGCCCTTGCCGCGCACGGTAGCGATGATCTTGGCCAGCTCGCTGTGCAGGATCGAGGTCCCGGTCGGATTCGACGGCGACGCCAGCAGCACGCCGCGCGTATGTTCGCCCCAGTGCTCCTGCACCATCCGGTCGGACAGCTGGAAGCGCTGCTCCGGACCGCTGGCAATCATTTTCGCCTGGCCGTCGAAAGCGGCGACGAAGTGGCGGTTGCAAGGATAGGACGGATCCGGCATCAGCACTTCGCTGCCCTTCTCCACCAGTGCGGCGCAAGCCAGCAGCAAGGCGGCCGAAGCGCCGGCGGTGACGACGATGCGCCCGGGTGCGATATCAAGGCCGAATACCTGGCGGTAATGGGCTGAGATCGCTTCCCGCAACGCCGGCAAGCCAGTGGCAGAGGTGTATTGCATCTTGCCGTCGGCCATGGCCTTGGCGGCGGCTTCGATCACCAGCGGCGCCGCGGTAAAATCAGGCTCGCCGATACCCATGTGGATAATGTGGCGGCCTTGCCGTTCCAGCGCTGCAGCCATTTTTGCTAGCTCCATCACATGGAACGGTGCGATGTTGTCGAGGCGTGAAGCCAGATGCGAGAATGTCATGAATGCTTTTCCGAATGGCGCGGCGCCGCCCGCTGGCGCCTCGCCTGAAACACGGAACCGATGCGCTAACGCGGCATCCGCGGCTCCGCCTACATTGATTGCTGGATCAGGATTTCTTGCCGGCGCCGATTTCCGTGGCGCGCGTCTTGGCGGCAAACTTGTCCAGCACGCCGTTCACATATTTGTGGCCATCGATGCCGCCGAACGATTTGGTCAGTTCGACCGCTTCGTTGATCACCACGCGATAAGGAATTTCAACGTGGTTCTGCAGCTCGAAAGCACCTATCAGCAAAGCCGCGTGCTCGACCGGCGACAGCTCGCTGATCTTACGGTCGATCAGCGGCTCCAGACCGGCGCGCAACGAGGCAACGTCCTTGATCGCACCGTACAGCAGCGAGTTGAAATGCTCGGCGTCGGCCTTGTCGAAACCGTGCGCCTGGCGGATGTTTTCGCTAATCGCTGTCACGTCTTCATTGTTCAACAGCCATTGGTACAGGCCCTGCAACGCGAATTCGCGCGCGCGGTGACGTGGCGTGCGGCTCTTGCTCGGATTGGCGTGCAAAGTTTTATTAGTCATAATTTTTCCAGCTATCGTTCACATACAAAAATACACGGCCGGCGCCGGCGGCGCCCAGCCTGGCGCAACATCTTATTCTTCGCTGGTGGCTTCCGCCAGCTCTTCCAGCGCGATCGCCAGGTTGGCCATTTCCACCGCCACCCGCGCGGCGTCGGTGCCCTTCTCTTCCATCCGCGCTTCAGCCTGCTCGTCGTTCTCGGTGGTCAGCACGGCGTTCGCAATCGGGATGCCTGCATCGAGGCCGACGCGCGTGATGCCGGCGCCGGATTCGTTGGAGACCAGCTCGAAATGATAAGTCTCGCCGCGGATCACGGCGCCGATCGCGATCAGCGCGTCGAACTGCATGGTTTCCGCCATCTTCTGCAGCGCCAGCGGAATTTCCAGCGCGCCGGGCACGGTGACGTGCAGGATGTCTTCATCCGCCACGCCCAGGTGCTTCAGCTCCGCCAGGCAGGCCGAGATCAACCCGTGGCAGACATCTTCATTGAAGCGGGCTTGCACAATACCGATGCGCAAATCTGCACCATCCAGATTGGTTTCGTAAATTCCGACTGTCATGGCTTTCCTCTTATGCGCACCTGGCGCTTATCTACTGATGATTTACAAAAAAACGTTACGGGAACACGTTGCAACAAACACTACACTAGGACCCTGCTCTTCAGGCATTCGGCTTGTTCTGGTAGCCGGTGACTTCCAGGTCGTAACCTGTCATCGACGGCATCTTGCGCGGACTGGCCAGCAATTTCATCTTGCCGACGCCGAGGTCCTTCAGGATCTGCGCGCCGATGCCGTAAGTGCGCAGGTCGACCCGCGGCGGCGGCGGCTTGACGCCGCTGCAGGCGGCTTCCAGCGCCGCGAACTTGGCGAAAATCTGGTCGGCCGATTCTTCGCAGTTGAGCAACACCACCACGCCGCACGGCGAAGCGGAGATGGCCGCCAGCGCCGACGCCATGTTCCATGAATGGTTGGTGGCTTCGGTTTCCAGCAAATCCAGGATGGATACCGGCTGGTGCACGCGCACCAGGGTTTCCACATCCGGCGCCGGCGTGCCGTGCAGCAGGGCCAGGTGGGCGCCGCCGCTTGGCGTGTCGCGATAGGCAATGGTCTTGAACGTGCCCTGGGCAGTGTGGGTAGTGCGTTCGGCCAGGCGTTCGACGATGCTTTCGTGCTGGCCGCGGTAATGGATCAGGTCGGCGATGGTGCCGACCTTGAGGCCGTGTTCCTTGGAAAATTCCAGCAGGTCCGGCAGGCGCGCCATGGTGCCGTCTTCCTTGAGGATTTCGCAGATCACCGCAGCCGGCGTCAGGCCTGCCATTTCGGTCAGGTCGCAACCGGCTTCGGTATGGCCGGCGCGCATCAGCACACCGCCCTTGCGCGCCTTGATCGGGAAGATATGGCCCGGCTGCACGATATCGCCAGCCTTGGCGCCAGGCGCCACCGCTACCTGGATGGTGCGGGCGCGGTCAGCCGCGGAGATGCCGGTGGTGACGCCTTCGGCGGCTTCGATCGATACCGTGAAATTGGTGCCGTAGGCGGTGCCGTTGCGGCTGGTCATCATGCCCAGGTTGAGCTGGTCGCAGCGTTCCTCGGTCAAGGTCAGGCAGACCAGGCCGCGCGCATATTTCACCATGAAATTGATGGCTTCCGGCGTCACAAAATCGGCGGCGAGCACCAGGTCGCCCTCGTTTTCACGATCTTCCTCATCCACCAGAATCACCATGCGCCCGGCACGGAGTTCAGCAATGATTTCCTCTGTTGTTGCAATTGACATGTTTCGCCTTGGAGATAACCGGCACGGAGG
>NZ_JAQGLV010000038.1 GCF_028292705.1 Collimonas fungivorans | reverse complement strand
ATGTATCCTGACCGTGTTGTCTCTGGCATGCGCCCCACCGGCGCCTTGCATCTTGGCCACTACCACGGCGCCCTGAAAAATTGGGTAAGGCTGCAATCCGAATTGCCTTGCCTGTTTTTTGTCGCCGACTGGCATGCACTGACCACGCACTACGACGATCCGAGCCTGATCGAAACCAGTACCTGGGACATGCTGATCGACTGGTTGGCGGCAGGGGTCGATCCCTCGCAGGCGACCCTGTTCATCCAGTCCAAGGTGCCGGAGCATGCCGAACTGCACCTGCTGCTGTCGATGGCGACGCCGCTCGGCTGGCTGGAGCGGGTGCCGACCTACAAGGACCAGCAGGAAAAGCTGGCCGACCGCGACCTGGCGACCTACGGTTTCCTCGGTTACCCGCTGCTGCAGGCCGCCGATGTCCTGATCTACCGCGCCAGCCAGGTGCCGGTGGGCGATGACCAGGTGCCGCATATCGAAATGATGCGCGAAATCGCGCGCCGTTTTAACCATCTGTACGGCAAGGAAAAGGGTTTTGAAGAGAAGGCCCAGGAAGCCGTCAAGAAGCTGGGCAGCAAACGCGCCAAGCTCTACAACGAGTTGCGCACCGAATTCCAGCAGCAGGGCAGCGAAGATGCGCTGGGGCAGGCCAAGGCCATGCTGGACGACGCCCAGAATCTGTCGATGATCGACCGTGAGCGCCTGTTCGGTTTCCTGGAAGGCAGCCGCAAGCTGATCCTGTCGGAACCGCAGGCGTTGCTGACCGAAGCCTCGCGGCTGCCGGGGCTGGACGGGCAGAAGATGTCCAAGAGTTATGGCAATGCCATCGCCCTGCGCGAAGACAAGGATGTGCTCAGCAAGAAGGTGCGCACCATGCCGACCGATCCGGCGCGGGTGCGCCGCACCGATCCCGGCGATCCG
The DNA here is from genome assembly GCF_028292705.1 of Collimonas fungivorans. Lineage (GTDB taxonomy): Bacteria > Pseudomonadota > Gammaproteobacteria > Burkholderiales > Burkholderiaceae_D > Collimonas > Collimonas fungivorans_B. The sequence goes on along the minus strand of NZ_JAQGLV010000038.1, from coordinate 24,630 downwards.
GACAAATGCCCGGTGTGGCAGTTCCATGTGGTGTACTCCGACGACGCCACCCGGCAGTGGGTAAGCAAAGGCTGCCGCAGCGCAGGCATCGGCTGCCTCGAATGCAAGCAGCCGGTGATCGACGCCATCGTCAAGGAACAGGAACCCATGCACGAGCGCGCCCAGCAATACCTGGACGATCCGTCGCTGGTGCGGGCGATTGTGGCGGATGGCTGCGATCATGCGCGCAAGCTGGCGCAGGATACGATGCGCGACGTGCGCGAGGCGATGGGGCTGAGCTATAGCTGAGCAGCCTTCAAATTGAATCAATTCAACCGATAAATTGGCAAGAAATTGGTAAGAAACGGGCAAGCATGTCGATAAATCCGGTTTCTCCCTGGATCAGCCGCTTCGGCGGCCTGATACCGGCCGGCCTTGTGCTGGACCTGGCGTGCGGCAACGGCCGCCATGCCGCATGGCTGGCGCAGCGCGGGCTGGAGGTGCTGGCGGTCGACCGCAATCCCGAGCTGCTGGCGGAAATAGCGGCACCCGGCGTAGCCACGCAGCAGATCGACCTCGAAACCGGCCCCTCGGAGCCGCTGTCGGCCTTGTTCCAGCCGCAGCGCTTCAGCGCCGTGGTGGCGACCAACTACCTGCACCGGCCCCTGTTTCCCCTGATATTGTCGAGCGTGGCGCCGCAGGGCGTCCTGCTATATGAAACGTTTGCTGCCGGCAATGAGCAATTTGGCAAGCCCTCCAGCCCCGATTTCCTGCTGCAGCCCGGCGAATTGCTGGCCTTGCTGGCGGCCGACGGCGCCGGCCGCTGGCATGTGCTGGCTTTCGAGGATGGTTTTGTGGAAGGGCCGAAACCGGCCATGGTGCAGCGCATCTGCGCCGTCAAGCAAGCCGGCGGCCCTGCGACAACCCTGCGGATCGGATGAGAAGTCGGGCGCAGCCTACAGGTGGGTTACTATTCGGCAACTGTATTTGTAAGCTGTTTTACAAGCGGAAATACCCACAGCCACTATGATCCGCTACAATCAGTCTTTTATTTTTTCGCATTCACGATCATGATCAAGGGCAGCATTGTTGCAATCGTTACTCCCATGCATACCGACGGCAGCCTCGACTTGCCAGGTTTGCGCAAGCTGATCGACTGGCACATCGCGGAAGGGACCGACGCCATCGTTATCGTCGGTACTTCCGGCGAATCGCCGACAGTCACGGTGGAAGAGCACTGTGCCCTGATCAAGCTGGCGGTCGACCATGCCGCCAAACGGATTCCCATCATCGCCGGCAGCGGCGGCAATTCCACCGCGGAAGCGATCCAGCTGACCCGTTTCGCCAAGGAAGCCGGCGCCGACGCTTCGCTGCAGGTGGTGCCTTACTACAACCGGCCGACGCAAGAAGGCATGTACCAGCATTTCAAGAAGATCGCCGAATCGGTCGACTTGCCTATCATCCTGTACAACGTGCCGGGCCGCACCGTAGCCGACATGAGCAACGAGACCATCCTGCGCCTGGCGCAGGTGCCGGGCATCATCGGCGTCAAGGATGCCACCGGCAATATCGGCCGCGGTTCCGACCTGATCCGCCTGGCGCCGCCTGAATTCGCCGTGTATTCCGGCGACGATGCAACCGCCATGGCGCTGATGTTCTGCGGCGGCAAGGGCAATATTTCGGTGACGGCCAACGTCGCTCCGCGCGACATGCACCTGCTGTGCGTCGCTGCAATGAACGGCAATGTCGCCGAAGCTGTCAAACTGAACAACAAACTTTTACCGCTGCATAATAAATTATTTGTTGAGCCGAATCCTTTGCCTGTGAAATGGGCTCTCACAGAGATGGGCATGATGTCCGACGGAATCCGTCTGCCATTGGTGCCGCTGGCCGCCGAGTACCACGCAACGGTGCGGGCGGCGCTGCGTGAATCGGGTGTATTACAATAAACTGCGCTGACAGGCGTTTCCATTTCTCTCGTTTTTTTGATCCTGTATCCACATGACTATTCGCAAGAACATTTCATCGACTCAAATCAGTCTCACACAACGTGGCGTTGTCATCGCTTTGGCGTTCGCCGGCCTGGCAGGATGTTCGTCGATCGGGTCGGTGCTTGAGCCGGATCGCATCGATTACAAAAGCGCAGGCAAGGTGACGGCGCCGAAACTGGATATCCCGCCTGACCTGACCCAGCTGCAGCGCGAGAATCGCTATGCGATTCCTGAATCGAACGCAGGCACCGCCACCGCTTCCGGCTACAACCTGGAGCAGGGCGTGACGCGCCCGGCCGAAGCTGCCGCCGCAGTCGCGCCGAACGCCGCGCCGGACATGCACATCGAACGCGACGGTTCGCAGCGCTGGCTGGTGGTCAACGCCAGTCCTGACAGCCTGTGGCCTAAGGTCAAGGATTTCTGGCAGGACTCGGGTTTCCTGATCAATGTCGAAAATCCGGCAACCGGCGTGATGGAAACCGACTGGGCCGAAAACCGCGCCAAGATCCCGCAGGATTTCGTGCGCAATACGCTGGGCAAGGTCTTCGATTCCCTGTATTCGACCGGCGAACGTGACAAGTTCCGCACCCGCCTGGAACGCGGACCTAACGGCACCACCGAAATCTACATCAGCCACCGCGGCGCGGAAGAAGTGCTGTCCGGCGCGCAGAAGGAATCGAGCATCTGGACTGCACGTGCTCCTGATCCGCAGCTGGAAGCAGAATTCCTGTCGCGCCTGATGGGCCGCCTCGGCAACGACGAAGTGAAAGCCAAGGCTGCGGTTGCCAATGCACCGTCGCTGCAAGCCCGCTCCAAGCTGGTCAAGAACGCCGCCGGCGATTACGTGCAGATCGACGAAGGTTTCGACCGCGCATGGCGCCGTGTCGGCCTGGCGCTGGACCGCGTCGGCTTCACCGTGGAAGACCGCGACCGCACGCAAGGCCTGTACTTTGTGCGCTACGTCGACCAGGACGCGGACGCCAAGGACAAGAAATCGGACAAGGGTTTCTTCGCCAGAATGTTCAGCAGCTCGGATAGCGACAAGGCAAAGAATGCAGCCAGCTACCGCATTATGGTCAAAGGCTCAGACACTGGCAGCCAGGTCGCGGTGCTGAACAAGGAAGGCAAGCCTGAACTGTCGAAAACTTCCGACAAGATCCTGGCCCTCTTGAACGAACAGCTGAAGTAAGCTGTTCCGTAGTCGTAAAGAAGCAATGCGGCAGCCTTCCAGGAACTACCCTTGAAATTCGCAAGTCTGGGTAGCGGCAGCGAAGGCAACGCATTGCTGATTTCAGCAACGTCAGGCAGCACTACCACCAACGTGATGCTTGACTGCGGCTTCGGCATCCGGGAAACCGAACGCCGCCTGGCCCGCCTGGGCCTGGATGGCGCCGCACTCTCCGCAATCATCGTCACCCACGAACACCAGGACCATATCGGCGGCGTCTTCAAATTCGCCCGCCGCCATCGTTTGCCTGTGTGGCTTACCTACGGTACTTACCAAGCCTTGCGCCAGGACAGCACGGCCGATGTCGCGGTCCGTTTTTGCCGTGACAGCGATGCTTTCGCCATCGGTGATCTGCAATTGATTCCCTACACGGTCCCGCATGATGCGCGGGAGCCGGTCCAGTACGTCGCCACCGACGGCGATCGCCGGCTGGGCGTGCTGACCGATGCCGGCAAGCTGACCGAGCACCTGGTGCAAGCGCTGGGCGGCAGCGATGCGCTGGTGCTGGAATGCAATCACGACCGCCAGATGCTGAGGGATTCGGCGTATCCGCCGTCGCTCAAGCGCCGCATAGGCGGCGAATACGGCCATCTGTCGAACGAGGCGGCGCGCGAAATCCTGGCGGCGCTGGATCAGTCGCGTTTGCGCATGGTGGTTGGCGCGCACCTGAGCGCCCGCAACAATCTGCCTGAGCTGGCGTATGCGGCGCTGTGCGGCGCCCGCTGCAGCGAATCGGTGGAGGTGACGATAGCGTGCCAGGAAGAAGGCTTTGGCTGGATGGAGATGTAATGCCGGAAGGAGCGCGGGGGAAATTTACCCGATGTTACGGACAAGAAAAAAGCCGACCCAGGGGTCGGCTTTTTTTAAGCAACCAATGATTACTTGGAAGCAGCAGGTGCGGCAGCAGCTTTAGCAGCGTCAGCAGCAGCGTCAACAGCTGTGTGAGCAGCATCAGCAGCAGCGGAACCAGCGGCAGCAGCAGCGGAACCAGCAGCAGTTGCAGCGTCAGCAGCAGCCGAACCAGCGGCAGTTGCAGCAGCAGCAGCGTCGGATGCAGCGGATGCAGCAGCGTCAGCAGCAGGAGCAGCAACGGATGCTGCAGGAGCAGCGTCAGCAGCAGGAGCTTCGTCTTTTTTGCCGCAAGCAGCCAGAGTCAGAGCCAACAGGGATGCGATCAACAGTGTTTTTTTCATGAATGTTCCTTCAGTAGTAATCAAAAATTTTGCGATGAATAATTACCGGTAATTATCGCTCTACAGGATGTTTTCGCAGTGCTTTGCCGGGACTGCGCATCGCGATGCAACAAAAACTTTCCAGCTCAGAATTATAGCTGGAATTTGTTAAATATGACATTAACGGTTTGCTATTTGGTAAGAATTTGTATCAATGCAACAGCGCCTTCGCATGTCCGGGTAAACGCTGCTGTCTTGTCGGTGATACGCGGCAGCTAGACATGCCCGGTTTGTCGTTGAACGCGCATTTGCCGTCGTTGCGTGACTAATCGCGGCAAATGCACATGAATATCCGCTTTCGGCGACTTATTTGTTAAATAATGTGAATTGCAGATAATATTTATACAAACCGGATTAAATATTAACTTCGCTATTTGTTTTATTATTAATGGCATTAAAACAAAGTTATATATATTCTATATCCGGGTTTTAAGCCCGGTTTCTGTCTTAATCACATGTGCTTATTTAAAGCGGCGCTCAGACAGCGCGCCGCTTCGCCATGCCAGGGAAGACTCCTGGCGTGCCTGAAGCGCATTCCCGCACTCAGCCGAGCGTAATCCAGCCGTCTTCGTACCAGGTGTAGAGCGCCTCCAGCACATCGGTGGAAACCTTGGCGGCGGCTTCGCTGTCGAGCCGGCGCTGGTCCGCCAGCAATGTCAATGACGCCTTGTCGGCGCGGCCGGCAGCGAACGATTCGCCGTTGATGAATACATGCTTGCCGCGATACAGCATCTGGGTTTTGCGCGACAGCGCCACGCCGCGTTTGCTCAATGTCGCGGTAAAGCGCGCCAGGGTCAGCGGCCGCGGCGGCGATTCGAAAAATACGCTGGCCTTGGGTTCGGACAGATACTCGCCGACGAAAATCGCGATATCGTCTTCCGTGAAGCGCACCTTGTTGAGTTCGTCCGAGATTTGCGCCAGCATGCCGGCGTCGATTTCAGCCGGATGCTTGCTGGCTTGCAGGTCCGGGTCGGCGTAACGCCCAGGCAGGTCGATCGAATCGGCCATGAACTGCAGGAAGGCTTCGCCCAGTTCCTGGAACGGCGGCGCGCGGAAGCCGATCGAATACGTCATGCATTCGCCGATCGCGGTGCCGTCGTGGGCGTATTGCGGCGGCAGGTAGAGCATGTCGCCCGGCTCCAGGATGAATTCCTGCTCCGGTTCGAAGTTCTTGAGTATCTTCAGCGCGCTGCCTTCGACCAGGGTCAGGTCCTGGGTAGCGCCGATTTTCCAGCGCCGCTGGCCGTGGGCCTGCAACAAAAACACATCGTAGGAGTCAAAGTGCGGACCGACGCCGCCGTTGTCGGTGGCGTAGCTGATCATCAGGTCGTCCAGCCGGGCATCGGGGATGAAGCGGAACTGGCGCAGCAGGGCGTCGGCGCCGTCGTCGTGCAGGTTGACGCCTTGCACCAGCAGGGTCCAGTCTTTCTGCGCCGTGCTCGGCAGTTCCGGGGTCGGGCCGTTGCTGACTTGCCATTGTTGCTTGAAATGGGTCACCAGGCGCGATTCGACGTCGTCGCGCCGGGCCAGATCAAACAAGGCGTCGGGCGACAGCAGGGGAATGAAGCCAGGCAGGGCCTGGCGGATCAGCAGGGGTTTTTTGTGCCAGTAATCGCGTAAGAATTGCGCGGGCGACAGGCCGCCCAGGAGTGTTGAATTTTTCATGCTGCCATTATATCGGGTTGCATGCCTTAAAATGAGGGCTGGGATTCTGGACTCGGCATGCACTCAAGACGATGCAAGCCATTTGAATGAGCCCATTGCGTAATTTTTTGCTATCTCGGCAAGACGGGGCCGTTCCGGCGGGTATAATCCGAACGCATGTTAAATGAAAGGAATGATCATGAAGATTGCCAAAAATACGGTAGTGACTGTACGCTACAAATTGTCAGATGCCCAAGGCAATCTGATCGAAGAAAGCAGCGAGCCGATGGTGTATTTGCACGGCGGTTACGAAAACACGCTGCCGAAAATCGAAGAAGCACTGGATGGCAAGGAAGTCGGCTATCAGACCGAGCTGCAGGTTGAACCGGACGACGCGTTCGGCGAATACGATTCGAACCTGGTCAAGATAGAGCCGCGCAACCGCCTGCCGACGCCGCTGGAAGTCGGCATGCAGTTCGAGGGCACGCCGGACAACGAGGATGAAGAAGAACAAGCATTGATTTTCACGGTGACCGACATCGCCGATGACAAGGTTGTGCTGGACGGGAATCATCCGCTGGCCGGGATTGCCCTGCGTTTCGACCTGAGCGTGACGGAAGTGCGCGCCGCCTCGGAAGAAGAAATCGCCCATCAGCATGTGCATGGCGCCCATGGCCATGGTCATGACGATCATGACGACGATGGCGCTGACGATCATTTCCGCAGCCATCCTATCCACTAAGCTGTCAATGTCTTGCGCCGTGCAGCCGTGACGGTGCTTGAAAAAAAGCCGCAGACCTGTTCTGCGGCTTTTTTGTTTTCAGGCTGCTGCCTGAGGTGCGGCTAGCGGCGTGACAGCGTAGGCTGGTCGGCAGGTTTGCCGAGTTCGAACAGTTTCGGGCTGGCCGGGTCCACCGTGACTTTCAGCCAGCCGGCGGGGACTTCCAGGTCGCCCAGGTTGCGCTGCCAGACGATATTCGCAGGATTGGGCGAAGCGGTCCCGTGCGGTCCATGGATCACCAGCACCTTGCCCTCGAAATGCGCGGCGTGCGAATTGATGCGCTGGCGGATTTCGGTAAAGCCGTCGCGCTTGACGTTGAAGTCGAACACGCGATGGCGCTGGGTGGCCAGCGGGTCGCCGTCGCAAAACAGGACCACCGCATCCGATTTTTTCTGCGACGCATTCAGGAACACGCGCTGCAGCCATTCCCGGTTGGCGATCTGCCTGTCTTCGAATTCACTGTTGCGGCCGCCTTCCGCCAGGTAGTGGTTATTGGCGGCGGGCAGGTTGATGGTGGCGAACACCACGTTGCCGATCTCCCAGCGCGCATTCTCCACATAGCTGCGGAATTTCGGCGAGGTCGATTGCCGGATCAGCGGGATCTTGCTGTCGCCAAAAGAAAATTCATCGGAAAAGAACAGGTCGCGGATCCGGCTCAGGCGTTCTATCGCGGCGGAGCGGTCGGCCGTGGTCCTGCACGTTACCCAGTCGCTGGCCGACAGGGAAACGATCAGGCCGTTTTTTGCGCTGCTCAGCAAGGCCTTGCGCTGGCCGTACAACTTGTCGGTGCACGGCTCGCTGCTGGCCTTGATGCCGTTCGCCACCACAAACGCCAGGTTGTCGGCGTCGGTTTCGCTGATGGCGCTGCGCAGCGCGGTTTCATCGGCATTGCTGCGAAACACGTGTGCGATCACGCCGAAACTGAAGCTGGAGGTTTCCGCCAGCACCGTGCCGCAATTTGCCGCCAGCGCCAGCAGCAGCGTTAGCTGAACCGGCAGTGTGCGGTGTTGGCGTTGGCGGGCGAAGACGCTCATCAGTTTTTCTGCCCGCTGCCGAGATGCTTCAGCCGATATAGCTGTTCCAGGGCTTCGCGCGGGGTCAGGGTGTCGGGATCGATGCTGTCCAGGGCGATCAGCAATTCGCTGTCCACGGCCTCGCTGCCGCTGCTTTCATCCACGTCCATGCTGGCGGCTTGCGCAAACAGGTCGAATTGCGGCGTCGGCTGCACCGATTGCGATTCCAGCAAAGCCAGGTGCTTGCGGGCGGCGCGGATCACCGGCGCCGGCACGCCGGCCAGCTGTGCCACCTGCAGGCCGTAGCTCTGGGATGCCGGCCCGGCCTGCACGGCATGCAGGAAGACAATGCTGTCCTTGTGCTCGACCGCCGACAAGTGCACGTTGGCCGCCGACGGATGCAGGTCCGGCAACTGGGTCAGTTCAAAATAATGGGTGGCGAACAAGGTGAAGCTGCGGGTGGCGTCGATCAGGTGGCGCGCGATCGCCCACGCCAGCGCCAGGCCGTCGAAGGTCGAGGTGCCGCGGCCCACTTCATCCATCAGCACCAGCGAGTTTTCGCTGGCGCCGTTGAGGATGGCTGCCGATTCGGTCATTTCGACCATGAAGGTGGAACGGCCGCCGGCCAGGTCGTCGGCGGCGCCGATACGGGTGAAGATGCGGTCGATCGGACCCAGCACGGCGCTGTCGGCCGGCACGTAGCTGCCGACGTAAGCCAATAGGGTGATCAGCGCCACCTGGCGCATGAAGGTCGATTTACCGCCCATGTTGGGGCCGGTGATCAGCAGCAGCTTGCGTTCGGGCGACAGCTGGCAGTCGTTGGCGATGAAGCGTTCAATCTGCTTTTCCACCACCGGATGGCGCCCTTGCACGATCTGGATCGCCGGTTCGCTCACCAGCCGCGGCACGCACCAGTCATGGCGCGCGGCGTGGTCGGCCAGCGCTACCAAGGTGTCGAGCTGGGCCAGCGCGTGGGCGATGTTTTGCAAGGTGCCGATGTGCGGCGCCAGGTCTTGCAAGATCTGGTCGTATAGCGCTTTCTCGCGGATCAGCGCGCGTTCCTGCGCCGACAGGGCCTTGTCCTCAAACGCTTTCAGTTCCGGCGTGATGTAGCGCTCGGCGTTCTTCAGGGTCTGGCGCCGGCGGTAGTCGTCCGGCACCTTGGTGGTCTGGCCGTGCGTGACTTCGATGTAGAAGCCGTGCACCTTGTTGTATTCGACGCGCAGGTTGGCGATGCCGGTGCGCGCTCGTTCACGCGTTTCCAGGTCGACCAGGAACTGGCCCGCGTTTTCCGACAGTCCGCGCAGTTCGTCCAGTTCGGCGTCGAAGCCGGCGGCGATGACGCCGCCGTCGCGCACCATGGTCGAGGGTTCGGCGGCGATCGCGGTTTGCAATAGCTGCAGGCAGTCGACCGGCGTTTCCAGTGCGCTTTGCAATTCCTGCAGCAGCGGCGCTTGCGCGTCGCCGCCGCACATGGCGATGTCGGCGCGCAGGGAGTCCAGCTGCAGCAAGCCGTCGCGCAAGCCGGCCAGGTCGCGCGGCCGCGCCGACAGCAGGGCGATGCGGGCGGTGATCCGCTCGATGTCCGGCACCGCGCTGAGCGTACTGGAAATGGCGCTGCCGGTATCGGCGGCAATCAAGGCGCCGATCGCCGCGTGGCGGCCGCGGGCTACTCCTTGATCGCGCTTGGCGTGGTGCAGCCAGTGGCGCAGCAGGCGCGATCCCATCGCGGTGCGGCAGTGGTCCAGCAGCGAAAACAGGGTGGGGGCGCCGGACGAGGCATCCTGGCCGCGTATGGTTTCGGTCAGTTCCAGGTTGCGCCGGGTGGCGGCGTCGAGGCCGATGAATTCGTTTTCGGTTTCGACCGTGAGCGTGCGCACATGCTGCAAGCCCTTGCCCTGGGTCGATTGCGCATAACGCAGCAGGGCGCCGGCGGCGCCGATGGCGGCGCTCAGGCCTTCGGCGCCGAAACCGCCCAGGCTGCTGACGGCGAGCTGGTCGAGCAGCGCTTTCTGGCCGTTGGCGATATCGAAGTGCCATTCCGGCACGGTAGTGGCCTTGTCGACCACGGCGCTGCCCCACATTGTTTCAACCATGTCGGCGGACAGGATCTCGGCCGGGGCGATGCGTTCCAGTTCCTGTTTCAGCAGGGTATCCAGCGTCGCCGCTTCGCAGGCGAATTCCATCATCTTCAAGGCGCCGCTGGCCATCGACAGCCAGGCCAGGCCGACCTTGACCACCTTGCGCTGCTGGGTCACATACAGCGCCAGCAAGGGCTGGTCCGATTTTTCCGGCAGCAGGTTGGAGTCGGTCAGGGTGCCGGGCGTGATCACGCGCAGCACTTTGCGGTCGACCGGTCCCTTGCTGGTGGCCGGATCGCCGATCTGCTCGCACAGCGCCACCGATTCACCCAGCTTGATCAGCTTGGCCAGGTACTGGTCGGCGGAATGGAAGGGGACGCCGCACATCTTGATCGGCGCGTTGTTGTAGGTGCCGCGTGCGGTCAGCGTGATGCCAAGCAGGCGCGCCGCTTTTTCCGCATCGTTGAAAAACAGTTCGTAAAAATCCCCCATCCGGTAAAACACGAGCGTGTCCGGATAGTCGGCCTTGATGCCGAGGTACTGCTGCATGCCGGGTGAAACTTTTTGTGCCGCTGCCGTCATCGGGCGGCCCGTTGCTGGAAATTTGATTGCATTAAATGGGTTCTTTCTCAGGCGCTGAACCGCGCCTGATCGCTAATATTCGGGAATAGGCGATATTGTAAGCCGAACAAGGCTCAGCCGCCATTTCTTTGCGGTTCGGGATGCCTGTCGCACAAGCATTGGCGTGCTTGCTTTTATCGCGGCGGCGCGCTGTCCTGGAAAAACATTTCGCGCATCAGGAACTGCTGCAGTTCGGCCGTATCCTTCAGCCTGGCGCTGAGCGTGATGACGCGGCCCAGCCGTTGCGAGCGCCACGGGATGTCGGTGCTGGTCTTCTTGCGGATCATCTCTATCATCTTGTTGACGATCGCCATCTCGATGCTTTCTTCGCTGCCGCGCTCGACCGGGATGTTCTGCTGTGCGCTGCGGCTGGAGTTGGCGTTCCAGCCGCGGAAAATCAGGCTGGCGCGGAACGGGGTTTTATCGCGTACTTCGAAGATGCCGCCGGACTTGTCCTTGTCCATGCCCATCCAGCCGCGCTGCGCCTGGATATTGGCGCGCGCGATGTCGTTCGGCGATTGCGGCGCCTCTTCCGCGGTCTCGCCGGCTTCGGCGCGCTCCTGGGCCTGGGCCGTTTCACGCCGCTGGCGCGCAGCCTGGATGTGCGAAGAAAAATCCTCTTCTACCGATTGCTGGTACTTGGGCGCATCGGGCGGCGGCGGTATGGTCGGCTCGGGTGCGGTTGCAACCACCGGCTTGCGGACCTGATCCTGTTTCGACGCGGTCTTGCGTGGTTTGGGCGCGGACTTCGGCTTGGCGGGAGGCGTCTGCAATTTCGGTGGCGGCACGCTGCTGGGCGCCGTCGCGGCGCTGATGAGCAGCAATCCCATGTTGCCAGGCGAGGGCGAGGCCACCGGCATCTCGACCGCCAGCTTGGTTAGTAAAAACCAGATGCCGATAATGTGGACCAGGACGGAAACCAGTACGCCGATGATCTTCGAAATGCGCCATTGACCAGCCTGCTGCTGGTCTGTCTGCGACGTTTCGCCTGGATTCACACTCCCTTCCTTCATCGGTTCAGCCTTGTATCGTCAACGTGATGGCAAGTTTGACAGCGCTGACGGCGGCTCCGCGGGAAGCCGTGCCGTCCGCTATCAGGGCTCTGGCGCCAAAGGTCGTCATGTTACCGTAACCAGCTTAAAACGCCATTGCCGGCGGCCCGCCCGGAGGCCAGGCAGGCGCTGAGCAGGTAGCCGCCGGTAGGCGCTTCCCAGTCCAGCATTTCGCCGGCGCAGAATACGCCCGGCAAGGCCTTGAGCATGAGCCCCGGGTCCATGCCTTCAAACCTTACGCCGCCGGCGCTGCTGATGGCTTCGTCGATGGGGCGGGCGGCCAGCAGAGTCAGCGGCAGCGCCTTGATGGCTTGCGCCAGCAGCAGCGGCTGGCCAAAATCGGCGGCCGGCACCAGTTCCCGCAGCAAGCTGGTTTTGACGCCTTTCAGGCCCAGGCGGCTTTGCAGGTGGCTGGACCAGGAGCGCGCGCCGCGCGGCCGCGCCACTTCGTCCGTCACGCGCCGCAAGGACCAGTCCGGCAGCAGGTCGAGATGTATCAGGGCGCTGCCGTTGGCGGCGATGCGGTCGCGCAGGCCCGCCGACAATGCATAGATCAGGCTGCCTTCGACGCCGTCGGCGGTAATCACGAATTCGCCTTGCTTGCGCAGCGCCGGCTGTTCGCCCTCATTGAAGGTGATGGCGACCGATTTCAGATGATGGCCGGCAAAGTGTTCGCGGAAATAGTCGCTCCAGCCCGCCTCGAAACCGCAGTTCGCAGGCCGCAGCGGCGCCACAGGCACCTCGCGCTGCGTCAGCAGCGGCACCCATTTCGCATCGGAACCCAGGCGCGCCCAGCTGCCGCCGCCCAAGGCTAGCACGACCGAATCGGCATCCACTGTGAGCGGCCCTTGCGGCGTGTCGAAAGACAGCGTGCCGGCCTCGTTCCAGCCCAGCCAGCGATGGCGCATGTGGAAGCCGACACCGGCCTGGCGCAAGCGATGCAGCCAGGCGCGCAGCAAAGGCGCGGCTTTCATGTCGGCCGGGAACACGCGGCCGGAGGAGCCGATGAAGGTGTCTATGCCGAGTGCGTGCACCCATGCGCGCAGGGCGTCCGGGCTGAACTGGTCCAGCAGCGGCGCGATTTGCGGGCGGCGCGCACCGTAGCGCGACAGGAAATCGTCGTAGGCCTCGGAATGGGTCAGGTTCATGCCACCCTTGCCGGCCAGCAGGAATTTGCGGCCTACCGAGGGCATGGCGTCGTATACATGGACTTGCATCCCGCCGGCCGCCAGCACCTCGGCTGCCATCAGGCCGGCCGGGCCGCCGCCGATAACGGCGACTGTTTTTTGCAATCCGGAATTATTCAACGAAGTCATCAGTCGGGGAAAGCCAATCCTGCAGTGTGGTTCAAGGGAGGGTTAACAGAAAAAATCGCGGGAAGAGTTGCAGGAACTGCCATAAAAATCTGCCAGAGGAAGCGGTCTGCAACTTTACCATATTGCAGCAATCAACACGGCCGGCAAGCAGCCGCTAAAGTCCACTAGTGACATGGAAACAAAAGAGGCTGGTTTGCACCAGCCTCTTTTACAGAGAGTTACATTTTTCCTGGCAAATAAACGCTAGGACACAATAGCCAACTAGCGTTTCAGCTGGCTGATATCGCGCACCGCGCCGCGGTCGGCCGAAGTCGCCATGGCGGCATAGGCTAACAGCGCCTGCGATACATAACGCTGGCGATTGACCGGTTTCCAGGCATCCTTGCCCTTGGCTTCCATCGCAGCACGGCGTTGCGCCAGGTCGCTGTCGCTGATTTTCAGGTGCATGCGACGTTCCGGGATATCGATTTCGATGATGTCGCCTTCTTCCACCAGGCCGATGGCGCCGCCTTCGGCCGCTTCCGGCGATGCATGGCCGATCACCAGGCCGGACGAACCGCCGGAGAAACGGCCATCGGTGAACAGCGCGCAGGATTTGCCCAGGCCCTTGGATTTGATGTACGAGGTTGGATACAGCATTTCCTGCATGCCAGGGCCGCCTTTCGGTCCTTCGTAGCGGATGATGACGACGTCGCCGGCATGCACCGTGTCGCCCAGGATCGCTTCCACTGCGTCGTCCTGGCTCTCGAAGACGCGGGCGCGGCCGCTGAACTTGAGGATGCTTTCATCGACGCCGGCGGTTTTGACGATGCAGCCGTTTTCCGCCAGGTTGCCGTACAGGACCGCCAGGCCGCCGTCCTGCGAATAGGCATGGGCCTTGTCGCGGATGCAGCCGTTGCTGCGGTCGGTGTCGAGGCTGGTAAAACGCTTTTCCTGGGAAAACGCGACCTGGGTCGGCACGCCGCCGGGCGCCGCGCTGAACAGCTTATGCACCGCGGCGTCCTGGGTTTGCGTGATGTCGTTGTTGGCGATGGAGTCGCCGAGGGTCTTGGCGTGGATGGTCGGACGGCTGGTATCGAGCAGGCCGGCGCGCGCCAGTTCGCCCAGGATGCTGACGATGCCGCCGGCGCGGTGCACGTCTTCGATATGGTATTTGTCTGTCATCGGCGCCACCTTGCACAGGCAAGGCACATGGCGCGAGATGCGGTCGATGTCGGCCATCTTGAAGTCGACTTCGGCTTCCTGCGCCGCCGCCAGCAAATGCAGCACGGTGTTGGTCGAGCCGCCCATGGCGACGTCCAGCGTCATGGCGTTTTCAAACGAGGCCTTGGTGGCGATGCTGCGCGGCAGGACTGAGTAATCGTCCTGCTCGTAATGGCGCTTGGCCAGTTCCACTATCAGGCGCCCGGCGCGCAGGAACAGTTCCTTGCGGTCGGCGTGGGTGGCGAGGATGGTGCCGTTGCCGGGCAGCGCCAGGCCGAGCGCTTCGGTCAGGCAGTTCATCGAGTTGGCGGTGAACATGCCGGAACAGGAGCCGCAGGTAGGGCAGGCCGAGCGTTCGATTTCGGCGATGTCGGCATCGCTGACGCTGGCGTCGCCAGCCTTGATCATGGCGTCCACCAGGTCGATCTTGAAAACCTTCTGGTCGATCACGGCCACGCCCGGCAGTTTTTCAACCACCTTGCCGGCTTCCATAGGGCCGCCGGAAACGAACACTACCGGGATGTTGAGGCGCATGGCGGCCATCAGCATGCCGGGCGTGATCTTGTCGCAGTTGGAGATGCACACCATGGCGTCGGCGCAGTGGGCGTTGACCATGTATTCCACCGAATCGGCGATCAGTTCGCGCGACGGCAGCGAGTACAGCATGCCGCCGTGGCCCATGGCGATGCCGTCGTCGACCGCGATGGTGTTGAATTCCTTGGCGACGCCGCCGGCCGCTTCGATTTCGCGCGCCACCATCTGGCCCAGGTCCTTGAGGTGGACGTGGCCCGGAACGAACTGGGTAAACGAGTTGACCACGGCAATGATCGGCTTGTCGAAATCGCCGTCTTTCATGCCTGTGGCGCGCCACAGGGCGCGGGCGCCGGCCATGTTGCGGCCGTGGGTGGTGGTGCGGGAACGGTATTGCGGCATGATCTGCATCTCCAGAATGAATGGCTTAAGGCTGACGCTAGATTGCCTTGCCCATAAGGCCATGTCAAATATATGATTTGTAGGCTATTAATATCTATTGCATATATATTGGGCTTGGCGTGTTTGCCGATGCCGGGCTGCAGGATTTCTTTCTATTCTGTATTTAAATGCTTAATAATATTGAATTATTAGAAAAATATTCTAATAAAGCCAGGTTTATGGATCTTTGTTGCAATAATTTTCCATGCGGACAATCCTACAATGACTGCAGGTAATCTCGCCGTACAGTCCAGCATGGAGCGCTTCTTATGACTTCCGATCATTCCTCAGGTTCGCCGACAACACATGTCGACACGCAGCTGGTGCATTGCGGCCGCGAACCGGCGCGTTTTGCCGGCATGGTGAATACGCCGGTGTTCCGCGGTTCGACCATCATCGCCAACAACCTGGAAGACTGGGAAGCCGCGCGCCAGATCGACAATCCGATGTCCAACTACGGCCGCTTCGGCACGCCGACCACCCGTTCCTTCGAGCAGGCGATCGTGACGCTGGAAGGCGGCCACAACTGCCTGGTGTTCCCGTCCGGCCTGTCGGCCTGCACCCACAGCATCATGGCGTTCGTCAAAAGCGGCGACCACGTCCTGATTACCGACAGCGTGTATGGCCCGACCCGCACCTTCGCCGACCGCGTCTTGCGCCGCATGGGGGTAGAGGTGGAGTATTTCGATCCGCTCATCGGCGGCGAAATCCGTACCTTGCTGCGGCCGAACACCAGCGTGGTGTTTGTCGAGTCGCCCGGATCGTGGACTTTTGAAGTGCAGGACATCCCGGCCATCGCCGAAGAGGCGCACAAGGTCGGCGCTTACGTGCTGCTCGACAATACCTGGGCCACGCCGCTGTTTTTCAAGCCGTTCGAACATGGCGTCGATGTCTCTATCCACGCCGCCACCAAATACATCGTCGGCCACTCCGACGCCTTGCTGGGCGTCGCCAGCGCCAACGAGCGGGCCTGGTGCATCCTCAAGCACGGCGCCCACGATTTCGGCCAGACCGCGGGTCCGGACGATATCTACCTGGCTTTGCGCGGCATGCGCAGCATGGGGGTGCGCTTGCGCCAGCATTCGGAGAGCGGCATCCAGCTGGCCGAATACCTGCAGACCCAGCCGCTGGTGGAGCGGGTATTGCATCCGGCCTTGCCGTCCGATCCCGGCCACAAGCTGTGGCAGCGCGATTTCCTCGGCGCCAGTGGGCTGTTCACGATCGCTTTGAAAGAAGTCGGCCGTCCGGCGCTGTCGAAATTCTTCGACGGTCTGCAACTGTTCGGCATCGGTTTGTCGTGGGGCGGTTTTGAAAGCCTGGCTTTACCGCTGGACAAGCCGCCGACCCGGGTGGCTTCGGGCACGACCTACCCGAACCCGCTGGTGCGGATCCACGTCGGCCTGGAGAATATCGATGACCTGATCGCCGACATGGGTCACGCGTTCAAGCGCATGGAGCAGGCGCTTTAGGACTCAACTCTAGTCCAATCCCATGTAGTCAAGCGGCAGCGCGGTGGTGTGCTTGATCTGTTCCATGGCGAAGCTGGCGTTGACGTCGAACAGGGCGTTCGACTGCGTCAGCTTCTGGTACACCGCGTCGTAGGCGGCGATGTTCGGCACCACCACCCGCAGCAGGTAATCGATGTTGCCGCTCATGCGGTAAAACTCCACCACTTCCGGAATCAGCTTGACGGTATTGCTGAATTGCGCATACCAGTTGGCGTTGTGCTGGTTGGTCTTGATCGATACGAATACTGTCACGCCGACATTGAGCTTGTTGGCGTCCAGCAGCGCCACCCGGCGCAGCACCACGCCATCTTCTTCCAGTTTCTGTATGCGGCGCCAGCACGGCGTCGACGACAGGTTGACCTTCTCGGCGATCTCCGCCACCGGCGTGCTGGCGTCTTCCTGCAGGATGGCCAGAATCTGTTTATCTATTTTATCCATGGTCGGCTTGATTCGAGATGAGTGTCGGCAGAGGCAGTTTAGCGCCACTTGCGCGAACGCAGCGGATTTCGAGTGTTTTGCCTATGTCCTCGATTGACTTTGCCGCCGGGGAAGCAGATATTAACGGCGCAACATCTAAAAATACAAGAGGGAGACACAATTGCGCATATCTTTACCAAAACCATTTCGCCTGCGCCCCATGGCCCGTGCACTGACACTGCTCACCCGTAGTGCTGCCGTATTGGGCGCCGGGTTCGTCATCTGCGCGCCGGCCGGCGCCGCGAATTTCTCGCAGATGGTGTTTTTCGGCGACTCGCTGACCGACACCGGATATTTCACCGGCGTCGGCAAGCAGCCGTCGTTCACGACCAACCCCGACCCGGTCTGGGCGCAGATCCTGGCGCATAAATACGGCACCACCGCCAATCCGGCTGCGGTGCTGACGCCGAGCGGCGTGCAGGCGGCCGGCGGCACCGACTATGCTGTCGGCGGCGCGCGCGTGACCAGCCAGAACGGCTGGCCCGACGCCGCCACCGCGCCTTTGGTGCCGACCGTCACCAGCCAGGTCCAGGCTTACCTGGCCGCCAATCCGCGGCTCGACAGCAAGGGCCTGTACGCGGTCTGGGCCGGCGCCAACGACATATTCGGCTACACCCAGACCAACATCGCCGGCCTGCTCAATCCGGCGACGCAGACTGCCACCGCAGTGCAGACAATCCAGCAAGTCGCCGGCGAAGCCACCAATGTGGTCAGCCTGGTCAGGCAATTGCAGCAAGCTGGCGCCGGCACCGTGATCGTCATCAATCTGCCCGACGTCGGCCGCACCCCGCAGGGATCGTCGATCCCGGCGCTGGCCACCTTGTGGACAGCGGCTTCGACCAGCTTCAACGACAGCCTGAACAGCGGCCTGAGCGGCCTGGGCGGCAATATCGTCGCGCTCAATGCTTTCGGCCTGCTGCGTGAAGCGATCGCCAATCCCGGCTTGTACGGCTTCACCAACGTCACCACACAGGCTTGCACCACCAGCTCTTCGTCGACTTGCACCACCTCGACCCTGGTGGCGCCGAACGCCGACCAGACTTACCTGTTCGCCGACGGCGTCCATCCGACCGGCGCCGGCCATGCGATCCTGGCGCAGTATGTCGAATCGGTATTGCAGGCTCCGGGCCAGATCGGCATGCTGGCGGAAGCGCCGCTGGCCGGCGCCCAGACTTTCACCCGCGTGATCGACGACCGCCTGCGCCTGACGCCGCGGGCAGGGCAGGTGGAAGCCTATGCCGCCTATGACAATACCCACCAGAGCCTGGACCACAACGGCAACAATCCTGGCCTGGACGGTTCGTCCAACAGCCTGTCGGTTGGCGTCGACTATGCGGTCAGCCAGAACGTTACGGTCGGCGGCGCTTTCGGTTTCGCCCATAACAAGGCGAATTTCGGCAACGACACCGGCGGCTTCAAGCTGGACCAGGCCATGTTGTCGGCCTATACCCAGTACCGCGACGGTGCCTGGGCGCTCAACGCGCTGGGCATGGTCGGTTCGCTGCAGTACAAGGATGTGATCCGCAACATCGCTTTGGGTGCGACTACCCGCAGCGAGAGCGGCAGCAGCGACGGCCACCAGTTCCTGCTGCGCATCGGCGGCCAGTACGACTTTGACCTTGGCGCGCTGGTCCTGAGCCCGGTCGGCACCCTGACCTGGCAACAGGTCAATGTCGGCGGCTACACCGAAAACGGCAATGACAGTACGGCCATGAACTTCCAGTCGCAGCGGCGCAATTCGCTGGTGTCCAGCCTGGGGGCGCAGGTCAGCAGCAAGCTGACGCTGGGCCAGTATGCGGTGCAGCCGTTCGCCAAGCTGGCGTGGGAAAAAGAGTTTGAAGACAGCGAGCGCGACGTGCGCGCCAATGTGGTCGGCATGGCCGGTAGTTTCGGTTTGCCTGCGTACCAGGGGCCTTCCAACAGCGCCCGGCTGGATCTCGGCGCCAGCATTGCGCTGGCGGCGGATTTCAGCGCTTACGCCAGCTACAGCGGCCAGTTCGCCGGCGGCAACAAGACCAACTCTTTCCAGGTCGGCTTGAAGAAAGCGTTTTAAGCGAGGTTCTCAGCGCAGCTGCAGGCCGCCAGTGTTTTCATGCACTGGCGGCTTTTTTTGCGTAGCATTTATTCCGCGGCTTTGGGCACCGGCTTGACCGGCAGCGCAGGCTTATCGCCGAAATCCTGTACCGGCAAACCGGTATCGAGGCCGAGGTAATGTTCGATCAGGCCGAAGAAACGGTCGTAGAACTGGCCGGCCGGAATCGTCTCGCTGGCGACCTTGACCAGCGAATCGGAAGTGCTGCCGATCGGCATCGACACCGAACCCAGCACGCTCAGGCCGACGCTGGCCGAGTTGTTGGTTTTCTTGAGGGCGTAACGGTCCTGGGTAGCGCTGACAAACAGCGTGCTGCTTTTGCCTTGCTTGTCGTTGGCGGCGCACACTACATGGAATTCGATCTCGACGTGGACATCGCTTTCCGGCTGGAAGTGCTTGTGGCCGTCGACCAGGTCGTCCTTGGCCTGCTTGATGATGTAACCCTGGCTCAGCAAGGTGCGGCGCGCCGCTTCGCAGGTGTCGGCGCTGGACTTGGCGAAGTCGTGGGAAAACGTGCTGGTTTCGCTGAATTCCTCGCCCTGGTAGACCTTGGGTTTGGTGCTCGAGCAGGCGGCTACGGCGCCGCCCAGCAAGACCAGCAGCGAAACGCGCGAAAAGCTGTACATCCGGGACATAAACGAAAACTCCTTGAATCGGCTCAGTATTGGCTAACTAATAGCGGCGATGGCATTTTAGACCATCGCGCGCAATATTCAGCCGATTCGACAGAAGTTCGGGCGTTTCGTTGCAATCCTGGCTTAAGCCGCCTTGGGGCCGCGCACCACCGTGTATTGCTCGGAATTGCCGGAAAGCCATTGTTCCGCCAGTTTGCGGTTGTCATGCTGCCATGGGTGGAAATCGCGGCGCAGATAGGCGAGCAGGGGGCCGGTGCTGAGCCAGATCAGGCCGTAGCGGCCAAAGAAGAAACGGGCGGCGTCGAGCCAGGTGCCGGGTTTGAACAGCACACGGTCGTGCCAGAGATTGTTGATGGTCTGCCCGGTCGCCATCAGGGTGAAGTGCAGTATGGCAAAAGCATAGCCGCGCACACGCGCCCGGTAGTCGCCTCCGAGCGTGTGGAACAGGTCGAAAGCGACCGCCTTGTGCTCGGTTTCTTCCACCGCGTGCCAGCGCCACAGGGTCTGCAAGGCCGGTTCGGCCCCTGCCAGCACTGGCGGGTGGCGCAGCGTCAGGTCGGCCATCACCGCGGTGTAGTGCTCCAGGGCGGCGGTAATCGCCAGCCTGCGCATGGCGGGAACCTTATGCTGACGTCCCAGTGCGATCAGGTCGCCGGCCCAGTGCTGCCAGTGGTTGTGCAATCCTTGTTTCTCCAGTTCGGCGTTGTACAGATCATGCACACGGCGGTGGGTCGCTTCCTGTCCGACAAAATCCTGGATCGTGGCGCGCAGGGAAGCGTTCTCCGGAGAATCCGGCAACGATTGCGCGGCCTCGCGCACGGAGTCGATGAACTCCTGTTCGCCGACGGGAAAGCTCATGGACAAGGCGTTGAAGTATTGGGTGCGGAACGGTTTGCCTGCCAGCCAGTGACGCGGGAAACCTTGCGACAGGTCGACCAGCAGTTTTCTTACCATCAATGGAGTGGAGGTATTCACGGGCATGCCTTTGTGGATTTGCGATATAACCACTATACTGAGCTTTATTCAGTTTTTAAACTCGCAACTTGCTCAGTTTTTGACAGGCACAGCCATGGCCAAGCGTAATCCTGGTTCCTCCTCTGAAATCATGCGGAAATTGCCCACCCAGGAGCGGGCGCAGCGCACCATAGAAACCATTTTTGAAACCACTGCTCAGATTCTGGAAAGCGAGGGCCCGGCCGGGCTGACCACCAATAAAGTGGCGGAAAAGGCCGGTTTCTCGATCGGCACCCTGTACCAGTACTTCCCCAGCAAGGAAGCGATACTGACCGCCCTGATCGCGCGCGAGCGGCGGCGCGTGATGGATGAGCTGGATGCATTGATGGAAAGCGCCGAGAACCAGGTCGGCCAGCTCGAGCCGAAGAGCTTCCTGCGCCAGTTCATCCGCATCAATATCGAAGGCCTGGGCAGCGGCCGTAGCGCCAAGCGGGCGATGGTCCGCTTCGCCTGGCAGCACGATCATCACGAAGACATTACCCAGGCCTTGCGCGAGACGGCGGAACGGATCGCCATCAGTATGCAACGGATCCACCATCCCAAGCTGCGGCCGCCGACCCCGGCCATGATGTTCGTGGTGACCCGCGCCGTAATCGGCGCCATCCGCAGCGCATCGCTGGAAAAGTCGCCGCTGCTGGGCAGCATCGAATTTGAAGACGAGCTGGTGCGGCTGGCCTGGGGCATGCTGTCGGAACAGGACGATGCCTGATGAAGGGGTGCGATTTAAAGGGCGTCGGAGCAAATGCTTATAATGCATGGCAACTGCCGCTCCGCCAGCCAAAAACCGATCCAGAAAAACGCGAATGAAATACCCTGCATTGCTTTCCTTTCAAGAGGTGCTTCCTCAACTCGGGCAGTTCGACGCCGTCATTGATGCCCGCAGCCCTTCGGAGTTTGCCGAGGATCATATTCCGGGCGCCATCAACTGCCCGGTGCTGGACGATGCGCAAAGGGCGCAGGTCGGCACCATGTACAAGCAGGTCAATACCTTCGAGGCGAAAAAGCTGGGGGCGGCGCTGATCGCCCGCAATATCGCCTGCCATATCGAGACCCTGTTCCTGGACAAGCCGCGTGAATGGACCCCCTTGGTTTACTGCTGGCGCGGCGGCAACCGCAGCGGCGCCATGGCGCACATCATGGCAAAAATCGGCTGGCCGGTGGCGCAGTTGGACGGCGGCTACCAGTCGTATCGCAGGCATGTCAACGCCAGCCTGGCCGAGTTGCCGCTGCGCTTCGGCTTCAAGGTGATTTGCGGTCCTACCGGCAGCGGCAAGAGTCGCTTGCTGCAAGTGCTGTCGCAACAGGGCGCGCAAGTGCTGGACCTGGAACAGATGGCGGCGCACCGCGGTTCGGTGCTGGGCAACCTGCCGAGCGAATTGCAGCCTTCGCAAAAAGCTTTCGACAGCCGGCTGTGGGACGCGCTGCAGGGGTTCGATCCGCGCCAGCCGGTGTTCGTCGAATCCGAGAGCAAGAAAGTCGGTAACCTGCGGGTACCGGAAGTGCTGATGGCATCCATGCGCAACTCGCCGTGTTATGCGGTGGCGCTGTCGCGTCCGGACCGGGTGCGGCTGCTGCTGGAAGACTATGTGCATTTCATCGCCGATCCGGCCTTGCTGAATACCCAGCTGGCTTGCCTGGCCTATGTCCATGGCCGCGATAAGGTCGCTTTCTGGCAGCAGCTGAGTTTGTCGGGCCGGATCGAGGAACTGGTCGATGAGCTGTTGCTGAAACATTATGACCCGGCTTATGCGCAGTCGATCAGGAGGAATTTCGACCAGTTTTCCGAGGCGCAGGTCATCGATCTGCCGGATATTTCGGACGCCACTTTTGCCCGAGTGGCGAAACAGCTGCATCAAGAGAAATAAGCGCCGATGGCGCGTATACTTCATTCCTATCATTGACTGACTTTACCTCAGGACGCGTATGCCCGATCCCGCTGAATCCACTATCCGACTGACTTCGTTTTCGCACGGCGGCGGCTGCGGCTGCAAGATCGCGCCGGGCGTGCTGGCTGAAATCCTCAAGGGCTCGAACGGATTCCCGGTGCCGAAAGAATTGATGGTAGGGATTGAAACCGCCGACGACGCCGCCGTCTACAAGCTCAACGACGAACAGGCGCTGATCGCGACCACCGATTTTTTCATGCCCATCGTCGACGACCCTTACGACTTCGGCCGCATCGCCGCCACCAATGCCATCTCGGACGTGTACGCCATGGGCGGCACGCCGATCATGGCGCTGGCCCTGGTCGGCATGCCTATCGACAAGCTGCCGCTGGAAGTCATCGCCAGCATCCTGAAAGGCGGCGAGTCGATCTGCGCCGAAGCGGGCATCCCGATCGCCGGCGGCCATACCATCGATTCGGTCGAGCCGATCTACGGCCTGGTGGTGCTGGGCCTGGTCCATCCATCCAAGGTCAAACGCAACGCCGGCGCCAGGGCAGGCGACAAGCTTATCCTGGGAAAGCCGGTCGGTGTCGGCATCCTGTCCGCGGCCTTGAAAAAGGGTGCGCTGGACGCCGCCGGTTATGCCGCGCTGATCAGCAACACGACCAAGCTGAACAAGCCGGGCCGGCTGCTGTCGGAACTGGCCGGGGTTAACGCCTTGACCGACGTCACCGGCTTCGGCTTGCTGGGGCATATGCTGGAACTGGCGCGCGGCGCCAGGCTGTCGGCGCGGCTCGAGATGGGAGCTATTCCCTTGCTGCCGCAAGTGCAGCAGCTGGCCGAACAGGGATATGTCACCGGCGCTTCAGGGCGCAACTGGAACGGCTACGCCAAGGATGTGACCTTGGCGGACAGCATCACGCCGGTGCAGCGCAGCTTGCTGACCGATCCGCAAACCTCGGGCGGCTTGCTGGTTTCCTGCGATTCCGCCGCAGCGGAACAGGTGCTCGAATTGTTCCGGCGCGAAGGGTTTGCCGATGCTGCCGTCATCGGCGAAATGACGGCCGGTAGCGGCGTGCAAGTCGTGTCCTGACTAGGCGCGGTTCCTGAAAAACAGCGTGTCGCCAAGCCAGACCGCAATCATCGTCACTCCCATCAACGGGAAGATGATGCCGAGCAGCGCCATGTAACCTTTCCAGCGCACGATCGACGGCGGCGGCTGCAGCACGCGTTTTGGCGCGCCGATCGAATTTTGCGGCCGGCGCTTCCACCACATGATGAATCCGGTGGCGGCCATGCACAGCAGCGTCAATGAAATGGCGGCGCAGATCAGCTGGTTGGCCAGGCCGAAATACTCTCCCATATGCAGGGCAACGCCGAGCGAAACCAGCTTGGAGACCGGGTTGTACTCGGAAAAACGCATGTCCTTCATGATCTTGCCGCTGTACTGGTCGATATGCAGCGTGCGCTGCTGGTCCAGGTCGGAACGGACGAACTCGCCAGCGCCCGGCGCATACGAAGCGGTGAATACATCGGAACTCTTGCCGGGCAGGACTAGCTGGTAGGTCTGCATGCCGTTGAGTGCGGCGATCGCTACCACCTGGTCGATGGCCAGGCGCTGTTGCGGCATGTCGTGCGACATGGGCACCATGGTGGCGCCGACTGCCCATGGGACATTGGCCAGCGGCAGGTCCTGCATTTTCATGCCAGGCATGTTCGCCATCGAAGCGTGTGCGTCTGCGTCATGGACGTGGGTTTCCTTCGCTGCCGCCTTTGGGGGCGCAGCCCAGGTAACGACCGCCTGGAAGTTCTTGCCCCAGAAACTGGACCACGGCAAGCCGCTCATGATGAAGAACACCGCGCCTATCGAGACCCAGATGCCGACCACCAGGTGCAGTTCGCGCC
>NZ_JAQGLV010000030.1 GCF_028292705.1 Collimonas fungivorans | reverse complement strand
TGTCGCGGCCGCTGGTCAGGCTCTTGGAGACTTCTTCCAGGCGGAAGGAAATCAGCGAGGTCGACGACGTCATGGCGGCATCCATCGCACCAGTCTGCATCGCCGCGTAGATTTCGTTGGAAGGCAGCGTCACCACGGCGGCGCCGGCTTCTTTCAGGATCAGGTCCATCTCGCGCGAACCGCCGCGCACCTTCAGGCCCTTGGCGTCGGACGGATCGATGATAGGCTTGCCGCGCGAAGCCACGCCGCCGGCCTGCCAGATCCAGCTGACAATGATCACGCCCTTTTCCAGCAGGATGCGCGACAACTCCTTGCCGACTTCCGAATTCTTCCAGGCCGCGCCCTGCTCATACGAAGTCACCAGGCCAGGCATCAGGCCGATGTTCACTTCCGGCACTTCGCCGCCGGCGTAATTGAGCGGCACCAGGGAAAAATCCAGGGCACCTTTGCGCAATGCAGAGAACTGGGAGTTGGTCTTCATCAGTGAAGAGCCAGGATAGATTTCGAATTTCAGGCTGCCCTTGGTGCGCTTGCCGACTTCGGCGGCGAACATGCGGGTCAACCGGTCGCGGAAGTCGCCCTCGCTGATGGTGCCGCCGGGAAACTGGTGGGAAATTTTCAAGGCGCCCGATTGCGCCCATACTGACGACATAGACCAGAACGGTGTGCTCGCAAGCGCGCCCAGCACCGTCCTCCTGCTGATTAAAGACATATCCCCTCCCTGTGTTGGAAAAACTATCGATACAGTTTTAGCTACTTTTCATGCGGTTATTGCTGAAGATAGATGCTATGTATTCTTTTTTTATTTCCTTGTATACACAATATTCCATAAAACATTTTTATGTCAACGAATAAATACGCCTTACAATCAAATCTCGAATACACATAATCCCAGAAACGGCCAAATTATGCTCACGACAAAAAATCGCTCGGAATCGCTGCGCGAAACCATCGAAGAGATGATCGCGGTTGGTGAGTTTCGTCCAGGCCAGCATCTTGATGAAACCGACCTGGCCATCAAGTTCGGGGTTTCCCGCACGCCCGTGCGGGAAGCGTTGATCCAGCTGGCTTCGATGGGCATCGTGGTGACGCGGCCGCGGCGCGGCACCGTGGTTGCCGAAATCGGCCCGCGGCAGCTGGTGGAAATGTTTGAGGTGATGGCGGAACTGGAAGCCATGTGCGGCCGGCTGGCGGCGCGCAGGATGTCGGGCGAGGAACAGGCCAGCCTGCTGGCGGCGCACCAGGCATGCATGGAAGCGCGCGATGCGCAGGATCCCGACACCTATTTCTACATGAACGAAGCGTTTCATGGCGCCATCTACGAAGGCAGCCATAACGCCTTCCTGGCGGCCCAGGCGCAGTCGCTGCAGCGCCGGCTGCGGCCTTACCGGCGGCTGCAGCTGCGGGTGCGCGACCGCCTGAAAGTTTCGTACCAGGAGCACGACGGCGTGGTGCAAGCCATCATCGCCGGCGACAGCGAACTGGCGGCCGACCTGCTGCGCCAGCACGTCACGGTGCAGGGGCAGCGTTTTGTCGACCTGATTGCTTCATTGCAGCAGCTGACTGCCATGCCGGAGCCGCAGCACATCTATAATTAAGCGCTGCGCCTGGCGACGGCCTGGCCGCAGCGGCTCAGGCAGCAGAGTGGGACAGCACGGCTTGCTCTACCCTGCTCCGTGCTTTCTGCTTAGTGTGCAGCGGGAACCAGGTTCACGCTCAAGGTCCCCTGGTCATTGCCGGAAACCCAGCCCACGCGGCCGGCGTTAGGGCCGCCAGTGAAACGCAGCAGCGGCAGATCGGCGACGAATTCGATGCCGAGCACAGGATTCGAGAGCAGCAGCGGATTCAGGCTGGCGTCCAGCTGCATGAAATGCCACTCGATCGCGCGGTTGGTGCGACTGCTTGAATTCCACAGGCCGTAGGACACCACAAAGCCGCTGCCGTATGCTTCCAGCTTAGGCATGATGGCTTGCGTGTTGGCGGCATTGCTGGTCAGCCAGGCGCTGGAACGCACGCTGCCGTCGGTGCCGCTGACCAGGCTGACCCGCACGTCGCGCGCTGCACGGCCTTGCGATGTCGCATGGACAATCGCAAAATCACCGCTGCCCAGTTTGATGAACTGGCCGGTCTCGGCGTTGGTGGTGTTGTCACCCACGGCGCCGTCGATGGCCTGGTAAGGTTTATCGAAAACGGTGCCGTCGCTGCTCAGGTATGCGCCCAAGGTGCGCGCTGAAAGGCCCAGCTGGCGCGGGTAGGCGTCGCCATGCGCCAGGGTGTAGGCGATGCCGTTGTCGATCAGCAGGCGCTGGTTGAAATTGTGCGAATAGAACCAGGCCGACCCCATGTTCATCGCATTGCCGGCAGGCGTCACGACGCTTCCGGTAACGCCATCGAAGTAGCGGAAATAACCGGCCTGGTGGCGCGTGCCGTTATCGCCCCAGGCCATCTGGTGCGCCACATACAGCACCAGCTTCTGGTTCACTGCGTCATAGCTCAAGGCGCCGCCCCCTGCCGTGCCGGGGTTGCCCTTGCTCTTGTCCTTGCTGTTGTCCTGGTTGCCGAACACCAGGGTGTCCCACGCCTTCACTGCAAAACTGGCGCTGGACGCCTTGGCGATATGCAGTTCGTTGCCATTGACGTTATTGACGTCGCCCGCGACCGTATTCCGGTATGGATGGTCGACGTTATAGGCTACATAGAAGGCGCCGCTGGCATCCTTGGTGAAGCCTAGCAGCTTGTACGAGCGCAGGCTGGTCGCCGTTGTGGCGCCGGCGCTCAGGTCAGGATTGACATGGGTGATGCTGATCGTGCCGGGCGCCGCCAGACCGGACACCGACGACTGCGTCGCGCCAGAATAATCCAGCCAGGCTACATCCAGGCTGCCATCCGCATTCACCACAGGGATAACCGGGTTGGGAAAGCCGTAATTCGACATCGGGCTGGGCGGGACCAGGCCGTCATTGAAAAAATTGGCCTTGAGGCCGAAGACCTTGCCCGTTGCGCCGGTGGCGATTACTTTCGTTGCCACACTAAAATCCGCGACCGGCACCGAAGCTGGCGGCGTTGCCGGTGTTGCGGTGGCCGGCGGTGTCGTCGCCGGTGCGGCAGGAGGCGTGGCCGGCGCGGCAGTCGAAGGGGCGCTCGGACTGGCAGAAGAATCGGATGAGCCGCCACCGCCGCCACAGGCCGCAAGCAGCAGAGGCAGGGAAAGCAGCAAGGGCAGCGCGAACGGAGGAATCCGGCGGGACGATGCCGGAGAAAGCATTTTTGAGGGCATTGTTTTAATCTTTGCTGTAGATGCGTGAACCATTGTCCACGCCGTACTGCAGGCTTCGGAATGAAGCCTGCTCACGGATTTGCCGATGTATCGCAAACATCGTGCCACCACGTCACGGCAAAACAGGGAAACAGAGCGTTACACGCGCGCACAATGGTTACCGAGCGGATTAGAAAGATATTTTGCGCATGAAGCATGCTGCAACGCTGACGAACACGGTCAGGCGGGTGACATTCTTGGTCAGCCTGCCGTCATCTCTCTGTGGTCATCTCTGTTCGGCGGCCAGTCAATTGGGGCCGGCGCTGCAGTGATATTTATTGTTCCCGCACCCTCTACGCGCCGTTGGCAACATGCTATTATCGCGAAATTCAGGGTTGCGTCGAGACAATATACGTTCGCGACAATCATTAAAAGAACCGGCTCCTAAAGCCAGCCCCCAATCTCATGCGCGATTTCATCCTGACTTGCCAGTGGTACACCATCATGGGCGTTGGCATCGTATTTTTCGCCTGCCTGTATTTTGTATTCGGCGGCCTCAACTGGCTGCTCAGCCGCCGCATCCTGCCCGCCTTCGGTTATGGCCGGGTGCTTGATCCGCGGCCGCTGGCGCCGCAGCAACTGCGGCGCGAACTGGGCGAATCCGCCGTCACCATTTTTTTGTTCGGCACCGGCATGGTGTTCCCCTGGGGCTTGCTGCAGCTCGGCTGGGCGAAACTGGCCGAACAGGCATCCGGCTGGCAGATTGCGCTCGAAATCCTGTTCATGGTGGTCTGGAATGAAGTGCATTTTTACCTCAGCCACAGGTTGCTGCATGTCTCCTGGCTGAAGCGGTTCCACCTGCCGCACCACCGCTCTGTCGTCACCACGCCCTGGACTTGCTACAGCTTCACGCCGCTGGAAGCCATGATGCTGGGCAATGTACTGCTGCTGCCCATGCTGCTGCACGATTTCAGCATCTATTCGCTGGCCTTCGTGCCGGTCTTCAGCATCGTATTCAACAACATCGGCCACTCCAACTACGATTACCTGCCCGACGCCGACCGCGACCGCTGGTGGCTCAACGGCGCGCGCCGCCATCATCTGCACCACGCCTGCTACCGCGGCAATTACGGTTTCATGTTCCCGTTCATGGATCGGCTGTTTGCCACCGAACTGGCGCCCGACGCCGCCGAAGCCAGGATCGCCCGCGGCACAAAACCGGACGAGAAGCAGAATGCTGCGTAACCGGCGCGACTGGCAAAGCGTGGCGTATATCCTTGCCTTGCCGCTGCTGGTCGCCTACCTGTGGCGTCATCCCTACCTGTCGCTGCCGAATGCGCTGCTGTACGGCTTGCTGCTGTTCCTGACCTTGGGCACTGGGGTCATCCATCACAACCACGCCCATTTGCGCATGTGGGACAAGCGGTGGCTCAACCGCCTCACCGATTTCTGGATCACGCTGTTGCAGGGCCACCCCACTTTCGTATTCTATCCGGCCCACAACGGCAACCATCACCGCTACCGCCACGGCCCGCTGGACGTGGCGCGCACCTATCGTTTTGGTGGCGACACCAACCATCTGCTCGGTTACCTGCTGCACCCGTTGCAGGCGACGGTTGCCCTCTACCCCTTGATATGGCGCTGGCTGATCCGCATGCGGCGGCGCCATGCCGGCGTATTTTATTATTTCCTGCGCCAATACCTCGCGGTGGCCTTGCTCTGGATACTGCTAGGCTGGCTCGACTGGCATAAATTCCTGCTGCTGGTGCTGCTGCCGCAGTTGCACGGCTTGCACTGGCTGCTGGCTACCAATTACCTGCAGCATGCCCATGCAGACGGCGGCTCGCCGGTCGATTTCGCCCGCAATTTCGAAGGCCTGGTCAATCCGCTGCTGTTCAATATCGGCTTTCATACGGCGCACCACCACCATCCGCGCGCGCACTGGACGCAATTGCCCGGCCTGCACCAGCGTTATCGTCACCTGCTGCATCCGCAACTGAATGCGGGGCCGCTACTGTCTTATATGTTTCGTACTTTCATTTTGAGTCTGCTGTGGCCGCGCCGGTCCAGCCGCAGCCTTATGCCGCCAGGAAAAAAGAATGCCAACTGAGTTCAATCGCGTGTATCTCGCCGCCGCAGGATTGCACCTGCCCGGAGAGCCCGTCGGCAACGACGAGATGGATCATTACATCGCTCCCATCAACCGGATCTCGGGCCGCATCAAGCAACGCATCCTGGCGGAGAACGGCATACAGACACGGCACTATGCCATCGATGCCGAAGGCAATACCGTGCAAAACCACGCCCAGCTGGCGGCCAGCGCCATCCGCGACTGCCTGCGGCAGACCGAGACCACGCTCGAGCAGATTTCCTTGCTGAGCGTCGGCTCTTCCGGCGGCGACGCCTTGATGCCCGGTTTTGCCAACATGATCCAGGGCGAGCTGGGCGCGCCGCCCATGCAGACCCTGTCCAGCCAGGGCGTGTGCGCGGCGGGCGTCAGCGCGATAGAGTTTGCCGCACAGGCGATAGAACTTGGCACCCACCGGCAAGCGCTGGCCGTCGCCGCCGAAATGCCGTCGCGCATGTTCAAGCGCAGCCGCTTTGCGCCGCGCGGCTACCAGAGCGATTTCGACGCCCATTTCCTGCGCTGGATGCTGTCCGACGGAGCCGGCGCAATGCTGTTCAGCCGCCAGCCGCAGCCACGCAACGGCCTGCGCATCAAGCTCAAATGGGTGCACCAGAAAAGCTTTTCCGGCGACTATCCGGTCTGCATGCAGCTCGGCCTGACGGAAGACCGCAGCAAATCGTTCCTGGACTTTGCCTCCTCGAGCGAAGCCGAGGCGGCCGGGGCGCTCTCGCTGCGCCAGGATATCCGCCTGCTGCCGCACCTGTTCGACGTCTGCATCCATGAATACGTCAAGCTGGTGGAAGCCGGATGGATCAAGTCCGAAGAGGTCAACCATTTCCTGTGCCACTACTCTTCCGCCAAGTTCATGCCGGTGGTTGAAGAGCTGCTGGCCAAAGCGGGACTGACGATCCCGGCCGAGCGCTGGTACAGCAACCTGGCTACCCGCGGCAACACCGGCGCGGCATCGATTTTCATCATGCTGGCCGAGTTCCTGCAGAAAAAAACGCTGCGCGCCGGCGAAAAGATTTTCTGCTTCATTCCGGAATCGGGCCGCATCACTGCCGCCTACATGCTGTTTGAAGTAGAGGATGCGAACGCGCCCGAATCCAACCAGCCGGCGGCGGCAGCCAGCAGCAGCACCGCCGCATCGACGCCGGCGATAGCCGCTCCGCATCAGCCGGAGGATGCGCCGCTGCCGCTGCAGCCGCTGCTGACGCGCCTTGCCAGCCTGTGGCAGGACTACCGTTCGCAAGCCTGGCGCACCCCGGTGATCCATCGCCTGGTCAGCGGCCGTTTCGACGTCGCCGCCTACCGCAACTGGACCGCGCAATGGGTGCCCCAGGTGAAGGAAGGCAGTTTGTGGATGCGCGAAGCGGTTGCTTCGCTCAACGGCGAGTTTGCCGCGCTGGGCCAGCTCATCACCACCCATGCCGGCGAAGAGCAGAACGATTTCCAGATCCTGTACCAGGATTACCAGGCTGCCGGCGGTGAACTGCCGCTCGCTGCGCTCAAGCGCAATCCGGGCGGCGAGGCGCTCAACAGTTATCTGCACGCCCTGGCGTCCAGTCCCAATCCGGTCGGGCTGCTGGGCGCGATCTATATCATAGAAGGCACCGGGCAACGCATCGTGCCGGCGCTGCTGCCGCTGCTGCGCCAACAGGTCGCGTTGCCGCCGCAGGCCTTCCGTTTCCTGGAATACCATGGCGCCAACGACGAACATCACCTGGCGCGCTGGCTGGCCGCGATAGAAATCACGCTGGCCCTGGATCCCAAGGCGGCCGAGGCCATCTACGCCACAGCCAAGCGCACCGCGCAGCTGTACCTGATGCAGCTGGAACACATACAAGATTAACCACCGGGCCAACACCATGCAAAGCGACGATTTCCTGCAACGCGCACACGATCCGCGCGATCCCAATCCCTGGCTGGCGCTCTACCTGGAC
>NZ_JAQGLV010000418.1 GCF_028292705.1 Collimonas fungivorans | reverse complement strand
CACTTTTCCCCTCTCAAACTCCACTCACAAAACAGCCTTATTTACTACTCAGCTGCTTCGCTCTTTTCGCGTCGTTCTCAACGGGAGGCGAACTATAGCAACCCTCATTCTTCCCCGCAAGTACTTTGTTAAATATATTTTCATTTACCTGTTTTTACCCAGATTCCACTGCACGATGGACTCGCCGCCGCTGGTGGTTTTGGGTACCGGCCGGAACGCATGGCCATAGATGATTTCAAAAGTGAGCGGCAACTTGCCGTCCGGCCGGCGCCTGGTTTCCAGCGCGGCCTTGATACGGGCTCCGGCGGCGCGCCCCAGCAAGCCGCGGCCCCGCGTCGCCAGCGGATTGCCGCCCCAGGCGCGAACGTCGGCCAGCAGTTTCTCCACGGTGTCATAGGTAACCGTGATGGTTTCCATGTCCATGACCGGTGTCGAGAAGCCGGCATTGACCAGCATGTCGCCAAAATCATGCATGTCGACGAAAGGCAGGACGTGTGCACCGTCATCGATGCCGGCAAACGCATTGCGCAATTCTTTAAAGGTGTCGGGACCGAAGCAGGAAAACATCAGCAAGCCATCCACCCGCAATATGCGGCGCCACTCGGCAAAAACCCGGTCCGGCTGCGGATGCCAGTGCAGGGCCAGGTTGGACCAGACCAGGTCGACCGTGTTCGGCGCCAGCGGCAGCTGCGCAAAGTCGCCGCACAGCAGGTCAGACGCCAGTTCATCGCTATTAC
Organism: Collimonas fungivorans; assembly: GCF_028292705.1. Taxonomy (GTDB): domain Bacteria; phylum Pseudomonadota; class Gammaproteobacteria; order Burkholderiales; family Burkholderiaceae_D; genus Collimonas; species Collimonas fungivorans_B. The sequence goes on along the minus strand of NZ_JAQGLV010000418.1, from coordinate 16,345 downwards.
TAGTAAACGGCAACCACTTCTTCAGCAGGCGATTGACCGACAGCTGAGCCGTCTGGCGTTGCTCTTTTGCTATCGACAACATGGCGGCGGATGCATCCAGCCCGATAATGGCGGCTTCGCTGAAGCGCTGCTGCAGCGTATATATATCCGGACCGGCGCCGCAACCGGCATCCAGCACTCGTTGCGGAGTTAGTTTCACCAGAGCAAGACGTTCATGCATGCGGCTTGAGATTTCACGGCGCATGAACTCGGATTCGCGCACCAGCGCAGGCTGGGCAAACAACTGGCGTACCCGGCGCAGGTCGATCGGCGCACTTTGGCTGGTTTCAAAAGGAGGCAGTGAGGTAGACATCGGAATCCGGCAGGTAAGATGAAATGCGATAATCGCCCGTAGTTTACACGCTTGATAGCGTGTAGGCTGAGCGTGCCGCTATCCATCCGACAAGAACGAGACCCGCCCCGTGTTATTCCCCCGGTTACGCCACTGGCCGCGACAGCAACTTGCCCATATCCTGGCGAACATGCCTTCCTGCTGCGCGCTATGCGGGCGCAGCGGCAAGCGGGTCATTTGCGACGGCTGCAGCGGGCAGTATTTTTCCGGCCGGCCGCCGCGCTGTAAACAGTGTGCGAATCGGCTGCCCAGGCTCGACGGCGATAATCCGGCCTTATGCGGCAATTGCCTGAAACAGGCGCGGGCCTTCGATGCCACCATCGTGGCGTGCGACTACACGGCGCCGGCAGACCAGCTGGTTCTGGCGTTAAAATTCGGCGGGCAGCTGGCGTTGGCGCCGGCATTTGCGCAAATGCTGTGCGCAGCAAGCCGGATCGGCGTTCATCCCGGGCAGCAGCCGGATTTGCCGGATATCTTGACGGCGGTGCCGCTCAGCGCTCAGCGCCTGCAGCAGCGCGGCTTCAATCAGGCGCTGGAGATAGCCCGGCCCTTGGCGCGTTTGCTTGGACTTGGCTTGCAACATAGACTACTGCTGCGGCAACGCGATACCCTGCCGCAGTCGCTGGCGCCAGACCTCGAACAAAGGCGCCGCAACCTGCGCCAGGCGTTCATCGTGCCGCCGGCCGCCATGGCGCAGATACGCGGCCGCCACATAGGCGTGGTCGATGACGTCATGACTACCGGCGAAACGCTGCATGCGCTGGCAAAAACGCTGCGCCGGCATGGCGCCAGCCGCATTACCAATTTTGTGTTTGCAAGGACGCCATGAGCACCCTTGCAGCGCATTGACTATATCTACATCAGGAGAATCACGTTGTTCCACGTCGTACTGGTTGAACCGGAAATCCCGCCGAACACCGGCAACATCATCCGCCTGTGCGCCAATACCGGTGCGCAATTGCATCTGATTGAACCGCTCGGCTTCCCCTTGGATGACAGCAAGATGCGCAGGGCCGGCCTGGATTATCACGATTACGCCACCATGCAGGTGCATGCCGACTGGAACACCTTCGTCACCAGCATGCGCGACGCCGGCAACTATGATCCCGACCGCATGTTCGCCATGACTACCCACGGCTCCACGCCGTTTGCCAGCCTCCAGTTCCAGCCAGGCGACGTCTTTGTGTTCGGCTCGGAGACGCGCGGACTGGACCCGGCGCTGCGTGAATCGTTTGCGCCCTCGCAGCGCATCCGCCTGCCGATGCGGCCGGACAACCGCAGCCTGAACCTGTCCAATACCGTGGCGGTCGTGGTGTATGAAGCCTGGCGCCAGAACGGCTACAGCGGCGGCGCCTGAACGGATTTCCCTTGATAAAGGAACAATCAGGCGGCGATTGTTATAATCCCTCATCTTGCCAACAAGCATGATGTTTCCCGTCACCGCGCTTTCTTCGATTTGCTGTTGGTATTTCCCAATTTAATCAAAGGTCCATCATGTCTTTACGTTCCGTTTCCCTGTTTGTCTGCGCCCTCGCCGTCAGCGTTTCCGCCTATGCACATGAATACGATCTCGGCAGCCTGCACATCGGCCATCCTTATGCGCGCGCCACGGTGCCCGGCCAGCCAAGCGGCGGCGCATTCCTGCGTATCGAGAACAAAGGCAAGGAAGCGGACAAACTGATCGGCGTCAGCACACCGGCCGCCAAAAGCGCCGAGATCCACACCATGTCCATGGACGGCAATGTCATGAAAATGCGCGAAGTCGGCGAGATTGAACTGGCGCCGGCAAGCATCGTCAACATGACGCCTGGCAACGGTTATCACATCATGCTGATCGGCCTGACCCAGCCGCTGAAGGCCGGCGACAAATTCCCGCTGACGCTGACTTTCCAAAAAGCCGGCAAAGTCGAAGTGTCGGTACACGTCACCGATCTCAGCGGCAAGGCAGCCGACGCGCCGCACCAGCACTGAAGACAAACGGCAGCCACATAAAAAAAGCGCGGAATCCGCGCTTTTTTTCATCTTGCCGCTAGCGGCGATCAGGAGCCTTGACGCACCTTGTCCAGCAATTTGCTGGTCGAACGGTCATGTGCAAAAGGGATCGCCACCACTTGCCCGCCGTATGCCAGCACCGCCTGGCCTTCCGGAATCGCATCCATCTGGTAATCGCCGCCTTTGACATACACTCCGGGCTGCGCTTCCTGCACCACTTCCAAGGCAGTGTCTTCATCAAATTCAACCACCAGGCTGACGGCTTCCAGCGCCGCCAGGACGGCCATGCGGTCGGCGCAGGTATTGATCGGCCGGTCGTCGCCCTTGCCCAGGCGCTTGACCGAGGCGTCGGTATTCACCGCCACCACCAGCGCAGCGCCCTGCTCGCGCGCCTGCGCCAGGTAGGTGACGTGGCCGCGGTGCAGGATATCGAATACGCCGTTGGTCAACACCACCGGCTGCGGCAAGGCAGCCACACGGGATTTCAATTCGGCGCGAGTACACAGTTTGGTTTCAAATTTAGGCATGGCGAATATGAAAAAGCCGCAACAACTGCGGCTAGGGATCAGACAAATTGTCCGCGAACGCGGCGGCGCCAAAACCTGGCGCCGTCACATCAGACTGCCGGGGCTGGCGTCAGCGTGGCCAGGCGGGCCACAACTTCCTTGCGATAGCGGTTCAGTTCCTGCACCGTATCAAAGGTGCGTTCGAACAGCAAAGACATGTTGTGCAAAATACGATCGACCACTTTCTTTTCCCAGACGCCGTCGAACTTGATCTGATCGTCCAGCCAGCGCTCCAGCCATTCCGGATCGGGCAGGCGGCTCTGCACCGTATCGTTCGGGAACAGCGACTGGTTCACGTGCAGGTTGGTCGGGTGCAGCGGTTTTTCGGTGCGGCGGGCCGACGCCATCAAGACGCCGATCTTGGCGAATGCGGCAGACGCGCTGTCGCCCACTTCAGACAATGCCTTCTTCATGTAGCGCAGGTAAGCGCCGCCGTGGCGCGCTTCATCCTGGCTGATGATCTTGTAGATCTGCTTGATCACAGGCTCGGTGTGCCAGTCGGAAGCGCAGCGGTACCAGTGGTTGAGGCGGATCTCGCCGCAGAAATGCATCATCAGGGTTTCCAGCGGCGGCGCCGGGTCGAATTCGAAACGCACTTTGTCCAGCTCGGCTTCGGTAGGCACCAGTTCAGGCCGGAAACGGCGCAGGTATTCCATCAGCACCAGGGAATGCTTTTGCTCTTCAAAAAACCATACCGACATGAACGCGCAAAAATCGCTGTCGCCGTGGTTATCGCGCAAGAACATCTCGGTTGCAGGCAGCGCCGACCATTCCGTAATCGCATTCATGCGAATAGTTTGAGCTTGTTCGTCGGACAGCTGGGTGGCGTCAAACTTGTCCCATGGAATATCGGTCTCCATGTTCCAGCGGACTTGTTCAAGCGATTTAAACAATTCTGGATACAGCATACATACCTTAAGCAAGTGAGTTAACTGTTCGATTTTACCAAGAATTTGTTACAAGACCGTTTATAAACCGGCTGGGGGCCGAGTTTTTCCTGAAAATCCTGCCCAAATCACAACAAAGTCAAGGTATCACTTAGAGTTTTCCATCCAAGCACCGGTCTTTAATCATCGCACGTATCCGACGCGAGTCAAGCTGTCGCAAAAAACCCGCCTTGTCATTATTTTGAAACAACCTTGGCTTTGCTTGCGCGCGGAGCCGCTTTGCCGCCGGCAGCCGCGCCGTTTTTCTTGCCAGCAGGTTTCGATGCCGTACCGCTTGCCTTGCTGCCCGGCCTGGCTGCCGGCTTCGCCTTCGCCGCGGTCTTGGCCGGCATCACCATTTTTTCTGCCGCGGCCACGCTATTGACGGCTTGCTTGAATTGGTTCTGCAGCAAATCCCACCAGGCGTTGGAATTGCCCAGCGAGGGTTCGGCCGCGCTGCTTGCCGCCGGCGGTTTTTCAGCTTCGGCTGCCGGCTGCGCAGCTTGCGCCGGCGCCGGCGGGGCAGCCGAATCCTGCGCCGGGTTCATGAACGAAAACGGAAAGCCGGCCGCACTGGCCCATGCGCTTGCATTCGACTCGGCATCGCTGTCGCCTTGCCGCTCCGTGCTGGCCTGGTTGACTGCCGCCATCGCCTGCAGCGCGGAAATGGTCCCGCTCTGTACTTCAAGCGCCTGTATCGTGGTGCGCAGCATGTTGAGATTGAGATTCAGCCACGACTCCACGGCTTTCAGATCGCTGATCTTCTTGTTGATTTCTTCTACCGACAAGGTAGGAACAACCATGCCCGGCACACCCATGCCGCCCCACATTTTCTTGATGAATTCGAGACTATCCTGCATTGCGTCGGCTCCTGGAATACTAGAACGGCTCATCACATATCTCCTTCAGAGATCATCTACACAGCTATCGGCTTGCGCCGAAACGCGCCCTAGGGACGCCGCATCTGGCAAGTACTGGCCGCCGCCGTTGCCGCCGGCGCCAGATAACGTTCGGTCTTGAAGCCGTAGCCGCTGCCTTCATTATCAAACCGGATGCCGCCGTCGGCAAGCCTTTGCATCACGGCCACGTACAAGGGCTGTATCAGCTGATGATCGCTGGCGCGCATGCTGGCTTCATGGAACTTGCTCTTGTACCGGGCGCCTTCCAGCGCCCGCGCCACGGCGATCGCATCTGTGCTCCCGGCTTTCTCGATCGCGGCCGCCAGCATGTCGATCATGACATCCATACGCAAAAACAGATAGTCATCTTTCGACTGCGGATAACGCTGGCGGAAACTGCGATAGAAGGCATCGCTGGCGGCATTGCCGTCGACCGCGTTCGGATGCCACTCGGCCACCGCGCGCACCGTGCCCACTCCGGCCTCGCCGATTGCTGCCGGCGCTCCCAGGCTGTTGCCATAAAAGGTATAGAACTTGAGGCGCAGGCCCGCTTCCTTCGCCGCTTTCACTAGCAGGGTCAGATCGTTGCCCCAGTTGCCGGTAATGACCGTATCAGCGCCGCTGGCGCGGATCTTGGCGATATAGGGCGCAAAATCCTTGACCTTGCCGATCGGGTGCAATTCGTCGCCGACAATCCGGATATCCGGCCGCGCCGCCTGCAGCTGCCGCCGCGCAGCCTTGGCGACCTGCTGGCCGAAACTGTAGTCCTGGCCGATCAGGTAAACGCTTTTTGCCTTGCTGTCGCTTTTGATGACATCCACCAGCGCCTGCATGCGCATGTCGGCATTGGCGTCAAAACGAAAATGCCAGAAGCTGCATTTTTCGTTGGTCAGTACCGGATCGACCGCCGAGTAGTTGAGGAACAGCACCCGATTATCCGGGGTCCGGACGTTATGTTTGTTGATTGCTTCCACCAGCGCGCCGGCAACCGCGGAGCTGTTGCCTTCCAGCACGAAAGGGATTTTCTGGTCGGTCAACTGCTTCAGCTGCAATAACGCGTCCTCCACCCCTTGCTTGTTATCAAACACGTTCAGGCTCAGTAAATGCTTGCCGTCCGGCAAACGCACACCGCCGCGGGCGTTGACCTGCTCCACCGCAAACCGGATGTTGCGCTCCACGGCTTCGCCGGCATTGGCGAAAGGACCGGACATGCCTTCGATCATGCCTAACCGGATCGGCGGCAAATCGCCAGGCGCGGCCTGCGCCACGTTACCCAGGGCCAGCGTGCATGCCAGCGCGAGACTGGCGGTGTGATGTATTCGGAGCTGCATCGGCGCTTGTTCTTGTTTGATGTAAATGCAATATTTTACGTGGTTTATCTGGTTCGCCATGGCTGCCCGGCTTAGTTGCCAGCTCAATCATGGCGGATACGTTTACACTATGCGGATGTCGTCTTCTTCCGCATCCCCCACAATTCCGAGCGATCCCTTCGCCAGCCGCAGCCGCTGGCTGTGGGTGCTGTTGCTCACACTGTTGCTGCATATACTGCTGCTCGTCTGGGGCAACCGCCAGTTCGGCGTACCGGTGCCGGTCCATCGGCCCGAGCCCGTGGTCATGGCCACTCTCACGCCTTTGCCGCCGGTGGAAAAACCGGTGCTGCTGCCGCAGGCGCCCAAACCAGCACCTAAGCAGGCACCTGAGCAGGCAACCAAACCCAGCGCCCCGGCGCGCCCGAAAGCGGCGCCGGAGCCAAGCGTGGAGGTGCCGGATACGCCGATCAGAGAAACCGTGACACCCATCGTTGACGCCGGGCCTGCGGCTCCAGCAGCGGCCGATGCGGCGGCCGTCGCCGCTCCGCCGGCAACCGAGCCCGCTCCTGCGGCGCAAGCGGAAGCAGCGCCCCCGGCCGGCAAGCACTATCAAACCAATCCGCCGCCGTCGGCAGAGCTCAAATACGATGTGCAAGCCTTGCAAAAGGGCCAGAATTATCATGGCAGCGGCAAGATCACCTGGCAAACCGACGGCGGCAGCTACACCGTCAACGGCGAGGCCGGCATCCTGTTTTTTACCGTCCTTGATTTCAAGAGCGAAGGCGAAATCAATGGCTTTGGCGTGGCCCCTGTGACTTTTACGCAGAAGCGCAGGAACAAGCCGCCCACCCAGACTATTTTTCACCGGGAGCTGAATCGCATCATTTTTTCGTCTTCGCCGCAAAGCTATCCTCGCAGCGGCGGTGAGCAAGACCGCTCCAGCGTGGTATGGCAGCTAGCCAGCATAGGCCGCGGCGACAGCACGCAGTTTGCTTCAGGAGTGGTCATCGACCTGTTCGTTGCCGGCCCGCTGGATGCCGAAACATGGCGCATGCAAATCGTTGGTCAGGAAAAGGTCAGCGTCGACGGCAACGATGTCGATACCTGGCATGTAATTCGCATTCCAGAAGCCGGTTCGCATGAACAGCGGCTGGACATCTGGCTGGCGCCCCAGCAGGAATGGTATCCGGTCAAAATACGCTTTACCGACAAAAACAACGACTATATCGACATGTCGCTGTCCAAATTGAAACAGCTGGGCCAGACCGCCGCGCATTGACCAAGACACGGCATCAAAATTTTTAAATGTAATGTTTTTTTGGAAAACCATGAAACCATCCCTAGTCCGCCTATTCCTGGCCGCCGCACTGTGCTGCAGCGTGCTGACAGCTTCCGCCGCGACCACAGATCACTCTGCGAGCAAGTACAAGACCGACCTGCCGCCGTCAGCCGACCTGAGTTATGCGATCCAGGCCAAGCAGAGCGGCATTACGCTGGGCGGCGAAGGCAGCGTCAAATGGCTGGCGGACGACAAGCATTTCAGCGTCAAGTCGGAAACCCGCGCCATGCTGTTCGGGAAAATCCTCGAAGCCTCCAGCGAGGGTGCGATCGACAGCTTCGGCCTGGCGCCGACCCAGTTCATCAACAAGCGCTTCCGCAAGGAAGCGACCACCACCACTTTCCATCGCGACAGCGGCACCATCGGCTTTTCCGAATCCAGCGAGACTTATCCGATCAAGGGCGGCGAACAGGATCGCACCAGCATCATCTGGCAGCTGATTTCGGTGGCGCGGGCGGCGCCGCAGCAATTCAAGGCAGGTTCGGAGTGGACCTTCTTCGTGGCCGGCATGCGTGATGCAGAACCGTGGACGTTCAAGGTCGTCAACACTGAAAAAATCAAGACTCCGCTGGGTGACCTGGACGCGGTCCATATTTTCAAGGCGCCGCCGCCGGACGCCAAGGACCAGCAGCTCGATATCTGGCTGGCGCCGTCGCTGGAATGGTATCCGGTGCGCTTGCGGTTTACCGATCCGAACAAGGATTTTGTCGAGCAGACCCTGCAGCAGGTCAGCAATAAAGAGGCTAAATGAGCCGGAAAATAAGACTGGCAATAAGGCATACAATCTCTTCTTGAATATTTGAACAGCAAATCACATGACTACACCAAACGGCGCCATCGTCCTGTTTAGCGGCGGCCAGGACTCCACCACCTGCCTGGCCTGGGCTTTGTCGCGCTATGAGCGGGTCGAGACGATCGGCTTCGACTACGGCCAGCGGCATGCGGTTGAACTGACCGTGCGCCCGGTCCTGCTGCAGAAAATCCGCGCCCAGTTTCCGCAATGGGCCGGCAAGCTGGGGGAAGACCACCTGATCGACCTGTCGCTGATTTCGAAAATATCGTCGACCGCAATGACGGAAGACGTTGAAATCGTGATGCAGGAAAACGGCTTGCCGAACACCTTTGTGCCCGGACGCAACCTGCTGTTCATGACGGTGGCGGCCACGGTGGCCTATCGGCGCGGCTTGAACGTGCTGGTTGGCGGCATGTGCGAAACCGATTTCTCCGGCTATCCTGACTGCCGCGACGACACCATGAAAGCCCTGCAGGTGGCGCTGAACCTGGGCATGGCGACCCAGCTCAAGCTGGAAACGCCCTTGATGTGGATCGACAAGTCGGAAACCTGGAAACTGGCGCAGGACCTCGGCGGCGACGCCTTGGTCGACCTGATCCGGGCCGATACCCATACCTGCTACCTGGGCCAGCGCGGCGCGCTGCACGACTGGGGTTATGGTTGCGGCACCTGCCCGGCTTGCGCCCTGCGCGCGCGGGGATACCAGCAATTCAGGTCAGCCGGAGGCGTTTGACCGCATCGCGCCAGTTGGCGCATAAGTAAAAGTCCCGATGAAACCTGGCCAGGCGTCAGCAGCCATAGCGGCTGCGGATGCCGGATTGGCCACGCCCCTCTCCCCATCTCCCCATCTCCGATGCAAATCCCACAATAATCCGGGGGAAGCATTTTGCAATTGCGAAGAAGAAATATATTTACGCCCTGTTAATATATTTATCAAGATGCTAAGTACAATCGATGCAAGCGCTGACACCGTGGCGGTGTTGCAGGGGGAAGGCAGTCAGGCAGTAACCTGACTGCCGATAAATGGAAAGCCGCATTCGCCATACGTGCATGAATGCCGCCTGAACAATGTATACCACTTAAATTCGGAGAAATTAAATGTCACAGACGGTCGCTTCGCTTCGCACACAGAAAGAAAAAACCTACCAGGCGCTGATGATAGGTTTCGGCATATTGCTTTGGATCGCCATTGCGGCGACAGTGGCGGCATACTGGTTGGATCCAAAAATGGCGCCGACCTTGCGCATCTATATCGGGTATGCCGTGGCAATCACGCTTTTTTATTGGATCGCGGCCGCGGTTTATCGCGCATCGGCATTCGGCAACATGATTCTTCTGGGGCCTCAGCAATTTCCCGAACTGCACCAGATGGTGGTCGCCGGATCGCAGGAAATCGGGCTGTCCGAACCGCCGAAAACCTTCCTGTACAACTCCAACGGCGTCGTCAATGCCTTTGCCCGGCGTTTGCTCGGCGGCCGTTACGTATTCCTGACCTCGGCCCTGGTTGAAGCCAATAGCGATGCCCAGGTACGCTTTGTCATCGGCCATGAACTCGGACACCATGCCGCCGGACATTTGAACCCATGGCTCAACACGCTGAAATTGCCGGCCCATATCGTTCCGTTTTTAGGGAAGGCCTATTCCCGTTCGCGCGAATACACTTGCGATAACATCGGCGCTTATCTATCCAGGGATTTTGAGGCGTCGCGCAGTTCCCTGCAGATGCTCGGCTGCGGCTGCCGCCGATTGAACCAGGCGATGAGTTGCGAGTCTTTCGTGGCGCAAGAAGCGATGGTGCCGCCGGTCTTTGGTTTCCTCAACGAGATTTGCCGCACTCACCCGCGCCTGACACGGCGGGTTGCAGCGATCAAGCAACAGATCGACAACTGACTATAACCCGGCAAGGGAAAGATATTGATGGGTGCATAAGCGACCCATCAATATCTGCCGGTTCAGCTAAGCAGCAATCGAGCGCGACTCTCCCGCTTTGAGTTCTGGCACGGGGTGGTTGAACTGATTGAGCAACTGCGTTTCCTTGATGCGTGCCGCCGCCAGGTGCCGTTCCTTGACGTGGCCGTAACCGCGGATCTCTTCAGGAATGCTGGCGATGGCCACAGCAGCGGCCAGGTTATCGGCAGTCAATTGCGGCAACAGGGAAGCAACGATTTCCTTGTAGTGCACGATCAGGCCGCGCTCTTCCTTGCGCTCAGCCGTATACCCGAAAACATCCAGGGCGCCGCCGCGCAGGAATTTCAGCTTCGCCAGCAGGCCGAAAGCGCGCATCATCCACGGACCGAATTCCTGCTTGATCAGATGGCCGTGCGCATCGTGTTTGGCCAGCAGCGGCGGCGCCAGGTGGAACTTGAGCTTGTAACCGCCTTCAAACATGCCGGCAATCTTGGCCTTGAAAGCGCCATCGGTATATAAGCGTGCGACTTCGTACTCGTCCTTGTAAGCCATCAGCTTGAACAGGTAGGTGGCGACAGCCAGGCTCAGGCGCTGTGCACCGCGTCCGCTTTCAGCATGCGGCAGCTGCGCTTCGGCCGCCTGCACCTGCTCGACGAAGACACGATACTGTTCCGCATATGCGGCATCCTGGTAAGACGTCAGGACAGCGACACGGCGCTTGACCAGCTCATCCAGATTCGGCGCGCGCTTGAATTCGATTACCTGCGCCGGCGTATCGCTGAGGCGGGTACGTTTTTCCAGCCCGGCCAGATCGCAAGCCGCGGTGCGGCCCCAGACGAAGGCTTGCTTGTTGAAGGCCACCTGCAAGGCGTTCAATTCAATCGCCCGCATCAGCGATGCTTCTTGCAAAGGCACCCAGCCCTTTTGCCAGGCATAGCCGAGCATGAACATGTTGGTTGCGATGGCGTCGCCCATCAAGGCGGTAGCGATGCGACCGGCGTCGATGAATTCCACGCGGTCGCTGCCGCAGGCTGCACGTATATCCTGCTCTGCCGCGGCATCGGGAAACTGCCAGTCCGGATTCTTGACGAAAGCGGCGGTAGGCGTGCGGGTGGAGTTGATCGCTGCGTAGGTCCGCCCTTCGCCCATGCGCGACAAGGCATCGCGGTTGGCGCTGACGATGGCGTCGCAGCCAATCACCAGGTCAGCATCGCCGGTGCCGACACGGGTCGAATAGATATCTTCCGGATGGTCGGCCAGCCGCACATGCGACATCACCGGCCCGCCCTTTTGCGCCAGGCCGCTCATGTCCAGCACCGAACAGCCTTTGCCTTCGACGTGGGCCGCCATCGCCAGGATCTGGCCGATGGTCACCACGCCGGTGCCGCCGATGCCGGTCACCAGGATGCCGAACGGTTTTACCGTGTTCGGCAGCACTGGCGATGGCAAGCTGGCCACCGGCGCTGCTGCAGCGGTTGGTGTCGCAACTATTTTGGCCGGCTTCTTCAAGCTGCCGCCTTCGACCGTAACGAAGCTAGGACAGAATCCGGTGACGCAGGAAAAATCCTTGTTGCACGAAGATTGGTTGATCTGGCGCTTGCGGCCGAATTCGGTTTCCAGCGGTTCCACCGACAAACAATTCGACTGCACGCTGCAATCGCCGCAACCTTCACACACGGCTTCATTGATCACGGCGCGTTTGGCCGGGTCCGGATATTCGTTGCGTTTCCGGCGGCGGCGTTTTTCCGAAGCGCAGGTCTGGTCGTAAATCATGGCCGAACAGCCTTCGATCTCGCGCAGTTCGCGCTGCACGGCATCCAGTTCGCTGCGATGGCGAATCGTCACGCCCGGCGCCCAGTCGACGCTCGACCCGTATTTTTCCGGTTCGTCGGTCACCACGATAATCGGCGTCACGCCTTCCGCCGCGATCTGGCGTGAAATCATGGCCGGATCGAGCGGGCCGTCGAAGGCCTGGCCGCCGGTCATGGCGACCGCATCGTTAAACAGGATCTTGTAGGTGATGTTGACCTTGGCTGCGACCGAAGCGCGGATCGCCAGCAGGCCGGAATGGAAATAAGTACCGTCGCCGAGGTTGGCGAACACGTGCTTTTCCGAGGTAAATGGCGCCTGGCCGACCCAGGTCACGCCTTCGCCGCCCATGTGGGTAAACGTCGACGATTCGCGGTCCATCCACAACACCATGTAATGGCAGCCGATACCTGCCAGGCCGCGGCTGCCGTCCGGCAGTTTGGTCGAGGTATTGTGCGGACAGCCGGAACAGAAATGCGGGACGCGGTCCTTGTTCGGATCGGGCTTGCTGCTGATGTTCAGCAGCGCTTCCTTGGCTTCCAGGTAAGCAACCCGCTGCTGCACCCGCTGCGCCACCGGATGGCCGGCGAAATATTTCGAAATGCGGGTCGCAATCGCTCTGGCGATCTGCGCCGGATTCAGTTCATAGGTCGCCGGCAGCAGCCAGTCGCCGTGGCCTTCGCCGCTGCGGTTGCTCCACTCGCCGGTGTCGTCGAATTTGCCGACCACGCGCGGCCGCACATCGTCGCGCCAGTTGTACAGTTCTTCCTTGACCTGGTATTCCAGGATCTGGCGTTTTTCTTCCACCACCAGGATTTCTTCCAGGCCTTGTGCAAACTCGCGCACGCCTTCCGCTTCCAGCGGCCAGGTCATGCCGATCTTGTACAGGCGGATGCCGATGTCGCGCGCCACGCTTTCGTCAATGCCGAGGTCGGCCAGCGCCTGGCGCGTATCGAGATAGGATTTGCCGGCGGTGATGATGCCGATCTTGGCGACCGGGCTGTCCCAGATGATCTGGTTCAGCTTGTTGACGCGTGCATACGCCAGCGCGGCATACCATTTGTAATTGTTCATCCGCGCTTCCTGGCCCAGCACGGTGTCCGGCAGGCGGATGTTCAAGCCGTCCGGCGGCAATTCGAAATCAGTCGGCAAAACAATCTTGACGCGGTCCGGATCAAGGTCGACCGAAGCGCCGGACTCGACCAGGTCGGTCACGCATTTCATCGATACCCACAGGCCGGTATAGCGGCTCATGGCCCAGCCATGCATGCCGTAATCGAGGTATTCCTGCACCGACGACGGATACAGCACCGGGATGCCGCAGGCTTTCAGGATATGTTCGCTTTGGTGGGCGGTAGTCGACGACTTTGCCGCATGGTCGTCGCCGGCCAGCACCAGCACCCCGCCATGCTGGGAAGTGCCAGCCATGTTGGCATGCTTGAAAACGTCGCCGCAGCGGTCGACGCCGGGGCCTTTGCCGTACCACAGGCCGAATACGCCGTCGTATTGCGCGCCAGGGAACAGGTTGACCTGCTGCGTGCCCCAGACACTGGTCGCGGCCAGGTCTTCGTTCATGCCGGGGTGGAACTTGACGTGATGCGCGTCCAGGTATTTTTTTGCCTTGGCCGCGGTCAGGTCGACGCTGCCCAGCGGGGAACCACGATAGCCGGTAACAAAACCGGCGGTGTTCAGGCCGGCCAGGACATCACGTTGCCGTTGCAGCATGGGCAGGCGAATAATGGCCTGTGTGCCCGTCATGAAAGCACGGCCACGTTCTAGTGTAAATTTATCATCAAGGGAAATGCCATCAGCTTCAGACGCTTGCGCCGATTGTGTGGGCAGCAAGGCTTGCGCCGATTTGAGTGGTGCGTTCATTCAGTCTCCGTGCCAAAAATTATGTTTTTGATTGCACTGCGTGGAGGTTATCCTACGCGGTAAAACGTCTTCGCCTTGTGGGCAAATCGTCCTGTTTTTTACTGCTCATTGCGGCTCCCAGATTATCACAAGCGGGGTGTTCCCTCAATGCACGCCGCAGCAATTGGCTGCAGCGAAATGGGCGTAACAACTGTAACAACTGGTAAATCAAATAGGAATGGGAATCAACCAGGCGTGTAATGGCACCTTGTCTGATGTGGCTGAATACCCTCCCCAGGACCAGCCACGTCGGGCATTCCTCCCTCTAGTGTTCCCATTATCACTAGTTTGCGGATTCTGCTCTCCCCGGCAGAATCCGCTTTTTTATTTCAGCGCCAGGTTAGGGCCTGCTAACACTCCATTTGGGAGATGCGTTCAAACCAAAACGTGTGCTGGCAAGGCGCGTGGCGTAGCAGGGGGTGGTTCCCCCTGCAAGCCATGCAACGCGGCCAGCGCACGTTTTGGTTGGAACCCTCCGGGAACGGCTGCAGGCGTCACATGCCGTTGTTGCAACTCCTTGCCGTAGCACCGCTACGTCGCGTCGTTGCGCCTAGGCCTGTAACGCCTGCCGCGCGTTCGCACTCCCAAATGGAGTGTTAGCAGGCCCTAATTTCGCCAGGCAACAACGTGTTTGCCGGCAACGGCTGCAGCGCCTTCAGGCGCTCGTACATCGGCGTGAAATCCGGCGCCGTGTCGTTGAACAGCTGCTGGAAATCGTCAATCACGAAATAAGTTTCCTGGTAGGAATCGATCTTGTACAAGGTCCGCATCACGCGCTCGACATCGAACGGCAGCCGCAGCGAGGCCGGGCTGGTCAGGCAATGCTCGATTTCGCCGCCCGACGACAAGATCCCGGCGCCATATACACGCAAACCCTCAGGGCTCTGGATCAGGCCGAATTCGACGGTATACCAGTACAGGCGCGCCAGCATGGCCAGGCCGTCCAGCTTCATCGCCTTCAAGGCGCCCTTGCCGTACTCTTGCAGATGGTCGGCGAAAATCGGATTGAACAGCAGCGGCACATGGCCGAAAAAGTCATGGAACACGTCCGGTTCGACGATGTAGTCGAACTCTTCCGGATCGCGCAGCCAGACCGTGACCGGGAAGCGGCGGTTGGCCAGGTGCTCGAAGAAAGTATGGTCCGGCACCAGCCCCGGCACCGCCACCAAAGTCCAGCCGGTAGCCTTGAACAGCAACGCAGAACTGTCTTCGAAGCGCGGAATGCCGTCGCCGATGTTGAGCAGTTCCAGGCTTTCGATGAATACGTCGCAAGCCCGCCCCGGAATCAGCTTGGCTTGCCGCTGGTACAGGCGGCGCCATAGCGCATGCTGCTCCGGCGTGTAAGCATCCCAGTCCTGTTTGACCACGTATTGGGCGTCGATCTTGCTGTAATCGCCGCGCAACGCCGCGCCGTCCGATTTTTCGGCGACGGTGGCAAAAAAATCGTCGGTATTGACGCTCATGCTCTTTACCTTTGCATCCATTTTTTCTTTCCTGAATTAAGCACACCCTGCGCTCCAATATCTACAGTATAGGGCCGAGTCGAGGGCAGTTAATTGCAAAATCCGCCC
This sequence comes from Collimonas fungivorans, assembly GCF_028292705.1. GTDB lineage: Bacteria > Pseudomonadota > Gammaproteobacteria > Burkholderiales > Burkholderiaceae_D > Collimonas > Collimonas fungivorans_B. The sequence continues at coordinate 927 of NZ_JAQGLV010000418.1, read as the reverse complement.
CGCAGGGAAAAATTTGCGCAATAATAATATGAAAATCATTCTCTTTAGGGTCATTTATGCCAACGATTGCAATGGATGCAACAGACCGCAAAATTCTGGCGATCTTGCAGGAGGATGGCCGCCTGAGCAACCAAGAGGTGGCGGAACGGGTCAATCTGTCGCCGTCGCCGTGCCTGCGCCGCATCAAGCAGCTGGAGCAGGCCGGCGTGATACGGCAATACGTGGCGCTGCTGGAGCCGGACAAGATCGGCCTGGGCCTGCTGGCCTACATCAACGTGCGCCTGGAAAAGCATAGCGACCCGCAATACCTCAGCGGCACCAAGGCGGCGGCGCAGCACCAGGCCATGTCGCCGCGCGCCTCTTTTTCCGCCGCCGTCGAGCAGTGGCCGGAAGTGGTGGCCTGTTACGCGATGACCGGCGAAATGGATTTCCTGCTGCGGGTGCATGTGGAAGACATGACGCATTTTTCGCGCTTCATGATGGAAACATTGCTGCGTCATCCCGCTGTGCTGGACGTCAAATCAAGTTTTGCCCTGCAGCGTATCAAAGATACGACGGCGCTGCCTCTGCTTTAGTCACACTTTAGTCACGCTTGATGCCGGGCAGGCTGCCCAGCCATTTCAGCGCGGCGCGCAAGTTCGCCTTGAGCGTGTAGTCGAGCGTCGCCACCTGTTCCTGCACGGCTTCCTGCAACACGCTGGCCGGATTGGCCGGCGCCAGCTTCAGGTAGGCGTCGGCTTCGCCGTAATCGCGATGGATGGCCATGCCGGCTTTCTTGGCGATGTGCATCATCACCTTGTTCGACGACAGGCAATGCATGTACAAGGTATCGATATCGACGTTGCGGCAACGGATCGCAGCCCGTTCGAACAGGCGGCTGCCGACGCCCATGCCGCGCGCGGAGGCAGCCACCGAGACGCCGAATTC
>NZ_JAQGLV010000417.1 GCF_028292705.1 Collimonas fungivorans | reverse complement strand
GCGGTCACCAACGATTGGGGCAACGGTTTTTTCAGCGATCCGTGGTCCGAGAAAAACCATCCATTGGCAGATTTGATATAACGTTGATGCGCTGATCAATCGCGCGGATAAATCGACGTTATCCTGTTTGTCCGTTTTTCCAGCCGGGAGCCAATATGCAGCGACGCAACATCCTATGGACAATGTTTTCATCAATCGGCGCGGCGGCGGTCCTTGCCGCAACCACATCGCGCGCCAATGCGGCAAGCGCTGCAGGCGTGGATAAAGCCAAGGTCGCTTATCACCTGAGCGAACTTGATAAAGCCGGTTTCGTACTCGGCAATATTCAGAATCATTTCGACGGCATGGGCGGGCCGGACCGGGTCAAGATCAATCTGGTCATCCATGGCGCGGCGCTCAAGGCGTTTCACTCAGCGCAGGCAAGCCCGGAATTCGGTGCGCACGTGGCCGAACTGGCAAAAATGGGACTCGGGCTGAGTGCCTGCATCAATACCATGAAGGCACAGAACGTATCGCTGAAAGATCTGCTGCCGGGTTTTACCGTTGCCGATAAAGGCGCGGTTGTGCTGCTCGCCGACCTGCAGTCGCAGGGCTACGCTTATTTGAGGCCATGACCGGACTGAAGTGATTGGCCGCATCACACGGAAAACCAGCATCTCGCTGGATTGGCGACAATAATTCGACTCTGACCCTAATTAATTCCAGGCCGGGGCGCGGTGTGGGTTGTCAATATTAGGCATATCTGCCGATCCTGGTTCTCGTCAATATAATAAATTTCTTATATGAAACATATCGGCAAGATGATAATTGATTGGCTTGCCATGGAGGAAAGCGGCTCCGCGCGGAGGTAAAAGCGCGGTTTTGCGGGCATGCGTGCAGCGGGTATAAGGATTTGATTCTCCTTGATAACATCTTCGGTTACCCCTTATACTTCGAAGGTTTTAGCTTGTGCGTACAGGCGACTTGCTCGGTGTCGATAGTGCATCATGATTAAGCGAGAATGGGACTTGAGGCGTAACTGCGCAATCGCGCCGCGCCAACTTGGTTTTTTCTATGCAATCCTCTGCGCCACGTCGTTTACCGTGGCGATCGGCTTTACCTTGCACGGCGCCTGGTTTGTCCTGGTATTTGCGGTCCTGGAAATGGCGGCGGTTGCTGTCGCATTCCTGGTCTATGCATGGCACGCCACGGACCGCGAGCACATAGCTATGCTGGACGATTACCTGCTTGTGGAATTGATACAGGCACAGGAAGTTCGACGATTCAAGCTGGATTTACATGCGATCCGGATTGCGGTGCAAGAGACAAACAAGGGCCTGATAGACATTGAGGCGCTTGGCACCAGGGTCGAAGTAGGGCGGTTTTTGACGAAATGGAAGCGGCGCGAGTTTGTTCTGGAGCTGCGGCAGGAGCTACAGCGCAACCAAGTGACCAGTGGTTGACATAATTATAATTTTGGGCTTTTGAGGAAATCATGGAATATGCGAAGCGCCTTATATCGTTGATGCTCGGTGCCTCGCTCTTGTCGGCAGCTATGCCGTCATGGGCGGTGGTCGATAGTCCGGGTGGTCCAGCGGTGTTGCAGATGAACTTTCAACCACCGGTAACGCAAATTGCCCAGCAAATCTATGATCTGCATCACTTGATGCTGATCATTTGCCTGGTGATCTTCCTGGCCGTTTTCGGGGTGATGTTCTACTCCATCCTCAAGCATCGCAAATCGCTCGGCCACAAATCGGCCAGCTTCCACGAAAGCACCGGCGTCGAAATCGCCTGGACCGTGGTGCCTTTCCTGATCGTCATCGGCATGGCGCTGCCCGCCACCAAGACCGTGGTGGCGATGAAGGACACCTCCAACGCCGACATCACGATCAAGGTCACCGGCATGCAATGGAAATGGGGTTATGACTACCTCAATGGCGATGGCGCCGGCATTTCCTTCCTGTCCAACCTGTCGACGCCGCACGAGCAAGTGGTGGATTCGACCAAGGTCAAGAACGACAACTACCTGATCGAAGTCGACAATCCGATGGTGGTCCCGGTCAACAAGAAGGTCCGCATAATCACCACCGCCAACGACGTCATCCACTCCTGGGGTATTCCGGCATTCGGCGTCAAGCAGGATGCGATTCCCGGTTTTGTGCGCGACACCTGGTTCAAGGCTGAAAAGGTCGGCACCTACCGCGGCCAGTGCGTTGAACTGTGCGGCAAGGACCACGCTTTCATGCCTATCGTGGTCAATGTTTTGAGCGAAGCCGATTACAAGACCTGGGTCGACGGCAAGAAAAAGGAAATGGCTGCCCAGGCAGACGATCCGACCAAGACCTGGACCATCGACGAGCTGAAGCAGCGCGGCGAAAAAGTCTACACGGCCAATTGCGCGGTCTGCCACCAGGCTACCGGCAAGGGCGTGCCTGGCGCGTTCCCGGCGCTGGATGGCGACCCGGTCGTCAACGGCCCGCGTGCCGAACAGATCAACGTCGTGCTGAACGGCAAAGTCACCGGCACTATGCAGATGCCAGCCTGGAAAGCCGTGTTGTCGGATACCGAAATTGCTGCGGTGATTACCTACACCCGCAACAACTGGTCCAACAAGGCTCAGGAAAATATTGTCCAACCAGCTGAAGTGCTGGCTGCGCGTAAGTAAATTAGGAGATTGAGATGAGCACTACCGCAGTCGATCACGCACACGATCATTCTCACGACGACCACGCGCACGACCATCCGCACGGCTGGCGGCGCTGGCTATACGCCACCAACCACAAGGACATCGGCACCTTGTACCTGTGGTTCTCGTTCACCATGCTGCTGTCGGGCGGCGTGCTGGCGCTGCTGATCCGCGCCGAGCTGTTCCAGCCCGGCCTGCAGTTCTTCAAGCCTGAATTCTTCAACCAGCTGACCACCATGCACGGCCTGATCATGGTGTTCGGCGCGATCATGCCGGCCTTCGTCGGTTTCGCCAACTGGATGATCCCGCTGCAGATCGGCGCATCCGACATGGCTTTTGCGCGGATGAACAACTTCTCGTTCTGGCTGATGCCTCCTGCAGCCTTGCTGCTGGCGACTTCATTCCTGGCGCCGGGCGGCGCAACCGCTGCCGGCTGGACCCTGTACGCACCGCTGTCGACCCAGATGGGCCCCGGCATGGACATGGCGATTTTCGCCATCCACATCATGGGCGCGTCGTCGATCATGGGTTCGATCAACATCATCACCACCATCCTCAACATGCGCGCGCCTGGCATGACGCTGATGAAGATGCCGATGTTCTGTTGGACCTGGCTGATCACCGCCTACCTGCTGATCGCCGTGATGCCAGTGCTGGCCGGCGCCATCACCATGACCCTGACCGACCGTCATTTCGGCACCTCCTTCTTTAACGCTGCCGGCGGCGGCGATCCTGTGATGTACCAGCACATCTTCTGGTTCTTCGGTCACCCCGAGGTCTACATCATGATCTTGCCGGCGTTCGGCATCGTGTCGCAGATCATCCCGGCTTTCGCCCGCAAGCAGCTGTTCGGTTATGCATCGATGGTGTACGCCACGGCGTCGATCGCGATCCTGTCGTTCATCGTCTGGGCCCACCACATGTTCACCACCGGCATGCCGGTGACTGCGCAGCTGTTCTTCATGTACGCCACCATGCTGATCGCGGTGCCTACCGGCGTCAAGATCTTCAACTGGATCGCTACCATGTGGCGCGGTTCGATGACGTTCGAAACACCGATGCTGTTCGCGCTCGGCTTCATCTTCGTGTTCACCATGGGCGGTTTCACCGGCCTGATCCTGGCGGTGACGCCGATCGATATCCAGATGCAGGATACCTACTATGTGGTGGCCCATTTCCACTACGTGCTGGTGGCTGGCTCCCTGTTCGGGCTGTTCGCCGGCTACTACTACTGGAGTCCGAAGTGGACCGGTTTCATGTACAGCGAAAGACGCGGTCAGATCCATTTCTGGAATTCCCTGTTCTGGTTCAACGTCACGTTCTTCCCGATGCACTTCCTGGGCCTGGCCGGCATGCCGCGTCGCTACGCCGACTATCCGGCGCAGTTCACCGATTTCAACATGCTGGCTTCGATCGGCGCCCTGGGTTTCGGACTGAGCCAGGTCTACTTCCTGTTCTTCGTGATCATTCCATCGATCAAGGGCGGCAAGAAAGCAGCCGACAAGCCATGGGACGGCGCCGAAGGACTGGAATGGACTGTGCCTAGCCCAGCGCCTTTCCACACTTTCGAAACGCCACCGACCTTTAAATAACGGCAGCGGCGGGCCGCAGCAGGCTCGCCAACCCTGTGTGACTGAGCAAAATGAGCAACCCGAAAAAGCCTAATAACCTACGTACCGGATTACTGGTAGGCCTGCTTGCCTTGAGCTTCTTCATTGCGATCTTCGTCAAGATGCTGTGGTTCAAGTAAATGGCTGATCCTGCGGAGAAGTTGGCTAATGAGGAAGGCAAGGCCGAATCAAGGAAGCTGAACGGGCAAATGCTGGGCAAGCTGCTGGTGATTGCGGTCCTGATGTTCGGTTTCGGTTATGGCCTGGTGCCGGTATATAAAAAGATCTGCGAAGTTACCGGCGTCAATTACCTGACGCCGAAAGACGCCACGGTGGAAGCGCCGGTCAATACCCAGGTCGACAAGAGCCGCACGATTACCGTTGAATTCGACGGCAATTCGCAAGGCCCCTGGCGTTTCAGGCCGACGGTCAGCAGCCTGCAGGTGCATCCCGGCGAAATGACGCAGGTGGTGTATGAAGTGGTGAACAAGCAGTCGCGCAAGATGGATGCCCAGGCGATTCCGAGTTATGCGCCGCAGCAGGCGGCGGCTTTCTTCAAGAAAGTCGAATGTTTCTGTTTTACCCAGCAGACCCTGGGCCCGAACCAGGCCAAGGAAATGCCGGTGGTGTTTTACATAGATCCTGCTATACCTAAAGATGTAAAGCTGATCACGCTGTCCTACACGTTTTTTGAAATTGCAGGGCAGCCGGACAAGGCGGGCTGATTTAAGCTCATTTGGCCGGTTCAGCGGCATGGTTAGCCGGATAACGAGGGGTATCAAATGTCGGACCTGGAGCAAGCAAGCCGCCGTAAAGCCTCATTTGGCGCCACCATGAAAGCGGTATTCTGGTCGTTCTTCGGCGTGCGCAAGAGAAAAGATTATGAAAACGACGCCGCCAACCTGAATCCGGTGCATGTGGTGATAGCCGGCATACTTGGAGCACTGATTTTCATTGCGATCCTGATCACCATCGTGAAACTGGTTGTCGCTAAATAAACGCAGTACCGCAATACAGTAACTGACTGACAGAAACTAATTAAATTTGTATCGGGAGATGGAAATGAGTTCTCAACAAGGTAGTGCGCCGTACTATTTCGTCCCTGGACCATCCAGGTGGCCGGTGCTGGGCGGCGTCTCGCTGCTGGCGACGATGGCTGGCGCCGCGGCATGGGTCAACAGTGTCGTGTGGGGCCCTGAGCTGTGCGCTATCGGCATCCTGTCGTTCCTGGTGGTGCTCTACAAGTGGTTCGGCGATTCCATCCGCGAATCCGAGGGCGGCATGTACAGCGCGCGCATCGATACCTCGTACCGCTGGAGCATGAGCTGGTTCATCTTCTCCGAAGTGATGTTTTTCGCGGCGTTTTTTGGCGCCTTGTTCTACGCCCGCAGCATTGCCATGCCGTGGCTGGGCGATCTGGACAACAAGCTGCTGTGGCCAGACTTTGCCGCGCACTGGGGCAATGCAGGCCCGGCCGGCACCATCGAATCCTTCAGCACCATGGGGCCGTTCCCGATCCCGACCATCAACACCGCCTTGCTGCTGGCTTCCGGCGTCACGCTGACCATTTCCCACCACGCGCTGCGTGCCGGCCACCGCGGCAAGACCGCATTCTGGCTGTTTGTCACGATCGCGCTGGGCGCAACCTTCATGGGTTTCCAGGCTGCCGAGTACATCGAGGCGTATAGCGATTTCAACCTGAAGCTGACTTCAGGCGTCTACGGTTCGACCTTCTTCCTGCTGACCGGCTTCCACGGCTTCCACGTCACCATCGGCGCCATCATGCTGTCGGTCGTGCTGTTCCGTGTGCTCAAGGGGCATTTCACCCCGGAACACCATTTCGCATTCGAAGGCGCGGCCTGGTACTGGCACTTTGTGGACGTCGTCTGGCTCGGCCTGTACGTCGTGGTGTACTGGCTGTAAGCCAAGCGGATCAAGCGTACGCATAAAAGAAAGGCCACACTTCGGTGCGGCCTTTTTTACTGTGGATTCTTGCAGCGGCGTGCTTAGTGCAGCCCGGTCGGCTGGATATAACCGAGCTTGTACAGTACCAGCAGCAGGATGAACAGGGCGACCGAAAAGCCGACGCGCATGGTCAGGGCCTGCACCGTGCGGTTGCTTTTACCTTTGTCGCGCATCAGGAACACCAGCGCTGAGGCAAGGCTGCCGATAATCAGGATGAAGGCGATGGCGACGACGATTTTCATATGTAGGCCGGGGAAACATTGACTAAGGCGATATTGTAATGCCAATCGGATTCCGGTTCAGATTCAGATTTCGGCTGATCCCCTTCGTGGTGACCGTATTGCTGGTGGTGCTGGGCATCGCGTTGGCACAATGGCAAACCCGGCGCGGCGACCAGAA
>NZ_JAQGLV010000416.1 GCF_028292705.1 Collimonas fungivorans | reverse complement strand
CTCTGTTGGCAAACAATAATCCATCCTATAATAAAACCGCATGCTCCGACGCGATTTGGCATTAATGCACAAAGAGAGGTCTACCCATGGTTCACATGTCAAGACGCCAGTTCCTTAAAACGACTGGCGCTACCCTGGCAGGTTCGAGCCTGGCGCTGATGGGATTTTCACCGGCGCCGGCATTGGCGGAGGTGCGCAGCTATAAACTGGCGCGCACTACCGAAACCCGCAACACTTGCCCCTACTGCTCGGTCAGCTGCGGCGTCCTGATGTACAGCCTCGGCGACGGCGCAAAAAACGCCAAGGCCAGCATCATCCACATCGAGGGCGATCCCGACCATCCGGTCAACCGCGGCACGCTCTGCCCCAAAGGCGCGGCGCTGCTCGATTTCATCCACAGCCCCAACCGCCTGCAATATCCCGAATACCGGGCGCCCGGCTCCAAGGAATGGAAACGGATGTCATGGGATGACGCCTTGAACCGCATTGCAACCCTGATGAAACAGGACCGCGACGCCAATTTTGTCGAAAAGACGCCGCAGGGCCTGACCGTCAACCGCTGGCTGACTACAGGCATGCTGGCGGCATCGGCCAGCAGCAACGAAGTTGGCTACCTGACGCATAAAACCATGCGCAGCCTCGGGCTGCTGGCGTTCGATAACCAGGCGCGTGTCTGACACGGTCCGACGGTGGCAGGTCTTGCCCCGACGTTTGGCCGTGGAGCGATGACGAATCATTGGGTCGACATCAAGAATGCGGATGTAATACTTATCATGGGCGGCAATGCTGCCGAAGCCCATCCATGCGGTTTTAAATGGGTGACAGAAGCCAAGGCGCATAACAAGGCGAAGCTGATCGTGGTTGATCCGCGCTTTACGCGTTCGGCCTCGGTGGCGGATTTCTACGCGCCGATCCGCACCGGCACGGATATCATTTTCCTCGGCGGGGTGATCCGCTACCTGCTGGAAAAAGACCAGATCCAGCACGAGTACGTCAAGAACTACACCGACTTCACGTTCATCGTGCGCGAAGATTTTACTTTCGAAGACGGCATTTTCTCGGGCTACAACGCGGAGAAGCACAACTACAGCAAGACCACCTGGGACTATGAGCTCGGCGACGACGGTTTTGTCAAGACCGACCCGACCCTGGCCCATCCGCGCTGCGTCTTCAACCTGATGAAAAAGCATTACGAGCGCTATACGCCGGAAATGGTGGAAAGCGTCTGCGGCACACCCAAGGAGAAATTCCTGAAGGTATGCGAGATGCTGGCGTCCACCGCGTCGCCGACGCGCGCCGGCACCGTCTTGTACGCACTCGGCTGGACCCAGCATTCGATCGGTTCGCAAATCATCCGCACCGGCGCCATGGTGCAGCTGCTGCTCGGGAATATCGGCATTGCCGGCGGCGGCATGAATGCGCTGCGCGGGCACTCGAACATCCAGGGCTTGACCGACCTGGGGCTGATGACCAACCTGCTGCCGGGCTACATGACGCTGCCCTCGGAAACCGAACAGGACTACGGCAAGTACATCGCCGCGCGCGCCAGCAAACCGCTGCGCCCGAACCAGCTTAGCTACTGGCAGAACTACGGGAAATTCCACGTCAGCCTGATGAAATCATGGTGGGGCGACGCCGCCACTGCCGCCAACAACTGGGCCTTTGATTACCTGCCCAAGCTGGACAAGCCGTACGACATGCTGCAGGTGTTCGAGCTGATGAAACAAGGCAAGGTCAACGGCTATATCGCCCAGGGTTTCAATCCGCTGGCGGCGGCGCCGGACAAGGGCAAGATCGGCGCCAGCCTGGCCAAGCTGAAGTTCCTGGTCATCATGGATCCGCTGGCCACCGAGACTTCCGAGTTCTGGCAAAACTACGGCGAGTTCAACAACGTCGACCCGGGCCAGATCCAGACCGAAGTGTTCCGCCTGCCGACCACCTGCTTCGCCGAAGAAGACGGTTCGCTGGTCAATTCCGGCCGCTGGCTGCAATGGCACTGGAAAGGCGCGGAGCCTCCGGGCGAAGCGCGCAGCGACCTGGAGATCATGTCGGAGCTGTTCCTGAAGATTCGCAAGATGTATGTCAAGGACGGCGGCAAATATCCCGATCCTATCGTCAACCTGGCCTGGCCCTACGCCAATCCGGAAAGCCCGACCGCGGATGAGCTGGCCAAGGAATACAACGGCCGAGCACTAAGCGACCTGGCGGACCCCAAGGATGCGACCAAGATCGTGCGCAAGAAAAACGAACAGGTGGCGGGTTTTGCCGAACTGCGCGACGATGGCAGCACGGCCTGCGGCTGCTGGATTTTCGCCGGCTGCTGGACCGAGGCCGGCAACCAGATGGCGCGCCGCGACAATTCCGATCCGACCGGCATCGGCCAGACCCTGAACTGGTCGTGGGCGTGGCCGGCCAACCGGCGCATCCTGTATAACCGCGCCTCATGCGATATCAACGGCAAACCGTTCGATGCGAAACGCAAACTGATCGGCTGGAACGGCCAGAAATGGGGCGGCGTCGACGTGCCAGATTTCAAGGTGGACGAAGCCCCCGCCGGCGGCATGGGACCGTTTATCATGAACCCGGAAGGCGTGGCCCGTTTCTTTGCCCGCGCCGGCATGGCCGAAGGGCCGTTCCCGGTGCATTACGAACCGTTCGAAACGCCGGTCGGCTATAACCCGCTGTTTCCCAAAAATCCGGCGGCGACCAGCAACCCGGGCGCGCGGGTGTTCCCTGACGATCGCGCCATGTTCGGCAAGGCCGATGCCTTCCCGCATGTCGGCACCACCTACCGGCTCACCGAGCATTTCCATTACTGGACCAAACACGCGCGCCTCAACGCCATCCTTCAGCCCGAGCAGTTTGTGGAAATCGGCGAAGAGCTGGCCAAGGAGGTCGGTGTGGTCGCCGGCGAGCGCGTCAGGGTCAGCTCCAAGCGCGGTTATATCGTCGCCGTCGCGGTGGTGACGAAACGCATCAAGAAAATGATGATTGAAGGTAAACCTGTGCACCACGTCGGCATCCCTATCCACTGGGGTTTCAAGGGCGTGGCGAAACCGGGCTACCTTGCCAACACGCTGACGCCTGGCGTGGGGGACGGCAATTCGCAAACACCGGAATTCAAGTCGTTCCTGGTCAAGGTCGAGAAAGCATAGGAGAAGCCATGGCACTGCAATCATTAGATATAAAACGGGTGTCCGCCACCACCACGCCGCCGCCCGGCGTGCGCGAGCCGGTGACCGGTACTGTAGCCAAGCTGATCGACGTCACCAAATGCATAGGCTGCAAGGCCTGCCAGACTGCCTGCATGGAGTGGAACGACTTGCGCGACGAGATCGGCGTCAATGTCGGCGTACTGGATAATCCGCCCGACATGACGGAGCATTCCTGGACCGTCATGCGTTTCTCGGAATATGAAAACCCGGATGGCAATCTCGAATGGCTGATCCGCAAGGACGGCTGCATGCACTGCGAAGACCCCGGCTGCCTCAAGGCTTGTCCTTCGCCTGGCGCAATCGTCCAGTACAACAACGGCATTGTCGATTTTCATGAAGAAAACTGCATCGGCTGCGGCTATTGCGTAACCGGCTGCCCGTTCGACGTGCCGCGCATCTCGAAGAAAGACAACAAGGCCTATAAATGCACGCTGTGCTCGGACCGCGTGGCCGTGGGCCAGGAGCCGGCCTGCGTCAAGACCTGCCCTACCGGCGCCATCGTTTTCGGCACCAAGGAAGACATGAAGGAGCACGCTGCAGAACGTATTGTCGACCTCAAGGAACGCGGTTTCGACAAAGCCGGGCTGTACGACCCGCCAGGCGTGGGCGGCACCCATGTCATGTATGTGCTGCACCACGCCGACCGGCCGTCGCTGTATCACGGGCTGCCGGACA
>NZ_JAQGLV010000383.1 GCF_028292705.1 Collimonas fungivorans | reverse complement strand
GTTGATGAATGAAGCAAATTCTAGCTGCGGGGCGATTTCTATGATATTACAAAGATACGATAATCTCTGTAAGAAAACATGACATGTCGGATTTTACCTTGCACGACCTGCAGTGCTTCGACGCCGTGGTCCGCTCCGGCGGTTTTCAGCCTGCGGCGGCCATGCTGCATCGCTCGCACCCGGCGGTGTTCGCCGCCGTCGCAAAGCTGGAACGGCAACTCGACCTTGCTCTTCTGGATCGCAGCGGCTATCGCGTGCGTCCTACCGAGGCGGGGCTGTCGTTCCATCGCCGGGCACAATCGCTGCTACGCGAACTGGACGGCTTGCGCATCCATGCTGCCCAGCTTTCAATGGGCGAGGAGAGCGAGATCCATGTGGTGATCGGCGATCTGTGCCCGCGCCCGCAGGCGCTGGGGATGCTCGGACGGTTCTTCGCCCAGTGTCCGGGAACGCGCCTGTATCTGCATTTCGAAGCGGTGGGCGGCCCGTGGGAGCGCCTTTTCGATGGCGAAGCAGATTTGATTCTGCACTGGATTGACAAGAGTGACCCGCGCGTTGAATGGGTCGACCTGTGCAAGGTGCCATTCATTCCCGTAGTGGCGCCGGGCTTTCTGCCAGAGCGCATCAAGCGCCCGATCACACCGGACCAGATGCAGGCGTTCACCCAATGCATCATGCGCGACACCGCCCGCCATTCACCGCAACAAGACTACTTCATGATCGAAGGTGCGCCTCAATGCATGGTTGCCGATCAGGGCATGAAGAAGGAAATCATCCTGCAGGGCCTCGGATGGGGCCACATGCCCCGCTTCCTGATTGAGGACGAGCTGCACGACGGACGCCTGCAATCGATTGTCGGCCGCCTTCTGCCAGGCCGTACCGAGGAACTGGTGGTGGCGCGCCGCCGCGACCGGCCCCACGGGCCGATCGCGAACCGATTGTGGGACCATATCCAGCAAGAGGCGCCAAAATTGCGCCGCGCGCTCGAACCTCCGAAACCTGGCAAATAAGTGATCGTTTGAATGGAAACGGCTCCACGCATGGAGCCGTCAATAATTTCAACCACGAATTTCAACCACGACGTCAGGCTGCTAACGCGAAAATCTCGCGCCTTCAGGACCTTGCCGCCGGGCTTGCCAAGGCACGTGCCCGATCCCTACTGCCCAAGCCTGACCACATTGGCCGCCGAGTTCGCGCTATTGCCGTACTGATTGATCACGTGCGTGATTTCACCCACGCCGCCCAGGGACACGGTCGTCATGTTGTGAATCATCGCTCCGTTCAGGCCGGCTGCAGGCACTTCGATGGCGCTGCCGAGCTTTACGCTGTTATTGCTGCTGAAATAACAGTAAATGCCGACGCCCCACGCCTGATGGCTGGTCACCGAATCCGCCACCTTATAGGATGCATAGCCGTTCTTGCTGCCGTTCATCCAGCTGCTTTGGTTCGGCACATCGTAAGGCAGCTCGCTCTGGTAAAAGTAGACGCGGCCGCCGTTGCCGTTCCATAAGGTCTGGTATTGATGGAAGTGCTCGACAAACAAGCCGTAGATGGTGACGTTGGCGCCGTTGACGATCAGGCCGTTGGTGGTCGTGTTGGTGTTCCAGCCGACGCCGTTGCTGTGGTCGGCGCGCCAAATCCAGAAATGATCGCCGATGACGTCGCTGCTGTTGATTTTGAGGCTGACTGCCGCTTTGCCCACGGTTGCGCCGCCGACCCTGAAGAACAGGTCATGCAGCGACGTCGGGTTCGCTGAATGGCCGGCCGTACTGCCCGATGGCCCGACTTCCAGCAGGATCGGCGAACTCACCGCACCGGCATCGAACAATATGCCGGCAACCTTGACGCCATCGACATCGGCTACCGACATCGCCACCACGCCGTTGTCCGGCGTCAGCGTGGCAAGGCCCAGGCCCAGTACGACCGTGTTGGCGCGGGTCACGCGCAGCGTATCGTTGAGGTGGTAGACGCCGGGAGTCAGTATCAGGTTCTTGCCCTGGCTGAGCGCGGCGTTGATGGTTGCTGCTGTATCGGTACCCTCCTTCGCCACATAAAACTCGCTGATGGCGATCGACTGGCCTGGCGCCGCTGCATTGGCCCAGGTAGTGCCGTGGCCGTTGCTGCCGAGTGCCGGGACAAAAACGCTGTATTTGCCGCTGGCGTCGATCGTCAGGAACGGTTTTTCCCGGACCACGGGAGTCGTCGCCAGGATCGTATCGGGCGGGTTCGGCCAGGTGACGCCGCCGGGTGCGCCGTCAACGCCGGCAAACACCATGTTCCAGTTGGAGCCGCTCCAGCTGCCGATTTGCGAATTCCGGGTGAACCATTGCTGCTGGCCGCCGGACTGGACCTGGCCGTCGATCTTGGAATCGGCCAGGAAACCGCCGCTGGACCAGCCGCCGTCATCCAGCGCCAGGTTGCCGCGGATATGCATGCGGCGCAAAGGTGAACCCTGGGATACTGCCCAGCGGTCCAGGCCGCCGGAAGGATTGACCGCCATGTTTTCAGCGCCGCGCCAGAAATTCTGCGTTGCATTGCCCTGGAACCAGTCGGCTTCGGCATGCACCGCGCCGGTGATGTTGACATCGTCCGGCGAGCTGCCGAGGCCCAGCACCTGGGTGTAGAAACCGACATTCACGTCGACGCTGTATGAACCAGGCTTGAACAAGAGCGCATAGCGCGCGGCGCCGAACTGGTTGCTCTGCTGCTGGTTGAAGACCGTGTTCAACCTCCCCTGGATAGTCGAGCTCGACATGGTCGGATCGAAGATCAGCACATTGGGGCCGAAATCCGGCGCCGCGGCAGCGCTGCCTATCGAGAACCAGTTGAAATTGCCGACCGCCCCGCCGCTGCCCACGCTATCCATGAACAGCTGGACGACGTGCTGGCCCGCGCTCAGGCTGATCGTGGCCGACACCGTTTGCCAGTTCTGCCAGCCCTGGGTATCCGGGACCGTGAGTTTGGGTGTCGCAGATATGCCATCCACATTGAAATGGAAACTGCCGCCCTGCCCCAGGCTGGCGACCCGCACCTGCGCCGTATAGCTGCCGGCAGTCGTTACATTGACTGTGTAGTTGAGCCACTCGCCGGCGGTAGTCCAGCCGACATCGTAACCGGCGCCGGTATCGGTGGAGGCTTCGATCGCCACGCCTTCGGCGCTGCGGTACTGGCCGCCCTGGTTGGTGTTGGCGGCGTTGAAGTAGCCGACGTTCTGTCCGCCAGTGTCGAAGTTTTCAGCCTGGACGGTGCCCGGCAGTTGCCATGCCGTTCCACCGTAGGGAGAACCGGCAGCGGCTGCGAGTTTTGCGCTGCTGGCGACTGAACTCGATGCGGATGTGGCGCCGTCGCCGCAGGCGCTCAGGATGCACAGGCTGGCAAGGGCCAGCGCAACGCTTTTGAATAAATATGTAGCGGAGGCATTTTCCAAAATATTCTCCAGTAAGGTTTGCTTCGGTATCGGGATGTTGCGGATGGATTTATTTGCTTGCCGGGCTGCCGCCGTGGGTCAGCGTTTCCAGGATCACGTCATGCTCATCGTTAGGATTCGCATGCGGACGGACATCGTTGACCAGGTGCTTCAATGTCTGCGGCAGCGCAACGCCCAGGCGGTTGTGATAGGCGTTGTATGCGCGTTCCATGGTGCCTTTCAGCACCGGGATATAACTGCCGTCGCACAAGCCCGGAAAACCTGCAGGTACGTTGACAGTGTTTGTTTGCGAGGTGTTGCGCACGCCTTGCAGCGAGCGCGCGAGGTATTCCAGGGATGTGGTCAGGCGCGCCTGCATCGGGGTGTACAGGTCCGTGCCCTGGACATAGGCGGTTTCTGCAGCATTGAAGACGGCGGCCAGGCCCAGCTGCACGTGCTGGGTGTCGCGACAAGTCTCTTGCGATACGCCGCTGGTGGCCGTGTTGAACACCGTTTGGCCGTTCCAGTCGTGCGGGCTGCCGCTGAATTTCACAGGCGCGCCGCCATCCGCGGCATGGTTGTAAAAGTAAGCCGGCACCCATTTCTTCCACATGGAAACCGCCGACGCGAAAAGCGCCTTGTCTTCGGTGAACACGGCAATGCCGAACATGCCGTCGATCATGCTCAGTTCCCAATTGCCGTTCTTGCCGGCGCCCTGGGTATTGTTGATATACGGCAGGTACTGGGTCGACAGCATTTTTTTAAATGCCGTGACGTCGGAGGCTGCCCAGCCGGTATAGGTGTAACGGATGATTTCCGCTGCCGCCGGCCATTTTTCCGCAGTCCATGCGGATTGCAGCGGCGCATTGGAATTGGTGTGCCCGCCGGTCAGGTTGCGGGCATAGGCGTTCATGATGGCGATTGCATTCTTGGCATAAGTCGCATTGCCGGAAATGAACCACAACAGCGCCTGCGTATAGGCCGCGGCGGCATCGCTGTCCTCGGCCGAACAGCCGTGGTCCGGGACCGAGCCGGAACCGCATTCGATCAGATGGTTGGACGGCGGCCCTTCCACCCTGTAACTCAAGGACCCCAGCCGGCTGTTTTTGGCTGCTTCATAAGCCGAAAGAAAAGGCTCGGCGCCGGCATTGACCCGGCCTTTTATGTAGTTAAGGCGCGCGATGTCGACCAGCACGCCGGGATGTTTAAAAGTGGTCAGGCTGGTGGCGCTGGTTCCTGCTGCATCGGCCTGTTCGGCGCCGTGCGCCGAGAGCGCCATGCATGCAAGGCCGATGGCGAGACCTTTTATCATCTTCGATTTCACTTGATTCTCCTGGATAGATTGGGATGGCTGGCCTGCTGTCGGCGCGGTTTGCGGTGGCCATGCTTAAACGCATTGCAAGCCCCGTTTTTTTATCGCGCCGGTTTAATCTATCCTCGGTATTTCCATGTGGAAACACTTGTCTGATGACTGTAGGAGTTGTGAAAAATGCTGTCAACCTGTATCTGAGTGGTATTGGAAGATAGGCGCTGCGGTCCTGTTCCGGTATCTCGGATGTGCGCACAAGCCATTGTTTACATTAATTTTTCCGCAAGTCATCTGACCTGTTGTTTTTACAAGTGGACTTGCTGCTGTTGGCGAGGATTGCTGCCCGTTCATGCCTTCAAATCAAAAACGTGCAGCCGGCATGCATCTGTTTCACACCAAAATATTTCCACATGGCATTATTCGCCTCGACTCCAAGCCATGCCGAAGGCTGGCAATTTCTCTTACTCAATAGGAAAACCATGGAAATAAGCCGCACAGTCCTGTCAGCAGCCATTGCTTTTGCAATCACCGGCTGCGCCGTGAGCCCAGACGGAACTGAAGCTCCGGGACCGCAAAACACGCAAGCCTGTGTCGCAACCAGCGAGGCTGATATCGCGTCGTTGTTTGATCGCTGGAACAGTTCGCTACAGACCGGCAACCCGCGCGAGGTCGCCGCAAATTATGCGGAAAACTCCGTATTGCTTGCCACCCTGTCAAACAAGCCGCGTGTCACCCGCGAAGAGCAGATCGATTATTTTGAGCATTTCCTGGTGAATAAACCGAGCGGGAAAATCAATTCGCGCACCATCAAGATCGATTGCAATACCGCCATCGATATCGGCTTGTATACGTTCACGCTAGGGAAAACGGGGCAAGAAGTGAAAGCCCGCTATACGTTCACCTACAAATGGGACGGCAGGCAATGGCTGATCACGACCCAGCATTCGTCATTCATGCCAGAGAAGGAATAGCCCGGGATGTGGAGGCTGGGTGTTGAGGCTTGCTCAGACTTGATGAATCACAATCAGCGAAGCGGCATAGGCCAGGGTCTTCCTGTAATTCGGCAAGCTGCTGTGCGTGTGGTTCGCCAAGGTGGTGAGCTGTTCCTTGAACGTCAGCAGGTTAACTTCAGGATCGCCCGGCTTGCTAAGAATGAGATAGCGGCATGCGTCGTGGATGACAACAAGGATAGCGAGGTCGACACTTTCGCCGTAGAGAGACAGTGCTGCCAGTGTTTGAATTTTATCGATGCATTCCTCGATAAAACAATTTTCGATGTGAACATCCATCAGGTACTCCAGGAACAGGATTGCGGAAAAGGTTCTAAAAAATCAATCTTAGAGACTGAGACACCGCATGTCTATTGACGTTCCTGGGATTTCACAAGAGTTTTCAAATTCAATGCCAGTAGGAAATATTCCATATTCCTTTGATAGACGGCCAGTCGCCCGCCTGAAGTTGCGTTCGCCGCAATCCTCGCATTCTTTCGGGAACTATCGAGGGGCCTGGCAAACAGTTCCAGGCCCATCCTTTCCTGTTAAGGCTTCAGGGTGCGATCCTGCTGATACGCGTGGCCCAGTTGGTCAGGGCGACGCGGCTGCCGTTGCAGCTGAACTGCGCTACCGGATCGGCGAGACTGGTATATTGCGCCAGCGTGCAGCCATGTGCAATGTATTCGGCGCCTAACCAGATATCGTTGCCGTCGACTGCCGCCGCACCGTAATCGCCCCACCGGCTGCGCGGCGTACCGAAGGCGTTATAGGCGCCGAATTCGTCATCAGGTCCGAGTCCGCTTGCAATGATCTTGACCGTTTCGCCCCTGTGTCCCCGGTCACGGCTGAAATGAATATAGCCGGCACTCGGGTAGTGATCCGCGCCGGCGACGGTAAAGCCGATCACGCCTTTGCCGTTAGGCAGGGCCGCTATGGCCGGCCGCGTAACGCTGTTGCCGGCAAGCGCCACCTGGCCCTGCCTGGTCACGGATGCGCCAACTTGGCTGGCCGAGACGGCAGGATTGAGCACGTAGTAGGCAATGCCGGTCTGTTCCTGGCCGGCGACATTGACAACGGTATCGAGCGCACCATATAGGCGGTCGCCGGTGAAAAACACTTGCTGCATGCGCGAATCGTTCGGATCCAGGTCCGCCAGCGTTTCCGGGACTGCCGGCAGGACAGTAGTCAGGTAATTCCAGCAGCCGACGCCGGCCGGCGTCACCATGCTACGGTCGTTCAGACAGTCTCGCAAGGGCGCACTGCCCGCTTTCTGCGGAATCGCAGGCGGCACGCCATAGCTGTCGACGCTGACCACATTGTGCAGGAGCGTCAGCGCAGGAGCCGCGTCGTTCAGCGACCTGGTATTGCCGACTGCCCATACCCGCAGGCGATTGTCGTTTCCGGAATTGGAAAATACCGCAACTGAGCTCAGCAGGTATTCGGTGCCGCGGTTGCTCCGTTCAAAGTCGCCGGCTGGCGAGACTGCTGGCCATACCGTGAATCCCGGATTGCCTTCAAGCAGATAGTCGGCCGTATCCAGCTGCACCACCTGTATCGAGGCGCTGCCGCTGATCAGCGCTTTTTTCGATATGGCATATATCTGCGCGCTGTTGAAGCCGCCGGAAAACGGGAATTCATTGGTTGTCAGGTAGATACCATGGGCGTCTGCGCCGATATGCGGATAATCGCCCAGGCATGGGCAATTTGCATGCTGGGGCGTACCTTGCGTACCGTCATCCTGCACGGCGATCTTGTATACGGTCCAGCTCCCGAGCGGATCAGCGGACGAGCTGACCGCAAGGTCGAGATGGTTCGTGCCCGTTTGCGCACCGGTGGCAGGATCGGTGTCCAGCGTCAGCACCAGGTGAAACCAGCGTCTTGCATCCGGATCGAAATAACAGGCCGGGTCGGTAATCGAGGGGCCAAAGACACGTGGCGTGGCCTGGCGGTTGATTGCCGGCGTATAGCCGTAAAACGCATTGAGCGCAATATCGCCGCTCAATGCGACGCCTTTGCGGTTGTAGACCTTCATGACGTCATTCAGCGATTCCATGACATAACCGTTGCCGGCGCAGAGTCCCTGGTCCGGCGGTTCTATGGAAAATTGGTTGCCGTTGCTTGCCAGCCGCTGGTTGCGTGAATTTTCGCCGTCAAAACTGACTTGCACCCGACGGTCGGGCATATCTCTGCCGACTGCTTCGGTCCACTGTCCTTTGCCCTGTGTCCTGGCGATACTGCGGTTTATCTTGAACTTCGCCACCCGCGCCAGCACGCCGGTGGTGCTTTGCGTCCCGCTTTTACCGGTTAGCCCTGCCGTACCCGCGGCGGTGGGACCGTCAGCAAGATCTGGGGCGTTCGAAAATACCGGTGAGATTTCAGGCGAGGACAATCCATCGACACCGACGGTGGTGGCAGGAATCTTGACGGTGCCGCTGCTGGGTATTTGCCTGGTGACGGTGGCGCCGAAGGCCAGGCTTGAAGTAAAACAGGCGAAGCTGAGAATTAACGCTAATCCACTAAAATTCCGATTCATTTTCTTCTCCAAAAACGATCATTTTTGAGCCCTTTTCAGGGGAAAGAAAAAACCTGGTTTGCAGACCGCAATGCAGCAGCCAAAAGATGATCTGTAAAATTCTGTGGCGTGCTTGTCGAATCAAGATCCACTCGGCCTGGGGAAGGCCGGCGTTGAATGATGAAGGGCTAAATTTGCCCTGCGGAAATTATATATATATTCTCCGCGACGCAGCATATATTTAGCCATGTCAAAAAAGCAAGGTGGGCGGAACAGCTGGATACGGCAAGCAGCAGCCTATCTTTCGACGATTGGGCCATAACCGCCGGCTTCCAAGTTCTTCAGCAATTGTTTTGAACTGGCGGCTATACTTGCCAGGAATCAAGGCTGCCTGGACATTGCTTTGCAGGCAGGGCCGCCAGCTTCGCAAATCCCGCGCTGACAGGCAATGGGCAGACAGACGATGACAGGCATGAAAAAAATGAGCGTGATTGTTCCAGCCCTGGCGCCGGAGGTATCGCTGCGCCAGCAGTTGCCGGACCACGCCGAGCCGATGCCGGATAGCGGCAACAATCTGGTCGCGATGGGCGATTTTCACTATGCTGGCAGTCCCCTGCAACGGCGCGCAATGGATACGCCAGCTTCGCCGGAGCCGGTGGCCGGCCCGGCTGCATACCGCGCCGGGACCAATCGCACCGGCTTGCCCGACCAGTTAAAACAGGGAATCGAATCGCTGTCCGGCTTCAGCCTTGACAGCGTTAAGGTCCATTACAACTCGGCCCGGCCGGCGCAGCTGATGGCACATGCGTATGCGCAAGGCAGCCAGATCCACCTGGCGCCGGGACAGCAATCGCACCTGGCGCATGAAGCCTGGCATCTGGTGCAGCAGGCGCAAGGCCGGGTGGCGCCGACGACCGAGGCCGACGGCGTCGCGATCAACGACGATGCCGCCCTCGAACAGGAAGCCGACGTGATGGGCCGCAAGGCTGCCGGGTTCAGGCAAAGTCCCGCAACGGAGGCTCCCGGGGCGCTGACGCCGATCGGCAGCGTCTTAAGCCATAACACTGCCGGCATCGCCCAGCTTGGCAAAAAGAGAAAGAAAAAAGAAAGCCTTTTTGAAAAATTGCGCAGGTCGCGCTTGAGAAACAGGCTCAAGAAAGCCACTCCCAAGAGCGGACGGCGCATCTTCCGCAGGCAGGCCAAGGACAACTACGGTTACAAGAATGCGGATATTGCCAGGCTGGTTGCCAGCGATCCCGACGCCAGCACCGCCTTGACGCTGTTTAATCCCGCCCTCAATCCGGGCATCAACCCGGCCTATTCGCAAATCGGCATCGGCGATACCAAAGGCTACTATCGCAAGGGATTCGGCAACCAGCCTTTTCTGTACCTCGATTCCAAGGCCTACGACGACAAGCAGATTCCCAGCAATTACGATGACGTCATTGCCCACTTTAAAGGCAACGACGCTGAAGTAGCCTTTGAGATACTAAGCGCGATCGAATCCGGAGAAAGCAGCGGGAAAGACCAGAAAGCCCAGGCCAAGTCCCTGTTTCTTCTGTTAACCCAATTCATCGAAGCGCACAGTTCGCGCGTCCCCGGTTCCGACAAGCTTGCGCGCGCCTTGTTGCGGCGCATTGCCCTTGGCCAGCTGACTTTCCAGCAAGCCTTCAACCGCAAGAACGGCCTGTTCGTTTCGGCCTGGGCGAAAAAAGGCGGCGCTCCGCAGGGTGGGCAAGTGGCCGGCCGCGCCCTGTTTGGTTTCAGCAAGGACACCGACAGATACGATCTCGACAAGCTGGAAGCCTATCTCGGCGACAAGCGGGTGAATGATTTGCTGGAAACCATAGACGGTTATTACAGCGACGAGAGCGACACCGAGGACGACGATGAAGATCTGGCGCCAAGCATCGACGATAATGACAGCGTGTCCCTGGAACAGATCAATGCGGCGCTGGCGACCTTGCAGATTTCGGAGCGCATCAGCAACATCAACCAGCAGGTACTGCTGCCCGGCATCGGCGCCCTGGTCAAGAAGCAGAGCTTGAAACTCCTGTTGCAGAACCATCCGGATAAAGAAGGCGGCAGCGAGGATGCGTTCCAGCGCATCGTGAACGCACGCAATCTTCTGGAGGACCTGATTTCCCAGTTTTCAAACCAGGGCTTTATCGATCTCAATCAGCGCAACCTGGATATCTATCTGCAAAACGATGGCCTGGCGGCGCAAACCGTAGCCGGCGACGGCAATTGCTTTTATGCCGCGGTGCTTGACCAGATCCAGTATCTGGACGGCGTCAACGCCAATTCGGCGACACTGAGGCAGCGTGTGGCGCAGCTGATACTCGACAATGCAGCCCATTTCCAGGTATTCGTCACCGGCAACCAGCTCAACCGTATCGTCGACGACATCCTGACCAGCCGCAGCTGGCGCAACGTCGGCGGAGATTTTGCTCCGCAACTGATGGCTACCGTCCTGCAGCGGCCGGTGCAGATCATCCAGCCGTCCGGACCGCTGGTGATCGATCCGATAGCCGGGCTGGTGCTGAATCAGAACAATACTTTCATCACCCGCAACCAGCAGATCAACCTGGTCTATGACGGCAATGCCCACTACGATTCGACCCGCAGCACCCGGCAGCAGCTGCAATAGCTGACGGCGTATGTGTGCAGCCAAGGAAACGCACTGCCCTCACCTCATCTAAATTTATAGAATATTTTTGTAAGTCATTGAATAAAAAGGCTTTTCAAGTATCTCTTAAACCTAATTAAAATTCATAGAATTCATATGTAACACATTGAATATTAATGACTTTTTTAAAACCGTCACTACTTTCCAAACCCTGCTTTACGGAGCGACAAACCGCCAGGCCGGATTATCGAACATGGAAATCGTACGCGCGCGCACCGTGCCGGACGGGCACAGTTCATCCTGGGTGTATTGCGTCAGCCGGATCGAGTTCGGCACTTTTGCCTTGCAGATGATGCCGACATATTCGGGCTCGATGGTCGCCGCCTTGAACACAAAGCTTTCCTTGTATTCATCGGTGGGTTTGAATATTTTTATCAGGTCACCCGGGTTCTTCAGGCTACCGTAGTCAAAACCCATCCCCTGCGACACCAGCGTCGATACTTGCGCCGGGTTGATGCCCACCTTGTCGACCCGGTAATTGCTGCCGAAACCGGAGGCGCCGCCGATCAGCTGCGACAAATTGCCATACTTGCCGTTGTTGAGCACCATGCCGACGTTGTTGCTGGAAGCCAGCGGATTGAGCTCGTCAAACATGCGTTTGATCGCCACCGCTCCCGGCGCCGACCAGGAATTGGTCACCATGGTCAGGCTGCCCAGCGCGGTGGCGTTGCTACCGCCCGCGCCTAGGCCGTCGACCGCGGGTGCGATGCCAAAGCGCTGTTGCAGGAAATCGGTGATGAAATCGCTCAGCCCGATGGCGCCGTTGACCTGCACCCGTTCATAGGGTTTGTCATCCAGCTTCAGGCTGGTCAGCGTGTTGTGAGTGGGGTCGAATCCCATCGGCCCGCCCGGCGCCTTGTCTGAATTGGTGACGACGCTCAAGGCGTTGCCGGAAATAGTGCCGAAGGTGGCGCCCTTCATCGTGCCGGTAAAAAAGCGCGCAGCCGTGCTCATCCAGTCGGGGTGGTCTTGCATCAAGGCGGTGCTGCCCTCGCCTTGCGACTGGCGCGCGCCGCGCGGCGTCAGGTAGACGTTGCGGAATACCTGCGGCGCCAGGTCGCTGTCGCTACTGTAAAGCGCCTGCGTCTCGGCGCCGCCGCCGGACTTATAGGCAGTACGCTCCCAGATCGCGAAGCGCGGAGCTTCAGCGTTGAGCTGCGCCAGTTCGCCGAAACGCCATACCCACTGCAAGCCGAACAGGAACACCATGAACAGGCTGCAGACAATGATGGATTCGACCAGCGCCTGGCCGCGCTGGCGGCGCAGCCTGGGCGATGCGGTGGATCGGGTGGGCAGCATGAGCATGAAGTCTTTCCAGCTAGATATCAGTTGATGATGAAAAACAGAGCTTTCTCAGGGTAGTTCAAGCCTTCCAGCCGGGCGTTCCAGTACGGCAGCATCAGGTTGGCGTGCGAGACGATCTGGCCGCGTGTGGTCCAGCGCTCTACCGGCGCCCGGTAATAAACGCGCGCCTTGCCGATTGCTTTCAGATAATCCTGCTTGAGTTCCGTGTCGTAATCGTGTATCGGCGCGCGTCCGAGGTTGAATTTGCTTTCCGCGCGCAGCGGCGTCTTGTCGACGGTCTGCTGCAGCGCCACCACGAACGATGGTCCAATATCCTTCAAGGCGTTGTCCTGCACTTCCTTGCTGGCCACGAACAGGTTGCTGGCTTCGCGGTCGCCCAGCTGGTAGTTGCCCATGTTGGCGCCGCGCATTTCCCACAGGCCGAAACGCTCCGCCGGCAGGCCCATGTCAGCCGCCACCGCACCGCCCAGGCCGGGTTTCTGGAACAGGGTTTCGGTGCCGCGCGAGGTGCGCATGCTGAGGACATCGATCAGGTCGCCCAGGCCCAAGGCCTTGAGGATGAACTGGAGAAAACCGTTGGGCGCATCCACCGGATCGTCGAACGCCGAGGTGGCGAGAGAAAAACCGCTGCCCAGCATGTTCGAGATGGAGGTGGCGACATTGCCGCCCAGGCTGGACAGCTGCTGGAAGTTCACCGCCTGCTGCGCCATCGCCGTCGCCACCGCCACTTCCCCATCGGCGCTGCCGGGATTGGGCGCATTGAGCGCGGCCCCGGAGGCTGGCATGCCGGCCGGAGCGCCGCCCAGCACGCCGCTCAGGTTACCGGCATTGGCGTCCGGCAGATTGACTGCGGACTGGGAGGAATTGGAGGAATTGACGCCCGCGCCTGCGGCATTGATCACCGGGTCCAGGGTCGCCATGGCGGCGTTGTTGAGCGCCTGGCTAGCGGTGGCGATCTGCGCCTGCCCCTTCATCGCGCGCTCGCCGGCGGATTGGGCGATATTCATGACGCCGCGCTCGTAGTATTTCTTGGCCGCGCCGGCAGACAGCGAGCCGCAGGCGCCGCTTATCCGCGGCGCATAGAGCTCGCCGCTGGGCAGCGTGAAATACACGCAATCGTCGATGCCGGTAGCCTCGCCCCAGAACGATTTCTTCCAGGACGAAGTGTCTTTCACCACGTCCACGAACTTGGCCAGGTCTTCAGGTACTTCCTGGTTCTTGTCCAGGCCCTGGCGTCCCACCTTGGACATCGTCACCGCGCCAGCCATCGGAATGTGGATATTGAACAGGTGCGGATTGATCTCCATGATGTCGATATTGCTCCACGCATAAGTGCCGTCCTGCATCTGGATCATGCGGGTGCCGCCGGTGCGCTCGTAGAGGCACATGATCGGACTGACGATGAGCCCTACCGTGTTCATGAAAGCTTCAATCACCGGGCCGATGACGTCCGCTGCAACGTTGCCTTGCAGCGCCGGGACGATCTGCTCCAGGCCGTTGGCCGAGAGGCCGGTCAGGATGCCGTTGATGCCGCTCAGGTTGCAGCCGTCCACCGCCCACAGGCCGACCGCATTGGGAAACAGGCGGCGGCCGCCCATGGCGCTGGTCAGCTTGATCATGTCCTGCATCATCACCCGGTGCACCAGGTTGAACTCGGCGGTGCCGGTGCTGTCCGGCAGCTTGGTCTTCATCTCGGTGCTGCCCATGAACTTGCGCGGCGGCTGGTGCAGCTTGATCATGCTGCCGAAGTCCACCACGCTCTTGGCGACCTGGTACATGATGGTCTGCGGCACATACTCGGCTTGCGGCGCATTGGCCGTCAGCAGCTCCTTTTGCATCGCGATCATGGCCGAGATGGTGGTGGCCAGGTGCACCTGCTGCGAGGTGAAGATCGCGTAGTTGGTCAGCGAGGTGGTGGCGGTGCCGGCATTGGCCAGCACCTGGCTGGTGACGCGCACGCCATCGACGATCTTTTCCCAGTACTTGCCGAAGGTGGAAACCGCATTGAGCACGCTCGACAGGCCGGCGCCGATGTAGGGAATGAATTTGGTCAGGGCGGCGGTGGCCTTCATCACCTTGGTATTGTTTTTCCAGTACTGGTCCGACATGGTGACGTTCGACCACATTGCCGTCATCTGCCCCACCGCCTGGTAATTGGCGATCATGGCGCGGTTGGTGTAGGCGGTGTAGTTCAGGCCTTCCGCCGCGATATTGGCGGTGCTGTAGGCAATCGCATCGGCGGCGTTGACCAGGCGCCGCTTGTCGCTGGTCACCTGCGCCATGTTATAGACGGAAAATATGCCGACGCACAGCACCGCCAGGAAGAAGATCCCGATCGGCAGTATCGCGCCGCGGCTGTATGTGTGGCTAGGTATGTGGCTAAATACGCGCCGCGGCAAACGGCGGCGGCGTCCGGAGCGAGACCACTTGTTTACGTCAGGTTTCATCGCTTCGGCACCATGTCGACATCCTGATTGGAAAGTAAATTTGCGCGAATGAGCGATGGAACTACCGCTCCTGGCATCACGCGTTAAACACACGCGTTAAAAATCTTTCCGGATAGTAACTACGTTTTGTTACCGGATAATGACGCTGACGAGAACAAGTCTGCGCGCCGGCGTCTGGACACGCAGGCACGTTTTCCGGTCAACATATGGTGGATCGTCGATAGAAAGGACTGCAGAACAGCAGCCCCGTTACTACAGTATTCAATGCGGCGATTTAGTCGCGCGGCGGCGTTTTTCGGCAATCTCGAACACGGCCATGCCCGCCAGCATCGCCGCTACAAACACCAGCGCTTTCGTCTCGCCCATGCCGAGATCAACCAGGCCCGGTCCCGGGCAGATGCCTGCAATCCCCCACCCTGCGCCAAACAAGGCGCTGCCGATCAGCAGGCGGCGATCCACATGGCGTGCGGCGGGCAGCTTCATTTCGGCGCCGATCAACGATCTAGTCCTTCTTTTTGCAAAAGAAAACGCCACGAGCCCTAGTGCAATCGCGCCGGCCATCACGAACGCCAGCGACGGATCCCACGCGCCGCCGAGATCCAGGAAACCAAGCACTTTGGCCGGATTCGCCATGCCGGATACGATCAACCCCAGTCCGAACACCAGGCCGGCAAGCAACGATGTGATGATGGGCATGGATTTTTCCTTATGCGGCGAACAGGTGGCGTATTACGTAGACAGTGACAAAACCGCAGCCCATGAAGACGACGGTGGCC
>NZ_JAQGLV010000353.1 GCF_028292705.1 Collimonas fungivorans | reverse complement strand
TTCGCAAAGGGGACGGCTGCGGCCCGGGATGCCCGCCGTATCCGAGACAACCTGCGATACCGGCGCACTGCCCTGCTCCACCCAGTTTTCCAGCGCCGTCAGCGAATCCCATGCGGCATTGAAGACCGTTGACAGCGAATGGCCGTAGCCAGGGATTTCGTAGTAGCGGACAAAGCTGCCGACCGCAGCGCTGCCCATGGTCGATTGCAGGCGCCGGAAATAATCCTCGGTGGAGCGGGTGCTGACCAGCGCATCTGACATGCCATGCGCCATCAGGATCTTTCCACCCCTGGCCTTGAATGCCGACAAATCAGTCTTGTTGATGTCTTGCATGACCGTGAGCTGATCGATGCGCGCCTGCCATGGGCCCGCATTCTGCGGATCGAGCGACAGGGAATCAAACGCCGCATTGCGCGTGACGAAGTATTTCGCCCACTGGTCCCAGAACGTCGCCCAGTACGGCGCATCGGTCGGCATCGGCTGCGCCGGCTGGCTATCGCCCATGGCCAGCAGCCTGACCGTTTTCTGCGCCACCGAGTCGCCAGCCAGGCCGAGATCGGCGCCCCACACATTGAAGCCGGGGTACTGCATTTCTCCGCTGCCGAGAGGACGGCTGAAGGTGATCGGCGTGCTATAGGTTTTCAAGGCTGCGATCTGCGGATCGGACAGGCAGCTATCGCCGCTATCCGCCCCGCCGGCACAGCGCAGCGGTGCGCCGTTCAGCGTCGCGCTGGCGGGATCAAAACCGCTGTTGCATGCCGCCATATTGCTGATCAAGCCGTCCTTGACGCCGTCCAGCGCATCGCAGCTTGCCATCGCCGCGTCATACAGCGTCTTGCGTTTGGCCGAGTTCAGATAAGCGCCCGGCATGGCGAAAGCGCGCGTGATGCGGCCGAACTGCAGGTCCAGGCTGGCCGCAGCCCAGGCCGGATACAGCGCAATCACGCCATCCCAGTCCTGCGGCCAGCGCTGCGTCACCGCCAGGGCTTCGCGGCCACCGGTCGAGCCGCCGGCGAAGTAGGATTTTTGCGGTGTACGAGCGTAATACTGCTGGATCAGGTGGATCGCCGCGTCGCGTGTTTTCTTGAGCGCATCGCCGGCAAAATTCCGCAAGGCTTCGTCGTTCTGTCCGAAGGTGCCGTCGCGGCTGCCCATCTGGTTAGCCTGATGTCCGGAATCGCTGCCAAAAGTGGCGTAACCGCGCGCCAGCGGCCTGGCCTTGTCCTGCGGACCGGCGGGGACGTTGCCGCTGACATCGGGCACGGTGCCGTTATAACCACCACCGCCGAACATCAGCGCCTTGTGGTTCCAGGCGGTCGGCAGGCCGAGCTGGAACTTGATTTTCGGCGCGACCGGATCGACCGGATTGATCTCGCCCTTCACCAGGCAGTACTCGCCGGTCGCCGCCACGCCGCTGCCGGCTGGCGCCACAGTGTGCGCGTCGGTGACGATGGCGCCGCTGGTCGGCAAGCCGATGGCCTGTGCGGATATGGCCATGCCGTTCAGCTGGGTGCAGCTGACAGGGACGCCTGGATGCAACTCGCCGCCACCACCGCATCCGGCGGACAGCAGCATCATCCCCAGCAGGGCCGAACCGAGGACAGTTGACGTCCTCAGGAATTTTCCTTGAACCATCATGAATGTTTTCCTTTCATGTGTTTTGGCTGCAGATTATTTTTGCGATAGCGGGGAAACAGTAACATTTAAAGATAGAATTTTCGACATGAACCAGAGATGTTTTCCCCGCCCTACCAATTATCCGGCCCGACAATGAAAACCTTCTTTCAGTATCTGACGATATTTAGCACATTGTCCTGTATCGCCACCAGCGCAGCGCTCGCTGGCGAACGCATCGTTTACAAAGGAACGCTGGGGAAAAATACAGAAGTCGTGCTGGAGCTTGAAAAAGTAGCCGATGGTTATGACGGCCGCTATTTCTATACACGCCATGGCGTCGACATTCCCCTGCATGGCCCTCTTGCATCACTCAAGGAAGCGCTGCCCAGATATGAACATGGCGAGCTCCTGGCAGGCGACGATAACCGTGACCAGCCGATATTCATCGATCCCGCCACGGAAAAACCACGCAGCGTCTGGCACGGGAAAATCGATGGTGATACTTTCCAGGGCAGCTGGCGTGACGCCAAAACAAAGAAAAGCCTGGCATTTGAATTGCATCAGGTCGGCCGCTACGACCCCGACGCCATCAGGCCAGTCGGCGTGGAGGCGGTTACTGCCGCCATTACACCAGGCATAGGCAGCAACATCGCTTATGGCACGGCGATCTCGCTCAAGAACACTCCCTACGACTACCTGAAATTGCAATTCCCGCTGCAAGCAGGGCCAGAAATCCTGCGTAAAAACGTCGGCTACCGCATGGTGATAGATCCAAGAACAAGGTTCGCCTACCCGCGACTGACCCGCCATCCCAATCCCCAGGTGCTGGCAAGCATCAACCAGATCCTTGAGCAGCGCCATTGGCAAATGAGCCTGGCGGCGCTGGAATGCAAGGCGACGCTCTACACCATGGACGGACCTGCCGCCGGAACCCTGGGAAACTTCGACTCGGAAACCATCGGGGTGCGCTATGTGTCGGAAACATTGATGAGCATCGTCGAAGCGGGAAGCACCTTTTGCGGCGGCGCCCATCCGAACAACCATTACGACCCGTTTACACTTGACCTGATCCACGGCAGCTACCTGGATTTCAACCGCCTGTTTCCAGTCCGGATAAGGAATAAAGACGGTTCCGATATCGATCCCCTTCTTGTAGACTTCATCAGCGAGAAGGTGAAATCAAAGAAGAGCCGCGATAAATTGAATCCAGATATCGATTGCACCGACGTGCTGCCGCGATATCTGGATTTCGAATTTGACGAGCCGGACAAGATTTCCTTCGTTGTTTCCGGCATCGGCCATGCCATGGGCGTGTGCCTGGGGCCACAACTCGTCATGCCGATACGCGCATTGAAACCGATCCTCAAGCCAGGCGCAAAGGCGTACTTCTGAATGGGGATACGCCTCAACTCTTAAGCAAAAGGGAGAACTTTACCTTGAAGCATGAAAAACCAAATTCTTCCTGATAAGCTAGATGGGAATTGGCGCTCCTTCGACTCGGCGGCTATTTCATGCAGAACCGAAGAGAGTGAAAATAATTGGCAAGACCGAAGGCGCCGGAAATCAGCTTCAAGGATCAATATTTCCGGGAAAAAATATGGACAGGCTATGAGAAATGTTGATTACCATTTCCCTAACAAGCTAGCAGGACGCATTGACAAACGCGACAGACGGCAGGAGGATAAAGATATGCTTAAACGTATAGAAAAACTGGAAACCGAGCTGTCTGAAGTCAAAACCGATGTTGCCGTCATCAGGTCTAATTACGCGACCAAAGCCGATCTGACTGAAGCCAAAAACAACATCATCATATGGGTAGTGAGTGCGTTTTTCCTGACCCAGCTGTTACCGGCTCTTCTTAAAAAGATCGGTATCTGACTTTCCCCGGCGCTCACCCAACTTCCCTCGACTGCGGTTGGCAGCAATCAAACGAAAATGCCCTCACTACCGAGGGCATTTTTAATTTCGGCGGCGGTAGGACTTGCCCCTTCATTCTAGCCAGCGTGGCTCCGATACATTGCCAGCGTCAGCTCCTGGCCGACATGCGACAGCTGCGTTGCAGCCCCTTCCGCCGCGCCCTCGGCAGATTCGACAATACGCGCAAACATCAGCGCTTCGTATTCAGCCACGGCCTCGGCCCAGTCCGTGCGCTCAATGAGCAGCCGCGCCAGTTCGGCCGCATCGAACATGGCGTTGTTTACCCCGTCGCCGCCAAAAGGCGACATGACATGCGCAGCGTCGCCAAGCAGCGTGAGGCCGCGCCGGCTGGCCCAGCAATGCCCCACCGGCAGCGCATAGATCGGACGGATGGCGAAGTTGTCGTTGCTGGCCCGGAACAGATCCAGTATCTCGGGAGCGAAGCCATCAAACTCCTTGATCAGTTCCGCGCGCATGGCAGCCGGCGCAGCAAGGTCGAAACGCTGCGCCGCCCAGTCGGCCGGCACGCGGAAGATGGCATAAGCGCGGATGTGCGCATTGCCATTGCGCTGCGCGATGATTTCCTTGCCGTCGGCTTCAACGCCCATCTTGCCACGGCCTACCAGCTGCGATAGCGCCGGATGGCTGCGGTCGACGTCGTCGATGCCGCACTCGATGAAGGTAAGGCCGCTGTATTGCGGCCGGTAAGGCGACAGCAATGGCCGTATCCGCGACCACGCGCCATCGGCGCCGACCACCAGGTCGAACGGCCCCTCGCTGCCGTGATCGAAGACCAGGTCCCAGCGCCCGTCGTCACGCGCCTGCACCTCGCGCATGGCGCAGCCCCAGCGCACGCAAGCGGCGGGCAAAGCCTGCAGCAGCATGGCGCGCAGTTCCGTGCGATCCACCTCGGGGCGGTCGCCGCTGGCGGTGTCATCGTCCTCGAACAGCACGTTGCCGGCCTTATCCAGCAGGCGCGAGCCCTGATCCTCGTAGCGGGCGATGGCCAGGAACGCTTCCATGAGGCCAGCCTGCCTGAGCGCCCGCAGGCCCGATCCTTCATGCAAATCCAGGGTGCCGCCCTGTGGGCGTTCCAGCGAATGGGATTCCTGCTCGAACACCGTCGCGGCGATGCCGTGCAGGTGGAGGATACGGGCAAGTGTCAGGCCTCCCGGGCCTGCGCCGACTATGGCGATGCGTAATTGTGTATTCACAGAATGGATTGATTCGTTTATAATAGGCACCTATATATAAACATAGTTACCTATGGGATGTCAACATGATGAAGATTGACCTGTCGAACAACCCCGTGAAACTCATCGGCCAGGCTTACCGCACCTCCATGCGGCTGGTCGACGGCCCGCTGCGCGCGCTGGGGTTCGCCATGGGGCAGTTGCCGGTGCTGGTGGCGCTCAAGAAGAGCGGCGCCTTGTCGCAGGCCGAACTGGCGCGGCTGGCGCAGGTGGAGCAACCCAGCATGGCGCAGCTGCTAAATCGCATGGAGCGCGACGGGCTGGTGCAGCGGGTTCCCAATCCCGATGACAAGCGCAGCCAGCTGGTTTCGCTGACTGCCGGTGCTTCAGAGCGGATGCCTAAGGGAAAGGCCGTCATGGACGCGGCTAGCCGGCAAGCCCTTGCGGGCTTTACCAAAGAAGAGCGGGACCAGCTGATGGCGTTGTTGTTGCGTGTGAACGACAATCTTGATCGTGCGATTGGCGAGACTGAGAGTTAAGGCGAAGTCCGGAGCCGTTTTACGTTACCCATATCGCAAGCCTCGAGGCTCACTGTAGGTTCGTATGTTTTTGGCGTTGACTGCCGGACTTGCTCTCGGGTTTTCTACTCGCGCCCTACTCGCATGTCATTGAAGACGTCGATGTAGCTCTCTGCCCTTTCCGACAGCACACCAGCTGCAGCCATCGCCATGCGCGTCAGGCATTCGGTATCGGAAACGTTGAGTGTGGGCGGGGATTCTTCGTCGCCATGTTCTCTTGCCAGATTACTGGCATGGATCAGCGACAGGCAGGTTTTAATACCCTGGCTCAGATCCAGTGTCAACGCCATGAATTGCGCCGATCTGTTCATGTGCAGCTCTTCGGCTAGGCAGGAGAACGATTGGTGGTTTGCTTTTACCGGAATACGCTGAGATTCTATGGATGTAGTCATAACGGCCTCCATGATTGCGATTAAGCCGTTCCCGCTGCAAAACGGGAGGGCGGCAGATGGCAAGGTTTGCAGACCGGTGCAAAAAGGAAAACCGGCAGCCCGAAGGCTCCCTACCACCGC
>NZ_JAQGLV010000314.1 GCF_028292705.1 Collimonas fungivorans | reverse complement strand
CACAACCGCCGCACCATCCTGGGCGACGCCTGGGTCGACCTTTCGCTGTCCAACTCGAACACCTTCAACGCCGAATTCCAGCACATGATCACGCACTTCGCCTGGAACGAGATCTGGGGCCGGCCCGGCCTGGAACACAAGACGCGGCGCATCATCGTACTGGCAATCACCACCGCGCTGGGCTGCTGGGAAGAGTTCGACCTGCACGCGCGCGCCGCGCTGCTGGGCGACGAAAGCAGCCGGCTGACGCCCGACGAGATCAAGGAGGTGCTGATGCAGTCGGCCATCTACGCCGGCGTCCCCGCCGCCAACACCGCGTTCGCCCATGCGCTGAAAATCCTGCGCGAGGTCGGCCCGCAGATCGGCTATGCGCTCGAGCCGCTGTCGCCGGCCGCCACCTGCCATCCCGGCGTCGGGCACGAAGGCCGCACTGCCAGCATCCCCGCGCTGCACTACAGCGTACGTGCCCCACGCAGCGGCAAGGCGCCGCGCCACACGGTGGTGCTCAGCCACGCGCTTGGCTGCGACCTGACCATGTGGGACCAACTGGCCACATTGCTGGGCGCCGATTGCCGCGTCATCGCCTACGACCATCGCGGCCATGGCGGCTCCGACGCACCCGCAGGACTGTATGCCATCGCCGACCTGGCCGACGACGCCGCGCGCCTGCTGCGTGAGCTCGATTCCGGCCCGGTGGTATGGATCGGCCTGTCGATGGGCGGCATGACCGGCCAGGAACTGGCGTTGCGCCATCCGTCGCTGGTGGCCGCGCTGGTCATCGCCAACTGCACCTCGCACTACCCGCCGCCGGCGCGTGAAGTGTGGCAGCAACGGATCGACACCGTGCGCGCGCAAGGCATCGAGGTGATTGCCGACGCTGTCATGGGGCGCTATTTCCATGACCGTTTCCGCGCCGAGCACAGCGCCACCGTGGCGCGTTTCCGCCAGCGCCTGGTCAATACCGGGCCTGCCGGCTATATCGGCTGCTGCCACGCGGTCGGCACCGTGGATACCACCGCGCGCCTGCCGCAGATAACCGTGCCGACGCTGGTGATTGCCGGAGAACTGGACCAGGGCACGCCGTTGGCCATGGCGCAGACACTGGCTGAGCAGATCCCGCAAGCCCGTCTGGTCGTATTGAAAGACGCTTCGCACCTGAGCGCAACGGAACAGCCGCAGGCGTTTGCCCAGGCCGTTGTGCAATTCATGCAGGAGTTGTGACGGCGGCTGCTCCGTGGCCGGATGGCATTCACTATGGCTGAGCTAAGTCTGGATCTCCAGACTGGCTGCAGCGATTCATTTGAAACCATCCACTTCGGAGGCTGCCATGGACACAGATGCAAGACTTTGGCTGAACAAGGTGCCGCAAGTCACCGTGCTGTTCTGGATCATCAAGATGATGTCCACTACAGTCGGCGAGACCGGCGCCGATTTCCTGAATGCCAATCTGAATTTCGGCCTGGGCGCGACCACCGCGCTGATGGGCATATTGTTTGCCGTCGCGCTGACGTTCCAGCTGCGCGCCAGGCGCTACGTGCCCTCCCTGTACTGGCTCACCGTGGTGTTCGTCAGCGTATTCGGCACCCTGGTCACCGACAACCTGACCGACCGTTTCAACGTGCCGCTGGCCGCCTCCACTGCCTGTTTCAGCATTGCCCTGATGGCCACCTTCGCCATCTGGTATGCGCAGGAAAAGACGCTTTCCATCCTGTCAATTGACAGTCCCAGGCGTGAACTGTTTTACTGGGCTGCGATCTTATTTACTTTCGCCCTCGGCACCGCGGCCGGCGACTGGCTGGCCGAAGGCTTGAACTTGGGTTATGCCAATTCCGCCCTGCTGTTCGGCGGACTGATCGCGGCCGTCGCCTTGTTCCGCTATGTATTCAAGGCCGATGCCGTCGCCTGCTTCTGGATCGCGTATGTGCTGACGCGCCCTTTCGGCGCATCCTGCGGCGACCTGCTGTCGCAGCCGGCAAGCAGCGGCGGCCTGGGCTTCGGCGCCATAGAAGCCAGCATCGTGTTCCTGGCGCTGATCATCGGCATGGTCATTTATCTCTCGTTTGTCCCGAAACGCCTGAACCAGTAACAGACCTGATATCGAAAGGAAATCCGCATGAACCAGTCTATCGAACGCGGCTTGAGCAAGGTCCCGGAGGTTACCCTGCTGTTCTGGATCATCAAGATAGCCGCCACCACGCTAGGTGAAACCGGCGGCGACGCCGTCTCCATGTCGATGAACCTCGGCTACCTGGTGGCGACCGCCATTTTCGCCGCAATCTTCCTGGTTGCCGTGTTTGCCCAGATCAAGGCCAAGGGTTTTCATCCATTCCTCTACTGGGCTACAATCATCGCCACCACCACCGTGGGAACCACGCTGGCCGACTTTGCCGACCGTTCGCTCGGCATCGGTTATGCGGGCGGCAGTTCCTTGCTGTTTATCCTGCTGATGGCATCGCTGGCGGTCTGGCACCGCACGCTTGGCTCGATATCGGTGGACACCGTCAATACGCCCAAGGCCGAGATGTTTTACTGGCTGACCATCATGTTTTCCCAGACCCTGGGGACGGCGCTGGGCGACTGGACCGCGGATAGCGCCGGCCTCGGTTATACCGGCGCCGCGCTGGTGTTCGGCGCGCTGCTGGCGCTGCTGGTGCTGGCTTACTACCGGACGCGCATATCGCGCACCCTGCTGTTCTGGGCCGCATTCATCCTGACCCGGCCGCTGGGCGCCGTGGTCGGCGATTTCCTCGACAAGCCGTTGAATGCCGGCGGCCTGGCGTTGAGCCGTTATTCCGCCTCGCTGGCGCTGTTTGCCTTCATCCTGGGCTGCATCCTGTTCTTCCGGCAAAGGCCGGCAAGCAAGGCCCACTAATCTCCATCGGGGTCTGCGGCGGCCGGAAAGCATCTTCCGGCCGCCGCCTGTGTTTACTTCAGGGTCCAGTTAGTCACCTTGATCACTGCCGCATCGGCATCCTTGAGATCCGTTTCGCCCAGTCCCAGCAGCGAACTCCACTGCTTCACGCGGTTCTTGCCGTTCGGCGGCTGGTTGTATTCGTTGGTGTCGACCACCTTGGTGCGCTGCGCGTAGAAACTCGTCATGAAAGTTTTTTCATTGGTGCTGCTGCCGGATTTGGCCAGCACACCCTCCAGCGAACCGGAATCGCCGTCGGCGCCCTGGTTCAGCGCGGTGTCGACGAATGAGCCGATGGTCAGCGCCGAACTGAAGCCGCGCTGGCGCGCCTGCTGCAGGCTGTATTTGATGTAGACGTTGTAGAAGGTATGCCACATCGCCTCGCGCCATGCCGCATTGTTCTGCAGTCCGCCGATCTTGCCGCAAAAGACTGTCGTGCTGTCGGTGATGTTCAGGATCGAACCCTGCATGCTGCCATGCACGCCGGCGCGCGTCAGGCCGCCTGCAATCGAGGGTTTGGCCGCGCCGCTGGCCGCATCGTATTCCTTGAACAGCGCCGGGCCGTCCGGGCCGGTGTCGTTCGGGCCGCCGGTGGTGGCGCCGAAGATGCCGATGGTGTAGCCGCGCTTGTCGCCCAGCGGTTCGCAATAGCCGTAGAATTTGGTCCAGTCGAGCGAATCCTGCTCCGGCTTGTTAACCAGTTTCATGATGTTGTCCCACTGCTCGCCGTCGAGACCGGTATTGGTCTTGAGGAATTGCAGCGTGG
Organism: Collimonas fungivorans; assembly: GCF_028292705.1. Taxonomy (GTDB): domain Bacteria; phylum Pseudomonadota; class Gammaproteobacteria; order Burkholderiales; family Burkholderiaceae_D; genus Collimonas; species Collimonas fungivorans_B. The sequence goes on along the minus strand of NZ_JAQGLV010000314.1, from coordinate 2,102 downwards.
CCGGAGAAAAATTCGCATCGTGGTCGCTGGCTGCCGCCGCCACCTTTGCAACGCGGCAGGCCGTCCCGGCGATCCATGGCTGGGCGCTGTCGGCGCTGCCGCTGCTGCTTGCCGGATAATTGCCCTGGGTCCAATACGCCGCCGTGTAGTTGATGCCGCGATAACTGACCTTATTACCGCTAACATAGGGAGTCGCGCCATTCCAGGCGCTGTCGCAGGGAGCAACCCTGGCCGCCACCCGGACCTGGCTGCCGGCCGCTGAGCCGGACGCCGCCGCACTGGTAGAAAACGCCAGCATGCCGCAACAAATCGGCAGTATTCCCAATAATTTTCTTACATTTCTCAAAATGTTCTCCAGAATGAGTGGTATGAAGTACCCCGATATATTTCCACAATGCAATATTATAATAATCTAAATATTGCATTTTGGAATTTTATTAATGGAGAAAGGCCATGAGAGATGAGGATCTACGCGTCGGCGCCGCTAATCGTCTTGCTCAACAATATTTAACGGATGTAATGCGATGCGTTGAAGTGTAATTTTATGCATCATCGCTTCGTTTGAAAAAAATAAGAGATATAGTTTTCCAACCAAACAACTGTGGGAGAAAACATGAAACGCATCCTCTGCGCGGCAGCGCTGGCAGCACTCAGCGCTACTGCCTTTATACCAAGCCAGGCAATGGCGCAAATCGGCGTCAACATCACCATCGGCACCCCTCCCCCGGCGGCGCGTTATGAGCGCGTGCCGCCGCCGCGGGTCGGCTATGTCTGGGCGCCTGGCTACTGGAACTGGAACGGCAGCCGCCATGTCTGGGCCGGCGGCCATTGGGAACGGGCCCGCAACGGCTATCAGTACAGCCGTCCGGAATGGCGCCAGGGGAACAATGGCTGGGAACTGAACCGTGGCGGCTGGCGCCGTGGCGACGATCGCCATGACGACCGGCGTGACGACCGCCGCGGTGACGACCGCCGCGACGATGGCAACGGCCGTTACCATTGTCCTCCGGGCCAGGCAAAAAAAGGCAACTGCTAAATAGCGGCACCGGCCTGATCTGCCTTGCAGCGGATCAGGCCTGACTGCCTAAAGCGGCAGCTGGGTAGTCGAAAGAACCTGCTTGAGCACCATGAACGTGCGGATCTGCCGCACGCCCGGCAGGTACAGCAGCTGCTCCGCATGGAGCCGGTTATAGCTGTCGTTGTCCTTGGTCCGCAACAGCATGAAGTAGTCGAATTCGCCCGTGACTACATGGCATTCAAGGCAACCCGAAACTTTCTGCGCCGCCCGCTCGAAATCGGCAAACGATTCCGGCGTCGAGCGATCCAGCACCACACCGATCATCACCATGGTTCCGGCATCCAGCGCACGCGGATTAAGCAAGGCGACAATGCCCTTGATCAGTCCCGTCTCCTTGAGCCGTTCGACGCGCCGCAGGCAGGCCGGCGCACTCAAGTTGACCTTGGCCGCCAGCGCCACGTTAGAGATGGAAGCATCGCGCTGCAGCGCCCTGAGAATGGCGCGGTCGGTACGATCCATCACCGCGCCAAGAGTCTCCGCCGGCGGCGCCTTGGTGCGCAATTTTGTTGCCTTCATATAGTTCTTCTCAAAATAAAAATCACCTATTGAAGAGAATTTCATATTTTAGATCTGAATTCTCTTAAAAACTTGCAACCCCGATTCCAGGGATTGATTCTAATATGGTTTTTGTTCCGGCAGCGCCGCCGGCGAAGTATGGATCCCCCTCAACCTCAGGAGTCGCTTCCATGAACCTGCAGAAATTCCCCCGTCATCCGCTCACCTTCGGCCCCACCCCTATCCAGCCGCTGCAACGCCTCAGCGCCCACCTCGGCGGCAAGGTCGAACTCTATGCAAAACGCGAAGACTGCAACAGCGGCCTGGCGTTCGGCGGCAACAAGACCCGCAAGCTCGAGTACCTGATCCCGGAAGCGCTGGCGGGCGGCTACGACACGCTGGTGTCGATAGGCGGCATCCAGTCCAACCAGACGCGCCAGGTGGCAGCGGTTGCCGCCCATCTCGGCCTGAAGTGCGTGCTGGTGCAGGAGAACTGGGTGAATTATTCGGATGCGGTGTACGACCGGGT
>NZ_JAQGLV010000015.1 GCF_028292705.1 Collimonas fungivorans | reverse complement strand
CCCAGTTCCGGCCCCACCCAGTTGGTCTGGCCCGGCGTCGCCGACAGTTTCGGCACGATGCCCGGCAAGTCTATCGGCTGGCCGTCCGGCAGCACATGCTGCTGGATCATGTCGCGCGCGCGGAAATGCGGATCCTGGTGGATATCGGCGGCAGTATAGACCTTGCTGCTCGGGACTTCAGCCTGTTCCAGCACCTGCAGCACGTGCTCCAGGCCATGTTGCGAAGTCCATGCGGTGATGGCGGCGTCAAGCATGTCGTTATGCTGGGCCCGGCCGTCGTTGCGCGCCAGGCGCGGATCCTGCGCCAGGTCGCTGCGGCCGATGGCGTGCATCAGGCGCTTGAAGATGCTGTCGCCGTTGCCGGCGATGATCACGTAGTGTTCGCCGCGGGCGTCGCTCAGGCAGGGATAAGTGCTGGAGGGTGAAATGCCGGGAAAACTGGCGCCGGTGCGCTCGCGCACGAAACCGAACTCGGCGTATTCCGGGATCAGGCTTTCCATCACGCCGAACACGGCTTCGTACAAGGCGATGTCGATGAACTGGCCTGTGCCGTTGTTCGCTTTCAGATGATGCATGGCCAGCAGCGCCCCGATCACGCCATACAGCGACGCCAGCGTGTCGCCGATGCTGACGCCGACCCGCACCGGCGGCCGGTCCGGATAACCGGCCAGGTTGCGCAAACCGCCCATCGATTCGGCAATCGCCGCAAAACCCGGGCGCGCATGGTAAGGGCCGTCCTGGCCATATCCGGATACGCGGACCATGATCAGTTTCGGATTAATCTTCGACAACTCATCCCAGCCCAGGCTCCAGCCTTCCAGCGTGCCGGGGCGGAAATTCTCGATCACGATATCGGCATCCTTGACCAGGTCGCGCACAATCTGCTGGCCCTGCTCCGACTTCAGGTTGAGCGTCACCGATTTCTTGTTGCGGCTCTGCGAATACCACCAGAGCGAAGTGCCGTTGTGCAGCTTGCGCCACTTGCGCAGCGGGTCGCCGTCGCCCGGCGCTTCGATCTTGATCACCTCGGCGCCAAACTGCCCCAGCAGGCTGGCGGCATACGGGCCGGCGATCAAGGTGCCGAGTTCGATCACCTTGACGCCCCGGAGGGAGGATTGCTGCTCTGCGCCTGGCTGCTGCATTTGTTTTCACCTGTTTTCTGTCATCTGTTCGTGCTGCGGATCGGCAGATTATAGAATAGTCTGCGAGCCGCCAGCCTTGCGGGCTATCGCGTGGCGGCAAGTAAAAAGTCCTGCTGTCCTGCAACAATTCCCCTCATTGGCTCACCCGCATAAGTCACTTTGTATCAAAGAGTTAAAATGGTTGATCTTGACGCCAACATTTGCAACCAGAAGTAACTCCTTTTGCTACTTTTGGCGCTCCGGGATTACTATTCAATCACTGATAAATGCGTGGGAAATATCATGAAAAAAATTGCTCTATTGGTACTTGCAGCTGCGGGCCTGATGGTCACCAGTTCGGCCAGTTTTGCTTACGGTTATTACGGACATGGCGGCTTCTACGGCCCACGCATCGGTGTAACCATAGGCGGACCGCTGTATTGGGGCCCGCCGCCGGTGTACTACGCGCCGCCGCCGGTTTATTACGCCCCGCCGCCGGTCTACGTTGAACCGGAACCGCAGACTTATATAGAAAAAGCCCCGAACTATGCCTATTACTGTCCTAGTCCGGCTGGCTACTATCCCCAGATTCCTCGCTGCCCGAAAGGCTGGATGAAGGTAATGCCGGACCAAGCTCAACCTAGATAAGGCGGTGTGTGATGATAAGTGGAACTACCAAGGTAATCGCGGCCTCGCTGGCCGTCCTCCTGACCGGCTGCGTTACCGCGCCGTCAGGCCCGAATGTGATGGCGTTGCCTGGTTCAGGCAAAAGCTACGAGCAGTTCCGCAACGATGAAGCGGTCTGCCAGCGCGCTGCCCAGGAAAGAATAGGTCCGTATGCGCCGCAGGCCGCGGCTGACAATGCAGTAGGAACAGCGGCAGCCGGCACCGTCATCGGCGCCGCGGCTGGCGCCCTGATCGGTGCGGCAACCGGCCGTGCCGGCGCCGGTGCGGCGATCGGCGGCGGCGTCGGCCTGCTGGCGGGCAGCTCGGTTGCCGGCGACTCGGCGGCGCGCAGCAGCTACGGCATGCAGCGCGAGTATAACAATGTCTACACCCAATGCATGTACGCCAAGGGTAACCAGGTTCCGGTCTCCGGCGGCTACGCAAACAGCCGTCGCCAGCAGTACGCTCCGGCTCCGCAATACTCGACGCCGCCTGACTACTACCCGCCGCAACGAGGTAACTATGGCCCGCCGCCAGACTACGTTCCCTACTGATCGCCTTTGATCGCTGCCACAAAAAAGACATGCTTTATGCATGTCTTTTTACATTCAGGGCGCATTTCCTGCCGCCGGCGATGGAACTCAAGCCGCATTCCGCCCCTCTCTCATCTTTGCCTCCTCCGCAAGGCACGTTAAAATAAACACAATATTCGACGACCATTTCCCGATGGCCCGCTCGAATCCGCTAGAGCAAATCTAATCCGTAGGAGATAGAGGATGAGTTTCATCGTAGTTATTCTGGCTTTGCTGTTCCTGATGTTTGTCGCCTACCGCGGCTACAGCGTTATCCTGTTTGCCCCGGTCGCCGCGCTCGGCGCCGTGCTGCTCACCGACCCGAGCCTGGTTGCTCCCATGTTCACCAGCGTGTTCATGGAAAAGATGGTCGGTTTCGTCAAGCTCTACTTCCCCGTTTTCCTGCTGGGAGCGGTATTCGGCAAGGTGATCGAACTCTCGGGATTTTCCAAGTCCATCGTATCGAGCGTCATCAATGTGGTCGGACGACAGCGCGCCATGCTTTCCATCGTCCTGGTATGCGGCTTGCTGACTTATGGCGGCGTCTCGCTGTTTGTGGTGGTGTTCGCGGTCTATCCGTTTGCCGCCGAAATGTTCCGCCAGGGCGGCATCCCGAAACGCCTGATCCCCGGCACGATTGCGCTGGGCGCGTTCACCTTCACCATGGATTCGCTGCCGGGCACGCCGCAGATCCAGAACATCATTCCCACCACCTTTTTCAATACCACCACCTGGGCCGCGCCCTGGCTGGGCGTGATCGGCACCGTGTTCATCCTGGTCACCGGCCTGCTCTACCTGGACTGGTGCCGCCGCCGGGCGGCCGCCAACGGCGAAGGCTACGGCAGCAACTTGCTCAACGAGCCGGAACCGGTGGCCGACGGCAAGCTGGCGCATCCGCTGGTCGCCCTGCTGCCGCTGGTGCTGGTGGGGGTGATGAACAAGCTGTTCACGGCCTGGATTCCCATGCTTTACGGGACCAGCCATGAAATGACGCTGGCCGGCTCCAGCAAACCGATCACCACCCAGGTCTCCGGCGTGGTGGCGATCTGGGCGGTTGAAGCTGCGCTGCTGGTCGGGATCTGTTCGGTGCTGCTGTTTGCCTTCAGCGCCGTCAAGGAAAAATTCGCCGAGGGCAGCAAAGCCGCCGTCGGCGGCGCCTTGCTGGCGTCGATGAATACCGCTTCCGAATACGGCTTCGGCGCCGTGATCGCCGGCCTGCCAGGTTTCCTGGTGATCGCCGACGCTCTCAAGAGCATTCCTAATCCGCTGGTCAATGAAGCGGTCACCGTCACCACGCTGGCCGGCGTCACCGGCTCCGCTTCCGGCGGCCTGAGCATCGCCCTGGCGGCGATGTCGCACACTTTCATTGAAAACGCGCAGGCAGCAGGCATCCCGATGGAAGTGCTGCACCGGGTTGCCGCCATGGCCAGCGGCGGCATGGATACGCTGCCGCATAACGGCGCAGTGATTACCTTGCTGGCCGTGACCGGGCTTTCGCACCGGCAGTCTTACAAGGATATTTTTGTGGTGACGATGATCAAGACGGCGGCTGTGTTTGTGGTGATTGCGGCTTACTACCTGACGGGGATTGTCTAAGGATCGCTTCCATACACTTACCTGCTGAACGCGATCGCATGTACTCCGTGGTCCGTTAAATGGGGTCAGAGTAATTTTCGCAAAGGACGCGAAAAAAAACTCTGACCCCATTTAACTGCCTGGTGTAGTTTTTGAGGCCGTTCAGTTATCTTCAGATGCCATTCAAGGCGGGCAAGCGCAAGGTCGCCTCCAGGCCGCCTTCGGGATGGTTGCGCAGTTGCAGCGTGGCCCGGTGGTTTTCGGCGATGTTGCGCGCAATAGTCAGCCCCAGGCCGGTGCCGCCGGTATCGCGTGAGCGGGAAGTCTCCAGGCGGAAGAACGGGTCAAATACCGTCTCCAGCAGCTCGGCGGGAATGCCGGTGCCGCCATCGCGGATCCGGATCACGATGTCGCTGCCTTCACGCGCCACCAGCAGGCGCGCATAACGGCCGTATTTGGTGGCATTGTCGACCAGATTGGTCAGGCAACGCCGCAGCGTGTTCGGTTGCGCCATGATCGAAGCGCGGGTGCGCCCTTCCAGCGTGACATCCTGCCTGGCGTCGACGGCGTCGGCGCAAACGCTGTCGAGCAAGGAATCGATATCCAGCTTCTGCATCGCTTCCGCCGAATCCATGCTGCGCGCCAGGTCCAGGCCCTCGCGCACCATGCTCTGCATCACCGCCAGGTCTTCCAGCAGCTTGCGGCGCAAATCGGCCTCGCCGACCTTTTCCAGGCGCAGGCGCAACCTGGTCAGGGGCGTTTGCAAGTCGTGGGTGATCGCCGCCAGCATGTGGGTGCGGTGCTGGATCTGGCGCTTGATGCGCGCTTGCATGGCATTGAAAGCGGTCGCGGCCTGGCGTACTTCGGTCGGTCCGGTTTCATCCAGCGGCGGGCGGTCGATATCGCGCCCCAGTTCGCCGGCGGCAATCGCCAGGTGCTTGATCGGCCGCGCCGTCATCTTGGCGACAAAATAAGCCAGGCCGCCGATCAGCAGCAGGAACAAGGCGAAATAAGGCGACAGGTAGGGCATGCCCGGCGGCCGTGCCGGCGGCGGCGCGCCGGGGCCGCGCGTCATGCGCAGCTTCAGCTTGAGCAGCGTGCCGTCTTTCAGGCTGACGTAGACCACCTGGCATTCTTCGGGCCGGCGGAAATCGAAATTCTTGCGCGTGTGCAGCTTGCAGTCGCTTTGCTTGTCCACCAGGATGCTGCGGTCTCCGCCCAGGCGCGCCTTCAGCAGTGAAGTCAGGGACGGATTGTCGTTGACGGCATTTTCGGTATCCTTGACCATGCTGGCTTCCAGGCCGAAATTGTCGCTGGTCTGCAGCACCACGGAACGCATCTCGGGGCCGACATTGTCGAGCGAAAAAACGACCTGCTCGACTCGTTCGGCGATGCGGAATTCATAAAACTCCTTGAAAGACTTGCGCCGCTCGTTTTCGGCCAGCCAGCTGGTGGTGGCGGCTGCTACCAGGATCCCGGTCAGCAGGATCAGGAATACCCGGTTGGCAACCGAGCCAAAAAAATTTCTCACAGACGGCATCCCTCTTCTACTTTATCCAAGCCTGCAGCTGACGTGCATTGCAATGCTACCGTCACGACTCAACCGTCACCGCAGTGGCACGTACATATCCTTCGTTGCGCACGGTCTTGATGATCACCGGGCTACGGGCGTCGTCGCCCAGTTTCTGGCGCAGGCGGCTGATCTGGATATCGACCGAACGGTCGAAAGGATCGGATTCGCGCCCCTGGGTCAGCTCCAGCAGCTGGTCGCGGTTGAGGACCCGGTTCGGATGGTCCAGGAACACCTTGAGAATGCGGTATTCGGCGCCGGACAAAGCCACCACCAGTCCTTCGTTGTTGACCAGGTGGCGCGCGATCAGGTCCAGCGTCCAGCGTCCGAACTGGATCTGCTGGGCTTCCGGCGATGCCATGTTCGGCGGCAGCGCCTGGGTGCGGCGCAAGACGCTGCGGATGCGGGCGAACAGCTCGCGCGGCTCGAACGGTTTCGACAAATAATCGTCGGCCCCCATTTCCAGGCCGAGGATGCGGTCCAGCGGCTCGCCGCGTGCGGTCAGCATGATCACCGGGATATTCGAATCGGCACGCAGGTTGCGGCACAGCGTCAGGCCGTCTTCGCCGGGCAAGGTGAGATCCAGCACCACCAGGTCGACCCGCGCTTCCGACAAAATCTTGCGCATGTCGTTGCCGTTGGTCGCCATCAGAGTGCGGAAACCGTTGGCGTCCAGGTACTCGGCCAGCAGGGTGCGGATTTCGTGGTCGTCGTCGACCACCAGTATGTGAGCAGCAGTTTCCATATGCGTGATTATCCTAGGACCGGAAGTGCGGCCAATCGAAAAAAGAAAAGCTTGATGATGGGTGGCGAAGTATTCAATGCAATCAATCCCTGGTGGGTGGCAGCTGCGGACGGCTGGTGTTTCTAGGATTATGGCAACTCGGCACGAGAAAGACGATAGTAATTTGTATATTGGCATATCTGCCACGTGCGTGGACACATTAAGATACAAAGCAATCTTGATGCCATACATGGCGATACAAAGCCGGGCTCCCATGAAAAACCGGCGATACACCAGCGCGTTCCAATGCGAACTGTGCGGATTGCACTTAAATTCATGGAAGGATTTCATTATGTTCAAGCTTCGCAAACAACTGCTGATCGGCATGACCGCACTGAGTTTTGCTGCCATGGGCATGACCGCCCAAGCCCAGGCCGATGGCGGCCCCGGCGGTCCCGGCCGCCACGCCCCTACGCCAGAGCAACAGGCCAAATTTGCCGAAAAGATGGCAAAACGCCAGGCCAAGCTGCATGACGACCTGAAAATCACCTCGGCCCAGGAAACTGCATGGCAAACCTTCATCGGCAAGATCAAGCCGGTGCGGCCGACTGACATGCCGCAACGTCCGAACAAGGAAGACTGGGCCAAGCAAACTGCTCCTGAGCGCCTCGACCACCGGATGGAATTCCTGAAACACGCTGAAACACGCCTGGCCGAGCGCACCGCTGCGGTCAAGGAGTTCTACGCCGTGCTGACGCCAGTCCAGCAGAAGGTATTCGACGACCATTTCAAGCGGATGGAACAGCATCGCTTCGGCGGCCATCGCGGTGGTCACCGCGGCGGTCCGGACGCAGCCAAGTAACTGCAAACGGCCCGGTTTCAAGCCGGGCCGGAAACCGCTTTGCCGGCGCATCCTGCCCGGACCAGCTCAATTGCCGAGCGCCAAGCCAGCAGCCACACTGCCTCGCTGGCGTCTTTCATTAATTTGAAACAATTTCTAATAAATACACACGGCAGTAAAATTTACTCGCTAAACTCATGTAATTATTTTTCAACAGTCTGCCGGACGCCTGCCCGCGGCAAATTGTTGCATTGCACCCGTCCACATTCTGACTGACCTCCTGCCTGCGATGACTACTACACCGACTCCTCAAATCGACCAATCCAGCCAGTCCCGGCCTGCCCTTCCCAATCAGCGCCAGGGCGGATTCCAGCGCGGCTGGTGGTGGCTGGCCGCAGTCATCGTGCTGGCGCTGGCGGCTTACCTGATCTGGGGCCGCAGCCACCAGTCCGGGGATGCCGCCGGAGGGCAACCGGGGGCAACGCCGGGACAGGCCGCCAACGGTGGCGGCAAAGGTGGAAAAGGCGGCCGGCGCGGCGCATTTGCCGGCGCCGGAGGTCCGTTGCCGGTAGGTGTCGCAGTCGCCAAGACGGGCGATATCCGGATCTATCTCTCCGGCCTCGGCAGCGTCACGCCGGAAGCCACGGCGACGGTGAAAAGCCGGGTCAACGGCCAGCTGATGAAATTGCATTTCAAGGAAGGCCAGATCGTCAAGGCCGGCGACCTGCTGGCAGAACTGGATCCGCGCCCTTACCAGGTGGCGGTGACGCAGGCCGAAGGCCAGCTCATCAGAGACACCGCTCTGTTGAAGGCCGCGCAGATCGATTTGCAGCGCTATCGCACGCTGCTGGCGCAAGATTCCATCGCCAGCCAGCAGGTCGATACCCAGGCCGCCCTGGTCAAGCAATATGAAGGCACGGTCAGGTCGGATCAGGGCGCGCTCGACAGCGCCCGCCTGCAGCTCACCTACTCGCGCGTCACCGCGCCGATCAGCGGCCGCATCGGCTTGCGCCAGGTCGACCTCGGCAATATCGTGCAAAGCAGCGACACCAACGGCATCGTCATCATCACCCAGCTGCAGCCGATCACCAGCGTATTCAGCATTCCCGAAGATAATATCCCCAGCGTCATGAAGCAGATCCAGGCCGGCAAGAAACTGGCCACCGATGTCTGGGACCGCGACCAGAAGAACAAGCTCGACAGCGGCGCCCTGCTCACCATCGACAACCAGGTCGACAGCACTACCGGCACCGTCAAGCTCAAGGCTGAATTCCCGAACGCCGGCTACGCCCTGTTCCCGAGCCAGTTCGTCAATGTCCGCATGCTGCTCGACACCCGCCGCGATGCGATCGTCATTCCAAACGCGGCGATCCAGCGTGGTTCCAGCGGCAATTTTGTGTATGTCGTGAAACCGGATCACACCGTCACCATCCGTCTCGTGACGTCCGGCCCGGTAGAAGGCGAATCGACCGCAATCGATAAGGGCATCGCGGTCGGCGAAACCGTGGTGATCGACGGCATCGACAAACTGAAAGAAGGCGCCAAGGTGGAGCCTGTGAATCGCGGCGGTCCGGCTGCAGCCGGCGCTGGAGCCGACCCTGCCGCTGCCGGCGCCCATAAGGGCGGAGGCCGCCGCCACCGCGCGGACGCCAGCGGCGATGCTGCCGCGCCTGCGGCCTCTGCACCTGCTGCACCTGCACCTGCACCTGCCGCGCCCAATAACCGCAGCAGTCAATAACCGGCTGTCAAGAACGCATGAATCCCTCACGTCAGTTCATTCTCCGGCCGGTCGCCACATCCCTGTTGATGCTGGCCATTTTCCTGGCCGGCATCGTCGCCTACAAGCAGTTGCCGCTTTCGGCCTTGCCGGAAGTCGACTACCCGACCATCCAGGTGGTGACGCTGTATCCCGGCGCCAGCCCGGACGTCATGACTTCGTCGGTCACCGCCCCGCTGGAGCGCCAGTTCGGCCAGATGCCCGGCCTCAACCAGATGTCGTCCACCAGTTCCGGCGGCGCTTCGGTCATCACGCTGCAGTTCAGCCTCGACCTGAGCCTCGACATCGCCGAACAGGAAGTCCAGGCAGCGATCAACGCCGGCGGCAACCTGCTGCCGTCCGACCTGCCGACGCCGCCGATCTACAACAAGGTGAATCCGGCCGACACGCCCATCATGTCGCTGGCGATCACCTCGAAAACGCTGCCGCTGCCCAAGGTGCAGGACCTGATCGATACCCGCCTGGCGCAAAAGATTTCGCAAGTGCCGGGAGTCGGCCTGGTCAGCCTGTCCGGCGGCCAGCGGCCAGCCGTGCGGCTGCAGCTGAATCCGCGCGCGGTAGCGGCGCTGGGCCTGAACCTGGATGACATCCGCACCGCCATCGGCAATGCCAACGTCAACCAGGCCAAGGGCAGTTTCGACGGACCGGCGCGTGCCTCGACCATCGACGCCAACGACCAGTTGCGTTCGGCCGACGAATACCGCAACCTGATCATCGCCTACAAGAACGGCGCGCCGATCCGGGTCTCGGATGTCGCCGACGTCGTCGACGATGCGGAAAACATCCGCCTGGCGGCCTGGTCCAATACCTCGCCGGCGGTAATCCTGAACATCCAGCGGCAACCGGGCGCCAACGTGATCGGCGTGGTCGACAACATCAAGAAGATCCTGCCCAAGCTGCAGGAAACCTTGCCCGGCGCAATCGATGTCCAGATCCTGACCGACCGCACCACCACCATCCGCGCGTCGGTGGCCGACGTCCAGTTCGAGCTGCTGCTGTCGATCGCGCTGGTGGTGATGGTGATCTTCATTTTCCTGCGCAGCGTCCCCGCCACCATCATCCCCAGCGTGGCGGTGCCGCTGTCGCTGATCGGCACGTTCGGCATCATGTACCTGGCCGGCTTCTCGGTCAACAACCTGACCCTGATGGCGCTCACCATCGCTACCGGCTTCGTGGTGGACGATGCAATCGTGATGATCGAAAACATTTCGCGTTACATCGAAGAAGGCATGAAACCCTTGCAGGCGGCGCTGAAGGGCGCCGAGCAGATCGGCTTCACCATCATTTCCCTGACGTTCTCGCTGATTGCGGTGCTGATCCCGCTGCTGTTCATGGGTGACGTGGTGGGCCGCCTGTTCCGTGAATTCGCCATCACGCTGGCGGTGGCGATCCTGATTTCCGCCGTCATTTCGCTGACGCTGACGCCGATGATGTGCGCCAAGCTGCTGCACCACATCCCGGAAGAAAAACAGAGCTGGTTCTACCGCAAGAGCGGCGCCTTCTTCGACAAGATCATCGCCCGCTACGGCGTGGCGCTGGAATGGGTATTGCGCCATCAGTTCGCAACGCTGGTGGTGGCGATCGGCACCCTGGTGCTGACCGCGGTGCTGTACATATTCATACCGAAGGGCTTTTTCCCGGTGCAGGATACCGGCGTCATCCAGGGCATTTCGGAAGCCAGCCAGTCGATTTCGTTTGCCGCCATGTCGGAGCGGCAGCAGGCGCTGGCCGCGACGGTGCTGAAAGACCCGGCGGTCGAAAGCCTGTCGTCGTTCATCGGCGTCGACGGCAGCAACGCCACCCTGAACAGCGGCCGCATGCTGATCAACCTGAAGCCGCGCGAACAGCGCAACATCAGCGCCAGCGACGTCATTCGCCGCCTGCAGCCGGAACTGGACCGCGAGGTCGGCGACATCACGCTGTACATGCAGCCGGTGCAGGACCTGACGATTGAAGACAGCGTCAGCCGCACCCAGTACCAGTTCAGCGTCGAAGACGCCAACGCAGCAGAACTGAGCACCTGGGTGCCGAAGCTGATCGAGCGCCTGCGCAAGATTCCTGAACTGGCGGACATCGCCAGCAACCAGCAGGATCTCGGCCTGCAGGCCTACATCGCGATCGACCGCGACGCCGCTTCCCGGCTGGGCATCACTACCGCCGCCATTGACAACGCCCTGTACAACGCGTTCGGCCAGCGCCTCATCTCCACCATCTACACCCAGTCGAACCAGTACCGGGTGGTGATGGAAGTGAAGCCGGAATTCCAGAAAGGGCCGGCGGCGCTGAACAGCATTTTCCTGGTCGCAGGCAACGGCAACCAGATCCCGCTGTCGAGCATCGCCACCGTCGAGGAACGCACTTCGCCGCTGGTGGTGAACCATATCGGCCAGTTCCCGGCCACCACGATTTCCTTCAACCTGGCGCCCGGCGCCTCGCTGGGCAACGCCGTCAAGGCGATCCAGGCGGCTGAAAAGGAAATCGGCATGCCGGACAGCATCCAGACCAGTTTCCAGGGCGCGGCGCTGGCGTTCCAGGCGTCCCTTAGCAACACCCTGATGCTGATCCTGGCGGCCATCATCACGATGTACATCGTGCTCGGCGTCCTGTATGAAAGCTACATCCACCCGATCACGATCCTGTCGACGCTGCCGTCGGCCGGGGTCGGCGCCCTGCTGTCGCTGATGATCGCCGGCACCGACCTGGGGATCATCGGCATCATCGGCATCATCCTGCTGATCGGTATCGTCAAGAAGAACGCCATCATGATGATCGACTTCGCACTCGACGCCGAACGCAACGAAGGCAAAGAGCCGCGCGAAGCGATCTACCAGGCTTGCCTGCTGCGCTTCCGTCCGATCCTGATGACTACCATGGCCGCCTTGCTGGGCGCCTTGCCGCTGATGCTGGGCTCGGGCGTCGGTTCCGAGCTGCGGCAGCCGCTGGGGATCACCATGGTCGGCGGCCTGCTGGTGTCGCAGGTGCTGACCCTGTTCACCACGCCGGTCATCTACCTGGCGTTCGACAACCTGGCGCGCCGCGTGAAAGCACGCTTCGGCATCAAGGAAGACGAGCACAAGGGCAAGGGCAGGGGCGATGACGACAGCGACAGCGACGGCGCTATCCCTGAACCGGCCAAGCCGTAGGGGAAAGCAAAGACAGCATGAATATCTCGCGCCCCTTTATCCAACGGCCGATCGCCACCACCCTGCTGACCATCGGCATCGCCCTGGCCGGCATGGTGGCGTTCCGGCTGCTGCCGGTCTCGCCGTTGCCGCAAGTAGATTTCCCGACCATCTCGATCTCGGCCTCGTTGCCCGGCGCCAGTCCGGAAACCATGGCCGCCACCGTCGCCACGCCGCTGGAACGGGCGCTGGGATCGATCGCCGGCATCACCGAAATGACTTCGTCGAGCTCACTCAGCTCGACCCGCATCACGCTGCAGTTCGACCTCAACCGCGACATCGACGGCGCGGCGCGCGACGTCCAGGCGGCCCTGAACGCAGCGCGCAACCTGCTGCCGACCGGCCTGCCCAGCAATCCCAGCTATCGCAAGGTAAATCCGGCTGATGCGCCCGTCATGATCCTGGCGCTGACCTCGGACAGCATGACGCAAGGCCAGATGTACGATGCCGCCGACACCATCCTGGCGCAAAAGCTGTCGCAGGTGAAAGGCATCGGCCAGGTCAGCGTCGGCGGCAGCTCGCAGCCGGCGGTGCGGGTCGAACTGAACCCGACCGCGCTCAACAAATACGGCATAGGCACGGCCGACGTGCGCACCGCGATCGCAGCCACCAACGCCAACCGCCCCAAGGGCATGCTGGAAGACGGCGACAAGAACTGGCAGATCTACGCCAACGACCAGGCCAAGACCGCCGCCGAATACATGCCGCTGATCGTTTCCTACCGCAACGGCGCGCCGGTGCGCGTCAGCGATGTCGCCACGGTGGTCGATTCGGTCAGCAACCTGCGCAATGCCGGCTCCGCCAACGGCAAGCCGTCGGTGCTGGTGATCCTGAGCCGCCAGCCCGGCGCCAACATCATCGAAACCGTGGACGAAGTACGGGCCCTGCTGCCGCAGCTGCGCGCCTCGATCCCGGCCGCCATCAACCTCGATGTGGCGCTGGACCGGACGCCGACCATCCGCGCTTCCTTGCACGAAACCGAGAGCACCTTGCTGATGTCGATCGCGCTGGTGATCATGGTGGTGTTCCTGTTCCTGCGCAACGGCCGCGCCACGCTGATCCCGGCGGTCGCGGTGCCGATCTCGCTGATCGGCACTTTCGGCGTCATGTACCTGCTCGGCTACAGCCTCGACAACCTGTCCCTGATGGCGCTGACGATCGCCACCGGTTTCGTGGTCGACGACGCCATCGTGGTGCTGGAAAACGTCTCGCGCCATATCGAAGAAGGCATGAAACCGTTTGCTGCCGCGCTCAAAGGCGCCAAGGAAGTCGGCTTTACCGTGATGTCGATGAGCATTTCCCTGATCGCCGTCTTCATCCCGATCCTGCTGATGGGCGGCATCGTCGGCCGCCTGTTCCGCGAA
The DNA here is from genome assembly GCF_028292705.1 of Collimonas fungivorans. Classification (GTDB taxonomy): domain Bacteria; phylum Pseudomonadota; class Gammaproteobacteria; order Burkholderiales; family Burkholderiaceae_D; genus Collimonas; species Collimonas fungivorans_B. The sequence goes on along the minus strand of NZ_JAQGLV010000015.1, from coordinate 2,116 downwards.
TTCGCCGTCACCTTGTCAGTTGCGATCCTGGTCTCGCTGGTGGTGTCGCTGACCACCACGCCGATGATGTGCGCGCGCCTGCTGAAACACGACCCGGAGCGCAAGCAGGGGCGCTTCTTCAACGCCACCGAGCGCGCCTTCGACGCCATGCTGCGCGGCTACGAACGGTCGCTGGCGTGGGCCCTGCGTTTTGCGCCGTTGATGATGCTGATCCTGTTCGGCACCATCGTGCTCAATGTGTATCTGTACACCGCGATTCCCAAGGGCTTTTTTCCACAGCAGGATACCGGCCTGGTGATCGGCGGCATCCAGGGCGACCAGTCGATTTCCTTCCAGTCGATGCGTGTCAAGCTGGACCAGTTTGTCGACATCGTGCGCAAGGATCCGGATGTGAAGAGCGTGATCGCATTCACCGGCGGCGGCCAGAGCAACCGTGGCCAGATGTTCATTACGCTGCAGCCCCTGACGCAACGCAAGCTGACCGCGGACCAGGTGATCGCGCGGCTGCGCGGCAAGCTCAGCCATATCGCCGGCGCCAACCTGTTCATGCAGTCGGTGCAGGATATCCGGGTCGGCGGCCGTTCCAGCGACGGCCAGTACCAGTACACCTTGCAGTCCGACGACCTCAATGAGCTGCGCACCTGGGAGCCCAAGATCCGCGAGGCGTTCAGCGCCTTGCCGCAACTGGCCGACGTCAGCACCGACCAGCAGGACAAGGGCTTGCAGACCACCCTGACCATCGACCGCGAAACCGCGATCCGCAGCGGCGTCACGCCGGAACTGATCGACTCGACCCTGAACGACCTGTTCGGCCAGCGCCAGGTGTCGACCATCTACAGCGGCATGAACCAGTACCACGTGGTGATGGAAGCGGCGCCGCAGTATTGGCAGAGCCCGCAGGTCTTGCATGACACTTACGTCAGCATCCCTTCCAGCACCGCCAACCTGTCGCCCACCACCTCCGCCCTCGGCACGCCGCCGGCGCTGACGGCGGGCGGCAAGCTGGCTTCCAATTCGTCGCTGGCGCTGACCTTGTCGACCACGGCGGAACAGCAGATGCCGCTGGCGGCGTTCTCCAGTTTCCAGGCAACCAATACCTCGCTTGGCGTCAACCACCAGAGCCAGTTCATCGCCTCCACCATTTCCTTCAACCTGCCGGTCGGCGGCTCCCTGTCCGACGCCACCCTGGCGATCAACGACGCCATGGCACGGATCGGCGTGCCGACTTCAGTGCACGGCAGCTTCCAGGGCAGCGCCAACCTGTTCCAGTCATCCCTGAGCAGCCAGCCGATGCTGATCCTGACGGCGCTGCTGGCGGTGTATATCGTGCTGGGCATCTTGTATGAAAGCTACGTCCATCCGATCACTATCCTCTCGACCCTGCCGTCGGCCGGCGTCGGCGCCCTGCTGGCGTTGCTGGCGACCGGCACCGAGTTCAGCCTGATCGCGCTGATCGGGGTGATCCTGCTGATCGGCATCGTCAAGAAGAACGCGATCATGATGATCGACTTCGCGCTGGATGTTGAACGCACCCGCGGACTGTCGCCGCGCGATTCGATTTTCGAGGCATGCAAGCTGCGTTTCCGGCCGATCATGATGACTACCATGGCGGCCATGCTGGGCGCGGTGCCGCTGGCGCTGGGCCAGGGCGACGGCGCCGAGCTGCGGCGGCCGCTGGGCATCGCGATTGTCGGCGGCCTGATCATGAGCCAGCTGTTGACCTTGTACACGACGCCGGTGGTCTACCTGTACATGGATCGTTTCCGACTGTGGAGCAAGGATAAGTGGGAACGGCGCGGCGGCAGGCCGTTGCCGGATACAAGCGAAGCATAAGAACATGGCCGGCGCACAAAGATAATCAACGGATCGAATATGAAACAAACACATACCCATAAAACCCTGTTGCCGGCGGCACCCGCGGCGCTGCTCGCAGTACTACTGTTAAGCGCCTGCGCCGTCGGACCGGATTACGTACGGCCAGCCACGGTGGCGCCGGCGGCCTTCAAGGAAATGAAGGACTGGAAGACAGCTACGCCGCAAGACCAGGAGCTGCACGGCAAGTGGTGGGAAATCTACCAGGATCCGCAATTGAATGCGCTGGTCGAGCAAGTCAATA
>NZ_JAQGLV010000231.1 GCF_028292705.1 Collimonas fungivorans | reverse complement strand
GGCCCTGCTCAAGTTCGTGCTGCTGCCGCTGGCCATCTATGCCGTCACCCGCTGGTATGGCCATGCGACGCTGGCGATGCCGCTGCAAGTGCTGCTGACCTTGCTGATCGTGGTGCCGATGGGGCCGATGATCTACCGGCTGGCGTTCCAGCCGCTGGCCGAAGCCAGCACCCTGGTGCTGCTGATCGTATCGGTGGCAGTGCATTACGCCCTGATCGGCATCGGCCTGCTGATGTTCGGCGCCGAAGGCTCGCGCACCACGCCGTTTTCCGACGCCCGTTTCGACATCGGCGGCCTGACCGTTTCCGGCCAGAGTTGCGTGATCATCGTGGTTTCGCTGCTGCTGATTATTGCGCTCTATCTTTATTTCGAACGCACCTTGTCCGGCAAGGCTTTGCGCGCCACCGCCGTCAACCGGCTCGGCGCACGCCTGGTCGGCATCGGCACGGCGCAAGCGGGGCGCCTGGCGTTCACGCTGGCCGCTGCGCTGGGCGCCTTGTGCGGCATCCTGATCGCGCCGTTGACTACCGTGTATTACGACAGCGGTTTCCTGATCGGCCTGAAGGGATTTGTCGGCGCCATCATCGGCGGCCTCGGCAGTTATCCGGTGGCGGCTGCCGGCGCCTTGCTGGTGGGTTTGCTGGAATCGTATTCCTCGTTCTGGGCCAGCGCGTTCAAGGAAGTGATCGTGTTTACGCTGATTATCCCGGTGCTGCTGTGGCGTTCGCTGACCAGCAAGCAGGTGGACGAGGGCGATCAGTGATGCCTAAATTCTCCTTTGCCAGCCTGCCGTTGATTGGTTTTGTGCTGCTCTTGGCCTTGCTGCCGATCTTGCCGACACCGGAATTCTGGATCACCCTGGCCAACTACATCGGGCTCTATGCGATTGTTGCATTGGGCCTGGTGCTGCTGACCGGGGTGGGCGGCCTGACTTCGTTCGGCCAGGCTGCTTTTGTCGGCCTTGGCGCTTACTCCACTGCTTACCTGAGCACACAGCTCGGCCTGTCGCCCTGGATTGGCTTGCTGGCCGGCCTGGGCGTGACAACGCTGGCGGCGCTGGCCATCGGCGCCATCACGATGCGCCTGTCCGGCCACTATCTGCCGCTCGGCACCATCGCCTGGGCGCTATCGCTGTATTTCCTGTTCGGCAATCTCGAATTCCTCGGCAAATACGATGGCTTGAACGGCATCCCCGCCGTCAGCCTGTTCGGCCTCGAACTCGACAGCGGCCGCAAGATGTTTTACCTGATCTGGGCGATCCTGCTGGTGGCGCTGGCCGGTTTGCAAAACCTGTTGAACTCGCGCTCGGGCCGCGCCATCCGCGCACTCAACGGCGGCGCCGTGATGGCCGAGGCGATGGGCGTCAACACGGCCTGGATCAAAGTACTGATCTTTGTATTGGCGGCCCTGCTGGCCAGCATCTCCGGCTGGCTGTACGCGCATCTGCAGCGTTCGGTAAGCCCGACGCCGTTCGGCCTCAACGCCGGCATCGAATACCTGTTCATGGCGGTGGTCGGCGGCGCCGGTTACGTGTGGGGCGCGATCCTCGGATCGGCATTGCTGACCTTGCTGAAGGATCAGCTGCAATCGCTGCTGCCGAAGCTGCTGGGCGCCAACGGCAATTTCGAAACCATCGTGTTCGGCATCATGATGGTGCTGCTGTTGCAGCGCGCGCGCGACGGCTTGTGGCCATATTTGCGCAAATGGATACCGAGCAAGCCGACGGCGCTGGCGCCGCCATCTGCGACGGCGCTGGCCATCCGGAGCCGGCATGCGGATGCCGACGTGGTGCTGGAGATAGAGCAGGCGCGCAAGGAATTCGGCGGCCTGGTGGCGGTCAATGACATGAGCTTCAGCGTCAGGGCGGGACAGATCGTCGGTTTGATCGGGCCCAACGGCGCCGGTAAATCCACCATGTTCAACCTGGTTACCGGGGTCCTGCCGTTGACCGGCGGTTCGATCAGATTCCGCGCCCAGGACGGATTGCAGCAGATTTCGGGCCTGGCGTCGCGCCAGATCGTCGCGCGCGGCATCGCCCGCACTTTCCAGCACGTGCGGCTGATGGGCAGCATGACGGTGCTTGAGAACGTCGCCATCGGCGCCCACCTGCGTGCGCACCGCAGCGACGTCAGCGGCATCGCAAGTAGCCTGCTGCGGCTTAACCGCGCTGAAGAACAGACCTTGCTGTTCGAGGCGAAAAAACAACTGGAGCGGGTCGGCCTCGGGCACTTGCTGTACGAAGAGGCCGGCAGCCTGGCGCTGGGCCAGCAGCGGATCCTGGAAATCGCGCGGGCGCTGTGCTGCGATCCGACCTTGCTGCTGCTGGATGAACCGGCGGCAGGTTTGCGCTACCAGGAGAAGTTGGCGCTGGCGGATCTGCTGCGCAGGCTGAAGGCGGAAGGGATGAGCATTTTGCTGGTAGAGCACGATATGGATTTTGTCATGAACCTGACCGACCAGCTGGTGGTGATGGAATTCGGCAGCAAGATTGCCGAAGGCTTACCGGCTGAAATACAGCAGGACCCGGCGGTGCTGGAAGCCTACCTGGGAGGCATCGATGAGTAATTCTGTCACCTCTCCGGTGCTCGACGTCGTCGACCTGCACGTTGCCTACGGCAAGGTGGAAGCCTTGCACGGCGCCAGCCTGCAAGTCGGCGCCGGCCAGATCGTGACCGTGATTGGCCCCAACGGCGCCGGCAAGTCGACCATGCTGAATGCGATCGCCGGCGCCATGCCGAACAACGGCAGCATGCGCGGCAAGGTCAGCCTGCTGGGTGAAAATATCGATGGCGTGGCGATCGAAACCCGGGTTGCGCGCGGCATGTGCCTGGTGCCGGAAACCCGCGAACTGTTCGCCAGCATGACGGTGCAAGACAATCTGTTGCTGGGCGGCTATCGCCGCTACAAGGCCGGCGACCGCGCTTACGCCGACCAGATGGCAGCAGTGTACGAGCTGTTCCCGCGCCTGCAGGAGAGGCGCCGCCAGCAGGCCGGCAGCCTGTCCGGCGGCGAACGGCAGATGCTGGCGCTGGGGCGGGCCTTGATGGCCAAGCCGCAGCTGCTGATGCTGGATGAGCCTAGCCTCGGCCTGGCGCCGCTGATCGTGAAAGAGATTTTCCACATCATCGTGCGTCTGAAGCAGACCGGCGTGGCGATCCTGCTGGTCGAGCAAAACGCCCGCGCCGCCTTGCAGGCTGCCGATTACGCCTATGTGCTGGAAACCGGCGATATGGTGCTGCAGGGACCGGCCGCGGAACTGGCGCACGATCCGAAGGTGATAGACACCTATCTCGGGCTGGCGAAAAAAGCCGGCTGACCGGAGATCGGGCGGCCTTCTGCAGGCTCGCTGCTTCTGTGATAAATTCTCAGCTCGCTCAAGTTGGAAGTAGAAATTTGAGTGAAACGTTCTCAGGGCGGGGTGTGATTCCCCACCGGCGGTAATTGCGTGCAATGCGCATAGCCCGCGAGCGCTTGTCGCGGCATCCGCGGCAAGGTCAGCAGACCCGGTGCGATCCCGGGGCCGACGGTATAGTCCGGATAAAGAGAGAACAGGTTGCGTGGCGCCTACAGGAATCGACCAGTGTCTTGCTGCCCGGGCGGCGGCTATGCCGTTGCCAATGGCGGTTGATACCGATGGATTCCGCATGGGTACGCGCTTCCTTTCGATCCAACACGCCCTGTTTTATTTATTTAAACAGGAGTAGTCAAATGCAACAGCAGCACAATCCCGCAGTCGATAGATTAAAAACACCTGGCGCCGCAGGCGGCGAACGCATTGCGTTCATCCAGGCCGGCTGGCACCGCGACATCGTGGATCAATGCCGGATCGCCTTCATCGCCGAAATCGCCAAGGCCGGCTACAGCGAACAGGACATCGATTTCTTCGAAGTCGCCGGCGCTTTCGAGATCCCTTTGCACGCCAAGCTGCTGGCCAGCAGCGGCCGCTATGCGGCCGTGGTGGCGACCGGGCTGGTGGTGGACGGCGGCATCTATCGCCATGAGTTCGTGGCGCAGGCGGTGATCAGCGGCCTGATGCAAGTGCAGCTGGAAACCGGCGTGCCGGTGCTGTCGGCGGTATTGACGCCGCATCATTTCCACGCCGGCGAAGAGCACCATAAATATTTCTTCGAGCATTTCCTGGTGAAGGGCGCGGAAGCTGCGCGCGCCTGCGCCGACACCATCCAGAAACTGCGATTCCTGAAATCCGGGCAGCCTGCCGTACGCGCCTTGCATAGCGCCTGATAAGGCAACTTGCCATCGCCTGCCGAAGCAATGGCAGGCGATAGCATTGCCGCTGCCGGCAACAATCAGATGTTGTCTTCGATCTGCGGAGTGGCCGAGCCTTTTGCCAGCGTGATGCGGGTGCGTTTCAACAACGGTTGCTGCGGCGCGCTGTTATCCGCGGCGAGCGGTTTCACCTTGTTGAACACCACTACAATGCTGTCGCTGGTCACGGTGGCCGACGCGTAGCCCTGGGCATCGTGGTCGACGTAGGCAAAGTCGGGATTGAATCCCTTCAACAGGCTGTCGAAGATCTGCGGCGTCTGCACCAGCGCGCCCAGCAAGGGATTGACTACCGCCGCGCCGGATTTGATGTAGTTGTAAAACGACTGGCTGCTGATGCCCGCCGCCAGGAAATCCACCAGCACCGGGTTGCTTCCTGGATCGGCCGGATTGGCGCGCACCACGCCGCACTGGAAGGCATGCAGGTCGCCGGTGATGGCCACCACGTTCTTGATGTTTTGTGTATCCAGGTATGAGAGCAGCTCGGCCTTGTGGCTGGGATAACCGTCCCATGAATCGCAGTTGATCACGTACAGCTGGTTGTAGGGGGCAGGGATGCCCAGCGCCGGCGGCGACAGGTCGGCCCACATGCGGTTCAGCATGATTTCATTGCCCCACACTTTCCAGGTTGCGTCCGAATTCTTCAGGGTGTCTTTCCACCATTGCGTCTGGGTGGTGCCGAGTATCGACGGCGGCCGTCCCAGTTTGGCGGTTTCCTGCGCTTCCATCTGCAGCAGGGTGGCGCGCGGCACGAAGTAGCGCGCGCCTATCGAATCGTCGCCGTTGACCGGATCGTGCCCGGCCTGCTGCGCCACCGACTGTTCGCTGACGATGTGGTCGTCCCGGTACAGGCGCTCGTCGGTCATCACCAGGTGCACCAGCTGGCCGAAGCGGAAATCGCGATAGATGCGGATGTTCTGGTAGCTGCTGTTGTTCAGGTCGAACGACAGGTCGCCGAAATCGATAGGCGTGTATTCGGCCCAGGCCTGGGTGGCGTTGCGCCGGCGCGCGGTTTCCTGCTTGTTCTGGTTGGTGTAGACCTGGTGGTCCTGCCAGCAGTCGTCAGAGAATTCGTGGTCGTCCCAGATCGCAATTACCGGGAATTTGTGATGGATGCCCTGCAGGCGCGCATCGGTCTTGTAAGTGCGGTACAGGGTGCGGTAATCGTTGACAGTATTGGCGTATACGCCGCCGCCCGGATGGGCCAGGCCGTTGGGCAAGGTGATCGGCTTGTGCGCCGGTTCGGCGCCGCCGGTCTGGAATGAAGCGCCCACGGTTTCGTAAATGTAGTCGCCGACGTGCACCACAAAATCCAGGTTTTCCTGCGCCAGCAGGGACATGGCCTGCCAGTGGTTGACCGACCAGTCCTGGCAGGTGAACCAGGCGAAGCGCACCTGGCTGTTGCTGGCGCTGGCGAGCGGCGCGGTTTTGGTCTGGGCGACTACGCTGACGTCGCTGCCGGCGGTAAAACGATAGTAATAAACGGTGTCGGGCTTGAGCTGCGTTATCTTGGCGCGCACCGTGAAATCATAGTCGGCGACCGCGCTCAGGTTGGCTTGCGCAGCCAGAGCGGAAAAGTCTGGCGTGGCCGAGACTTCCAGCCGCACGGCAATCGCACCCACGGCGATGGCGCCGTTGTTGCGCACCACGCGGGCCCAGAACACGACGCTCCTTTCCTTCGGGTCGCCGGAGGCTATTCCCTGTGGAAAAACGAACTCCCCCGGACCGCCGTCGCTAGTGCTGCCGCCGCATGCGCTCAGCAAGCTGGAGGTTGCTGCAACTACCGTGAAGAATGCCGAACCCTTCAAAAACTGTCTGCGTTTCATGTTTTGTCTCCCGCTTATCGTTATGTGATGTTGACCGGGTCTTGTGACGACACGATAACAAGGCGTAATTTAATGCAGCGGGAACAATTGAAGGAAGAAATCCTGGCGATAAGAGCAATATGTCTAATCACGCATTTGGCAATTGCATAAAATGCCGATCAATGTGTGGTTTGCGTGGCCTCAGGAATGGCTGCGTTGTCCGCAGACCGGGCAGCTTGCATCGCGGGCGACGCCGATACGGGTCCATTCCATGCTGCGCGCATCCAGCATCAGCAGGAAACCGGACAGGGAGGTGCCGATGTCGGCGATCAGCTTGAGCGCTTCGGCCGCCTGCATGCTGCCGATGATGCCGACCAGCGGCGCGAAGACGCCCATGGTGGAACAGGCGACTTCTTCGAATTCGCGGTCCGGCGGGAACAGGCAGGCGTAACAGGGCGAGCTGGGGTCGCGTGCGTCGAACACGCTGAGCTGGCCGTCGAACTGAATCGCCGCGCCGGAAACCAGGGGCACCTGATGGGCAACGCAGGCGCTGTTGATGGCTTGCCGCGTGGCGAAGTTGTCGCTGCAGTCGATCACCACGTCGGCAGCGCCGATCAGTTCGCCGAGACGCGCCTGGTCAGCACGTTCCGCCAGCGCCGCCACCTGAATGTCGGGATTGATTTGCGCCAGCGCGGTTTTACCGGACGCCACCTTGGCCTGGCCGATCCGTTCGCTGGTATGCAGGATCTGCCGCTGCAGGTTGGTCAGGTCGACGCTGTCGTTATCCACCAGCGTGATGCGGCCGACCCCGGCCGACGCCAGGTACATGGCCACCGGCGAGCCGAGGCCGCCGGCGCCGATGATCAGCGCATGCGCCGCCAGGAATTTTTCCTGACCGGCTATGTCGATGTCATCCAGCAGGATGTGGCGCGAATAACGGAGTAGTTGCTGGTCGTTCATAGGAAGCTGCCAAATAGATAAAACCATGGAATTTCATAGCGACGCCATGCGCCATGAAAAAAGGCCGCATCGCTGCGGCCTAGGGCCTGTCCCCATTTGATTTGGGAGATGCGTTCAAACCAAAACGTGTGCTGGCAAGGCGCGTGGCGCAGCTGGGGCTGGTGCCCCAGCAAGCCATGCAACGCGGCCAGCGCACGTTTTGGTTTGAACCCTTCGGGAACGGCTGCAGGCGTCGCATGCCGTTGTTGCTTCTCCTTGCCGTAGCACCGCTACGTCGCGTCGTCGCGCCTAGGCCTGCAACGCCTGCCGCACGTTCGCACTCCCAAATCAAGTGTGAACAGGCCCTAGCTGTGCGGCTGATTGCCGCACATTGCGCTCTCCCCGCTCACTCAACAAAAACCGTCCATGGATCGTCGTATCTATCTGCTCGCGCTGGTGGCTTTCATCGCCGGCCTCGATGAAAACATTGTCGGCGGCATCCTGCCGCTGATCGCCCGCGACCTGTCGGTGTCGGTCAGCGTCGCCGGCC